>JBDKIW010000391.1:0-5866 GCA_039796955.1 Planctomycetota bacterium
AGTGGGTTGGATGCGTCAGGGAATCGGTCAACGACTACGTTAAGCAAGGCATGACATGAGCACGGGCCGGTTTATATTGAGGGGGTATGCCAGCCAAGGCTACAGGGCGGCGGGGAGAGCGTTGGCGGATTCGGGGGTTACACCAACGGCACAGACTTACGGCGGTGGCGTTGTTGCTGAGTTCAGGGGACGGACAGCGGCTATCGGTTGCCGTGGCCGTGTTTCCGTTCTGGGGTATCGGCCGCGAACAATCACAATGGAGCGAGCGAGATGAGTTGTTGTCTGTCGAATCAGGTGTTGACGCATTACGTGGGTGAAAGCAAAACGTACTACGCCGATCTGGGTGAAGCGATTCGAGGCCGGACGATCACAGGCGTGACGGCTATCGCGTCAGACGATGCGGCGTTGACGCTGAGCGGTCTGGCTGTTGTGTCCGTGGACACCAGCGAATTCGACACGTTTGGCAATCCGATCACGATCGAAGCCAATACAGGCGTATCGTGGACGATGGCAGGTGGCACGGCCGGCAGCGATGATGACGAATACACGGCTACTCTGCGGGTGACATTCACGACATCGGCCGGGACTGAGCAGGCACGGGTGCGCGTGCAGGTGGTGAATGCCTTGTCATGACGGATTCTCAGAAGTGAGACAGACTGCCATTTTGGCATTTTCTCAAACTTGGGAAAAAAGCTCGGTAATGGCCCGAGAAAAATTTTTGGGTCCTCCGAGGGGGTCAGGGAAACGAGCAGGCTTTGCCCATCCCTAAATTTTAGTGTTTTCAGGTCTGAAATGTGATTGAGAAGCAGTAGGTGGCAAGAAAATGGGGCACAGGAGGCGGGCAATTAAGGCGGAGCTTGCCCGTACGCTGGGAGTTAGCGCAACAGCGCTCACTAAATTTCAACATGATCCGACATTTCCTGAATTTGATGATGCGAATGAGGCGGAGGTTTACGCGGTTTGTGTCTGGTGGTATCTGCGAAAAGAGGCACAGCCGGTTCCGTCAGATCCGGAGATGCTGGCCGGAACGGAATCCGACGGGCTGGAACGGTATCGCCTGGCACGAGCACAGCAGGAGGAAATCAAACTGGCTGAGCAGCGGGGGCAGATCGTCAAGCTGACAGATTTTGAGGAAACTGTTCAGGCGATTCTGGGGCCTTATCGACGATTCGCGGAACACCTGAAACGGGTGGCGGGGAATGACCTGTGGTCGATGCTGGAGGAGGCCAACAGTGAAGTCTTGGAGGGATTGGAGCGGCTAACCCATGCACATGATGACCCCTCAACATCAGATTCCGTGGGACCTGTACGCGAAACCGTCGTCGAAGGCCCTCCGTGACGTATTCGCCCGTCATGTTGTTCTGAGACCATACCGCGGACTGAGACAGTTTGCCGAAGACGAGATAATCCTGCCAGATGGACCGTATCAGGGGCAACGGTTCCGAACAGCACGACAGCCGGCACACGGGTTGTTTTTCGATGCCGTCGATCAAGGGCAGTTTTTCCGGTACGCTTGCACAGGCCCGCAGCAGTCAGGCAAAACGTTGGCCTTCGTCGTTATCCCGGTCCTGTACCATCTGTTCGAGCGAGTGCAAACGGTCCTGTTCGGACTGCCGACAATGGACATGGCAGCCGATAAGTGGAAGATGGACATCAGGCCGGCGATTGAGGCCAGCCGCTACGCTCAATTCCTGCCCAAAAAAGGCAGCGGGAGCGGTGGTGGAACTCCGAGCCTGATTCAATTCAGCAACGGGGCGGCGTTGAAGTTCATTTCAGCCGGTGGTGACGACAGCAAACGGGCCGGATTCACGGGACCGGTTCTGGTTGTCACCGAGGTTTCGCACCTGGACGAAGTTGGCGGCAAGTCGGACGAAGCCACCAAGTTGAAACAGATGGAGGGGCGTGTTCGCGCGTATCGTGCCAGTGGTCAGGCACGAATCTATCTGGAATCCACGGTCACGGTTGAGACAGGCCGGATCTGGCAGGAGTGGAGCCAAGGGACCGCGGGCGAAGTCGTGTTCCCGTGTCATTCGTGCGGTGAGTTTGTGGCACCCAGTCGAGACAATTTGATTGGCTACCACGATGCGACGACCGAGGCTGAAGCGGAGAACTCGAGCCGGTGGGCGTGTCCAGCGTGCGGGATTCTGTTCGATGACGTCCAGAGGATTCAGCAACTCACCCAAGCCAGACTGAGACACCGTGGTCAAATCATTCTGCCCGATGGATCTGTTCAAGGCGAAATGCCGGCGACGAAGACAATGGGATTTCGGTATTCGGCGGCAACGAATACTTTCGTCACCGCTGGCATCGTTGGTGCCGACGAATGGCGAGGTGCAAGGGAAATCGACCGCGACAACAGCGAACGCGAAATCCTGCAATGGACGTGGGCGTTACCGGCGAAAGCGAAGGAGACGGCCGTTGAACCGTTGGACTGGAAGACCGTCATGCACCGCCAAAGCCAATACAGGCGGGGACTGGTTCCGGCAGATTGCAGCCGGATTGCGGCTGGCGTTGACGTTCGAGCTGCTCAGTTAGACTGGTTTGTGATTGCGAAGCACGACACCAGCGGTCAGCCGTTTTGCATTGACTACGGCTATGAGCCGATCCAGCGAGAACTGACAGACCTGCCAACGGCCATTCGCCAGGCGGTCAGGTTGCTGATTGAGAAATTTGAGGCCGGATGGGAGATGGAGAATGGAGGGCAGAAGCCCGCGGAAATCGTCATGATTGACGCAGGCTGGGAAACGGATTTGATCCGGAATATCGTGGCCACGAATAGCACGTGGAACACCTGCAAGGGGTTCGGATTCAAGCAGCATTCAGGCACGACGTACCACGCGCCAAAGGACCGCAGCAAAGTCACTCTGCGAATCGGCGAGGGCTGGCATGACGTCGCATTTCTGGACGGAACGAAGCGGTTCAGGGAATACCAGAACAACGCGGATCACTGGAAGCGGCGGGTTCACCAGGCTTTGAGTGTTGACGCCAGTAGTTCGGCGGCGTTGTTGTTGCCGAGAACTGACAGACCGGAAGGCCGGATGGAAGTCGCGAAACAGTTGACAGCCGAACGCGAGGTGCAGGAATTCCAAGTTGGAAAAGGGACGATCACGAAATGGGTTCAGACATTCACCAGAAACCACCTGTTAGACGCCTGTTATCTGGCGTTTGTGGGGCATTCGGTGTTAGAATCTGAGCGAAAACGGGCGGAAAAAATGGCGGAAAATAAGCCGCAAAACGGCGTTATTTCAGGCAAAAAGGCTGAAAAGTTTGTGAAAGGGTGGAAATGAAGCCATTAAAACCGCCGGCATATGTCAAACGCCATTACACGCCACCACACCGGATTCCGGGTTGTGGAGCTTGCCCACAGTGTGGTCAGTTTGCGACGGTCCAGCACACAGCAACGGCCGGCGAGTTTTCCACGCAATACCGGGCGTGCGGGTGTGGAAATCGTTTCCAGACCATCGTCAGGAGGGGCTGAAATGCCGATGAAAAAAGGCTATGGAAAGCAGGCGATTGCCGAGAATATCAGGCTGCTGATTCGCGAAGGGCGACCGCCGAAACAAGCGGCTGCGATTGCCTATGAAAAGGCACGCGAAGCGAGGCGAAAAGCGAAGTGACTTCCAATCGTCTGGAATAGGCGGGTTGATTGTTGGGCATGTTGTCGCGACAGTGGCGGCATGGCACGATCAGCATCAGAACGTCTGGCGTTATTCGAGGGCATCCGCGACAAAGTGGAAGGTGCCCTGTTGAGTGGTGCGCCGGTTGTGTCCTATACCGTCGATGGGCAGATGGTCCAAAAGGAAGCCACATCGACTTGGCTGGCCGAACTGGACGCAAGAATTGCGGATCTGCGACGACAGGCATCAGGTGGACTCAGCAGGTCTCGGAACCTAGTCAGGTTCCGCAATGTCTGACTTGCAAAAGCGAGTGCAACAAGCCGCAATGCCGACGCGTTTCGACCGCGTTATCGGCACCGTCAGCCCCTCTCTCGCTTCGAAGCGAGTAAAGGCCAGAATAGACCACGAAATCCGCTTGGCGATGGCACAGCGAGCCGCGGAGCGGTTCACCGCATGGGAAGCGGCCGATCATGATCGGCTACGCGGGGAAAAGTGGCTGGCGTCAAAACTGACCACGAACGACGCATTGCAAAGCGAGCTTGAAACGTTGGTTGACAGGGCAATCGACCTGTACAGAACCGACGTTTTCGCGGCCAGTGCGATCAATGGGCGAGTTGACAACGTCATCGGCGTTGGCATTCGCCCACAGTGTCGAGTGCAGCCGGAACGGGGCATCCTGACGCCGTCGCAAGCTGAGAATTTTCGAGCAACTGCCGAATGGCTGTTCCAGAAGTGGGCAGAGGCCGAAGGCTGGCACACGAAACAGCGAATGCTGGAGCGGTGTAACGCCATTTTCGGCGAGTCGTGGTTGCACATGGCCGACGATGACGATCCAGCAAAGCCCGTCACGCTGACCGTTCAAGTGATTCACCCGCAGCGGATTCCGTTGTTTGGATATGGCCCGTTGGCGCCGACGGCCGTTCGGCGATTGGGCCTGAGACTCAACGCCGCCGGAAAGCCGATTGCGGCATACGTGACGAAGACTCTGCCGAATGATTCCTATGGGTATGACCTGCGGGAAACCGAGGTCAGCCTGGAAGACCTGCTGCACTGTTACGAAGAGCAGACACCCGGACAGTTGCGTGGTGTTCCGTGGTTGGCACCAGCCATGCCGAAACTGAAGGATTTGAAGGACTTCGTTTATGCAAACCTGATTGCCGAACAGGTAGCAGCATGTCATGGGGCATTCGTCACGGGTGTGACTGATCCGGTGACGTTGGCCGAAGCCGGCCGGAGCCGGAGCAATCTGGAAGACTTGGCACCCGGCAGCATTCAGTATCTGGCAGACGGCGAGGGCATCACGTTCAGCGATCCGGCACGGCCGGGCACAACGCTGGCACCTTATGTCGAGTGGTCATTGCACGGCGTGGCAGCGGCGTTGCGATATCCGTATGAGCTATTGGCTAAACAGTTCACAAACAATTTCAGCGGCGGGAGACTCGCCCTGATCGACGGACGAATCACGTTTAAGGTCTGGCAGTCTTGCCTGATTGAACAGGTGTTCCGCAAAGTCTGGGCGAGGTTTATCGACAGGGCTGTCGTTCAGGGAATGCTCCCGGTTGACCCGGTCAAGTACGAAGAGAATCGAGACCATTTCCTGCAACATCAGTGGATTCCGCCAGGGTGGCCGTGGGTCGATCCTCAGAAGGAAGTGCAGGCCGATATCGCAGCGATTGAAGCCGGTCTGACGACACAGACTGAGAGCCTGGCGAGCCGGGGCCGTGACTTCGATGAGACGTTGCAGCAGATTGAACGCGAGATGCGAGCGAAAGCGGACATGGAAGCCCGCATGATGGCCTATCGTCAGGAATTGGAACTGGACACGCCAGACATGCCAGACGATCCGAACGACGACGAACAGGACAGCGGAGCGGATTACAGCAGCGTGGCCACGTTGGCAGTCGCCAAGAAATATGCCGGTATTGATTTCCGTCCGCCGGCAGGTGTGCGAGCAGAAGCGAAGCAGGGCCTTGAGTGGCGACGTGAACACGGGCGAGGCGGAACGGCTGTCGGCATTGCACGGGCACGCGATCTCAGCAATGGCAAGGCCATGAGTCCGAGCACAATCGGCCGCATGGTCAGTTATTTTGCTCGTCACGAAGTTGACAAACAGGGCGAGGGCTGGAGTCCCGGTGAACCGGGTTATCCGTCGAACGGCCGGATTGCCTGGGCGTTGTGGGGCGGCGATCCCGGCAAGGCCTGGAGCAACAAAGTCAAACGGCAGATGGAAGCGAAGGACAAACAATGAA
>JBDKIW010000392.1:0-2931 GCA_039796955.1 Planctomycetota bacterium
GCAAGCTGCTGGGCTGGGTCCATTTCGATCAGGGTGTGCAGGAGATTTTTGCTGTGCGAGTGGTTCAGGGGGCTCGTTACCCGGACCTTGTCACTGCGGACGAAGCGGTGCTGGACGGCGCATTCATTTTACCGGATGAGGATTACCAGCGTGTTCCGGGGGAATACCGGTCCAGCCGGGGTGACCACTGAACACACTTTGCAGAGGTGATGGAGACAGTCGGATTTGCGATGGTTGCCGTGTGCTGCTGCTTATGGGCTTTAACTGCGCCGCCGACCCGAGGGCTTTCGCGCGGCCGACGCGGCTGGGGTCAGGGAGACGGCCTCCGGTGGAACAAGCAGCCCGGCCAGTCTGCGAAGTACGGGCTGGACATCCTGTTTCAGCCACGCGGACAGTTCGTGGGAGAGTCGGACGCCCGTTTCGTTGCAGGAATCGGCCTGCTGTCGTAGTTTTGAGGCACCGGATGGGCGCTTTGAGGACTTACGTTCTGCCTGCGCGAGTGATTTGGCGGCGACAGATTCGTCCTGCAGACGACCGAGTTGTTTTTGAACTGCGGTCAACTGGTTCAGGACATCGGTTACGCAGGAGTCTGCAGTGATCTCGGCCACGATTTCGGCCGTGTAGCGCAATTGCTTGGCGGCAATGCGAAATTTGTGCAGAGCCTTGATATCGGGATCTGCTGGAATTGCCCTGAGCAGCGTGACCAGTTGCTGTTGCAACTGCAGCAGCGCCCAGCGATAAGGTTCTGACGGCAGAACCTCCGGGCAGTTCATTCCGGCCGTTGCCTTCAGCAGGGCTCTGGAATGTTTTCGGAGTTTTCCCTCCTGGATCAATCGGGAGTGATGCCGCTGAAGCGGCTTTTGAGCCTTTTGACGTTTGCTGATCCATGATTTCCGCAGCGTCTGACCGGCCTTGCCGGATTTTGCAAGAGGCCGGGCGAGCAGTACGTCCAGATCCCGAGCCGGGCTGGTGGACTTCAGGACGGCCCGGAGCCTTCGCTTTAGCCAGCGATACTGCTTTTCGGGGCGGCAACACGGGCGAAACAACTGCAGACAGGCCAGTGCACGTCTGAGCGAAATTCGCAGTTCGTGGAGATGCCTGGCGTCTTTTTTCCAGTGGGAGGCCGTTGATTTCAGCTGAGTCCGCACCAGCTTAAGCCGTATTTTCAGCTGCGCAGCGGCAAGCTGACTGATGGAAGTCGGCTGCGGAGTGGCTGAAGAATCACGGGCCATGTGAACCCCTGGGACAGTCAACGAGAAAAACGGGGAGTCTTGCAGAAACCTCGGTTTCACAGCTTGCCCGGATTGCCATGGCGAATGCAATCTCACAGGTCATTCTTTTGCAAAGCTTAACAATACGCTGTGCCAGGTGGGAAAATCCAGCCGGTGCTGGCCCCCTGCTCGCGGGGACCAGGGTCGACCGGATACCTGTGACAAATGTTTTCCATGACTTGCTGAGAAGTGCGAAGGCCGACCAGGTTCAGCTGAATGCGAGGCCCAGTTCATCTCCTGCAACTGAGCGAGATCAGGCTCAATGGGTGTACTGGCCGCTTTCCGACAAAACGGCTCGTGCGTCCCGGAGCAATTGCAAACCGTGGCGGCGAGGTCGTTTGT
This sequence comes from Planctomycetota bacterium, assembly GCA_039796955.1. Classification (GTDB taxonomy): domain Bacteria; phylum Planctomycetota; class Planctomycetia; order Planctomycetales; family Planctomycetaceae; genus SXXK01. Next base: position 1,614 of record JBDKIW010000392.1, read on the forward strand.
GGCCTGCGTTGAAGGTCGCTGGTTCAGAAGTTATCGAACGACGAACGTGCTGCTGCCGCTGCAACGGACAGCCAATTCACGACATCCGCGGATCGAGCGAAGTGGTACGCTCTGGTTGCCGATTGGTGGTCAGACGCTGCCGGGGTATGCGCTTCTGCGAGCTTCCGGGGTAAGTAATGACGGTCAGAACGTGTTCGCCAGTCTCACTGCGGAAACTGCCTGAACTCCGCCGTGCGATCGAACACCTTGTCACTCAGATCGAGTAGTCTGCATCGGGCATGAAGACTCGTACCGAGCGAGGATGGACGTAAACAGTGTCGTGGAGTTTCAGTTCCAGCGTTTTTGCCCGGTGATGAGTCACATCGACATTGAGTTCGACGCCGAATTCTTCCACGAGCAGTCGGACTTTCAGTACAGATCCAGCCGGATTGATTTGTTTGATCATGCCCAGAAGTGATGACTGAGACGGAGCGCGATCAATATCCAGTTCGTGCGGCCGCACGTAAGCCGTGGCGTCGCGAGGTTCATCGTGCTGATAGGCGTCATACTGCAGATTAAAGGGACCCAGTGTCACGCGGCCTGACTGCACGCGACCGTGGAAAACATTGACGTTACCCAGAAAGTCCATCACGAAGGGTGTCGCTGGGTGATCGAAAACAGCCTGAGGTGTTCCGGTCTGTTCGATTCGCCCCTGGCTCATCACAACGACCTGGTCAGCCATCTCAAAGGCTTCCTCCTGATCGTGTGTAACAAACACCGTCGTCACATGCATCTCTTCATGAAGTCGACGCAGCCACGTTCTGAGTTCCTGACGTACCTTGGCATCCAGAGCACCGAAAGGCTCGTCCAGCAGCAGCATGCGAGGCTTGACAGCGAGGGCGCGTGCCAGCGCTACGCGTTGCCGCTGGCCACCGGACAATTCGGAAGGATAACGCTGCCCCAGTCCCTCCAGTCGTACAAGATGCAGCAACTCGCCAACACGATGGCGCACTTCACCGTCAGGAGCCTTACGAACTCGCATACCGAACGCGATGTTCTCGAATACGGTCATGTGGCGAAACAGCGCGTAATGCTGAAAGACGAAGCCAACTTCACGATCACGAGCTGATCGTTCGGTGACGTCCTCATCCCTGAACAGGATCGTACCTTCGTCGGCGGTTTCGAGGCCGGAAATGATTCGCAACAGCGTCGTTTTACCGGAACCCGACGGTCCCAGCAGTGCTGTGAGACTATTCGACGGCACTTCCAGACTGACGTTGTTTAACGCCACATGGTTGCTGAACCGTTTGGAGAGATTTCGAATGGAGATACTCATGGG
>JBDKIW010000393.1:0-7339 GCA_039796955.1 Planctomycetota bacterium
GCCATCCGACGCACGCTCAGCCTCGAAATTCTGATCCAGTCTGCCCCCACCTACCGAGTGCGTGCGCAGGAGTGGGGCCGAATCCTGCAGGAACTCGGACACGCCCCAAGGTTCCGCGAAGCCGTCCCCGGCGAAAAGATCCGGGTCGAAGAACAGTTGCAGGATGGACGCAACCTGGTGCTGGTCGTCGGCGGCATGAATCCGGATGGCAGTCTGAAATTCGCCAGCCGCGTGTTTTCCATCGCCGATCGTGCGGACCTGGGCAAATACCTGACGGAATTGAAGGAACACGGAACCGGGGGAGCTCCAGCGGGCAACCCACGCTGGGGGCTGACCGAAGCCCAGTTTCAGGAGTTCGCGAAACTGATGAGCACACCGCTGGAAAACCCGGTGCTGCTGTCCACGGCAGGTGGCACCGTCCGCAGCCTTGGTATTCCGGAAGAGATCAGTCTTGGGTTTACCGACGAGGCCTTTCAGGTTTCCCTGCAGAGGCGACCCGAATCAGCCCCGGAAAGTCTGGAACTCACCGGTATCAGCCGCGGCACAGCACTCGCCATCGTGCTCGCCCAGTACGGACTGGGCTATCGCCCTCTTTTGACCCGATCCGGACGCTTTGCGATTGAAATTGAAGTGGGTGACGAATCCTCCAACCTATGGCCCGTCGGCTGGAAGACCGCAGAATCCACCGCGGATGTCCTGCCCACCTGGCTGAAATCCATTCCATTTGACGTTGAAGACGCAGACGTCGCCAGCCTGGTCCAGGCGGTCGCAGAAAAGCTGGCGATTCCTCTTTATGAGGGCAGCAATGCTTTGTCGCAGGAACAGCGGGATCTCGCCGAAATCACGTATTCACGCAATGGTCGATTGTCACCGTTCGGAATGCTGCGGGAATTAGGGGGCAAATTTGAGTTGGGCTTTGATGTTCGCGCAGATGAAGCTGGCAAGCTGTTCCTGTGGACGACCACGCAAAAACAGGCTGCCGCCTTTCAGCAGCGTTTTGCTCATATCCGTCCGCCCCGTTAGATTCTCAACGACGCCGTTCCCCGCGGCCACAACCAACAAGGCAAAACTGTCGGCCAACTGACAACTGACAACTGACAACTGAAAACTGAAAACTGAACCCTGCCCCCCAGGAATCCACTGATGAAACTTGAACTGCTGAACGTCGATGAAGGGATCCACGATACGCTCTCCGGGCTGAGCACTCCGGATGGTGTGGGCTCAATCACCATGCGACGACTCAAAGGCGGACTGTCAGAGGGCGTGGATGTCGTGACGCTCAACAATGGGAGACTGAGCCTGCAGGTTTTGCCCACACGTGGCATGGGTGTCTGGAAGGGGCTGATCGACGGCGTACCGGTGCAATGGAATTCCCCGGTGCAGCGGCCCGTGCACCCGTCATTTGTCGACCCGATGCGACTGGGTGGGATCGGATGGGTGGATGGATTCAATGAATTGATCGCGCGGTGTGGCCTCGGATGGCATGGTGCTCCCGGCAAGGACTGCCTGCGGGACGCGGATGGTAAAGTGATCGGAGAACCCTTCCTGCCGTTGCATGGTCGGATCGCCAACCTTCCCGCCCACCTGGTCACAGCGACGCTGGACGATGGCGGGCTGAGTCTGACCGGGGTGGTGGACGAAGGCTGTCTGTTTGGCGGCTGGCTCCGCCTGCAATCCACTCTGCGAACGAAACTGAATTCCAATGAGTTTGAGATCACCGACACCGTGACCAACATGGCGGGCACGCCGGCAGAAACCGAGATCCTGTATCACTGCAATGTTGGCGAACCGTTTCTGGGCCGTGGTTCCATCCTGCATACGGCGGTTCGGGAACTGGCGCCGCGAAATGCTCGTGCCGCCGAAGGCATCAGCATGTGGAACTTGTATGAAGCCCCCGCGCCAGGCTTTGCCGAACAGGTGTATTTTGCGGAGCCAGCCAGAGACACGGACGGCTGGGCCGTGAGTGTTCTCGCAGATCCGGATTCGCAGACAGCATTTTCAGTGCGTTTTGACACCAGCACACTGCCCTGGTTTACACTCTGGAAAAACACGCAGGCACGACAGGACGGTTACGTCACCGGACTGGAACCAGGCAGTACGTTTCCGAACCCCCGCAGTGTCGAGCGCCAGGAAGGGCGACTACGCACCCTGCAGCCGGGAGAATCCGTTACGTATCGACTGCGGATTGAAATCTCGACCGACCGGACCCGCACACGAGAACTACTTGAAGAAGTCACCGCGCTGCAGATCGCCACGCCACGCACGGTTCACGACACCCCGAAACCCGGCTGGGCTTCCTGAGTCCCACAGGGCAGGGTAGTGCAGGGCAGGGTGGTGACGTTTCATGAAGAACTGCGGCCGCGGGAAGCACGGTAGCCGTACTCCACAGCAAACCAGTCTGCATACTGTTCACGCTTGCGAAAACTTGTGTTTCGCTGGTCGTTGATGTGACCGATTTCGTGGATTAAGACATTGTTCAGGTAGTAGTCCCGAATGGTGTCCGCCGTCCAGATCAGTCGCCACAGCGGACCATCCTGCACCCAGCGACCACCGAACATCTCGGTTTCGATCCGCTGGGCCGGACGCGGCATCTGCACGTAAAGCTCTTCCAGCGACTCTTCAATCGGATACAAGTACACGGCCGTGCCCCATTGCAGCCCGTAACAGGGGAACAACCGGCGTTTTCGCGTCATGCGACTCAGCTGCACCACATCCAGTCGCTCCCGAAACTCGGCCGGTAATTGCAGCACACGCTCCCGCACATCGTCCGGTGTGACCGGGTGCATATAGTTTTGCCCGGGGAACTGACGCACCACTCGCAGACGATCTCCTGTCGCTGGCTGCGGAGCGGAGATCGGCTCATGCCACTGTTCCGGGGCATCAAATGCCCGCCCGATTGCCAACCCGTTGCCGCGATGCTGGTGCGCAGACGCAGGAACACTCCCCCGCCGTCGCGATGGGCGACGCGAGGAGTGCAGCGAGGACCGAGTTCGGACCTGTGAGGTTGGTGTAGTTCTGCGCATGTCAGCACCGCAGGATCCGATCTGCGTTCCGCGCTCCTCCGAGGAACGTCAGCCAGCAGATCAGCAGAAGTCAGGGTTTCATCAGAACTGATGGGGGAAGGAACAGACACAATCGACAGCTGCCTGCTGTCCCCAACGATGTTAGCGGTCAGACAACCCGAATCCAGCTGAACAGCGTAAGACCCAATGCCTGATAGACTTAGAACAAAACCTCTAAGTGGAAACCCGCGTATCACCCCGCCCGCGTGGTGCTAAAGTCCCATGGGCAAACAGGTTCCGGAAACTCCCCTCAAATGGTCCGAATCTGATGCCTTGTACACCTCCAGGGACAAGGCAAAATAAGGAACACAGGAGGCTTAGGCCGACTTTAACGATTAAAACAGCGATCACCGAATCGCGGGCAATGGCGGGCGTCTGGAAAATCCCCCCAAAGGTCAATCGCGTCGGAGGTCGGCAGCTTCTGCAGGCGACGGTCACAGATCACCAGCCCCGTCTTGCAGGAAGTGCCGAATTGGCAACGGTGATCCGGGTGCAGTTTTGATGAGCCCGGGAATTCGGTCAGTCCTGTGGTTCGGAAAGCGATCCAGCCCGGTAGACTCAGGAGAGCACGATGGCGGGTGATATCTGGCTGATTGACAGGATCGACGTCTTCCATCGATGTCCAGACTTCGACTGCGATTTGTTTTCCGGTGTTGGTGATGATGCGACTGCGAGTGCTTCCACGACAACGACTGCTGACCGGCGGCATCCTGACGATGCTGCTGATGTGCGGTTGTGGTACGGCGGTGCAGCGGCAGGGGACCGAACAGTTGCTGCTGTCGGATTCCGTGGATCGCGCGATTGATCAGCTGGATCTGTCAGGTCTGGCGAATCGCAAGGTCTTCCTTGACACGGAATACATGAAGACCTTCAAAGGCACCAACGTCTACATCAACTCAGACTATATTATCAGTGCCCTTCGGCAGAAGATGACAACCAGTGGCTTGTATGTCGAAGTGAACCGCACGGACGCGGACTACATCCTCGAAGCGCGTGTTGGTGCCCTCGGTACAGACTCCATGGAAGTGACCTACGGGATTCCATCCAGCAACGGTGTTGGCATGGCCGCCTCAGCGGCTGGCGTTCCTGCTGTCCCGGCGATTCCGGAGATGTCGTTTGGCAAACGCAACGGCATGGTCGGGATCTCCAAGGTCGTGGTCTATGCGTACCACCGTGAGACCGGAATTCCTGTGTGGCAATCCGGTGCGGCGATTGCTCGCAGCGATGCTCGTGATTCATGGATGCTGGGAGCCGGTCCGCTTTCGCAGGGAAGCGTTTATGGAGGCACACTGCTGGCGGGAAATCGGATCAATCCGCCGTTTGAAAAGAAGGACGCCAAGAACAACCGCAAGCCGAAGCCCATGACGATCGCCGACAAGCAGCAGTATGTTCATCCGGCGGTTCTGGAGAATCAGCTGGCCGAAGCGAAAGCGGGCAGGAGTTCCCTGGACAGCGGAGTGCAGCAGGCCGGGCATGAGCAATCGGGAGCCGCGGGTGCGGTCGTTCCGGCCGATGCCACAGCCACGCCAGGAACAGCGGCACCAGCAGCACCAGCAACCCCCGTTCCGGCTCAACCCACGCTGCCACCGAGCACCGAGGTGCCGCCTGTGCCGACAGCCGCAGCACCGGCCGCCCCGGGGGCGTCTGAAACCGCGGCAGCACCCGCGGCGCCCAATCCAGTTCCCGCGTTACCCGCACAACCACCGCTGGTTCCGCCCGCCCCATAGTGCATAGGTGTCGGTCAAACCGTCACGCACTCCGGAAAGTGCCGGCTGGATAAAGGGGAGGGCGAGATGACGGGGAGGGCGAGTGCTCCTGCCGAGCCGCAAACCAGGATTGCCTCAGATGGAACTTCACCCTCCTCGTCCATCCGTGGTTATCCGCGTCTATCCGTGGTTCCAAAACCCCCAAATCCACCGCAGGCGAAACGTCAAATAAATTCGCAAACCTCCCGCGGCTCGGATGGAACTTCGCCCGCCAAGCCCATCCGTGGTTCCAAACCAACCCCGGCAAACAAATCGACTCGAGTGGCACCTCGTCTTGCCGATCACTTGACTCGCCGAAGGAACCTGAGAAGCTTTTGTGGAGTTTGAGACCTGCCGTTCCTGCCCCACACTGGAGTCTTCCATGCGGTCAGCCTGCCGTGTTGTTCGCCGCCTTCTTGCGCCCGCCCTTCTGGTGCTCGTGCATTCCTGCCTGAGTCTGCCCTCTGCGACCGCTCAATCCACGCTGGTTTTGAAACCCGGCGATCAGATCGCTGTGATTGGCAATACGCTGGCCGACCGCATGCAGCACAGCGGCTATCTGGAGGCGATGCTGCACTACCGATATCCCGAACACAAACTGGTCTTTCGGGATCTGGGGTTCAGCGGCGATTCCCTGACCGAACGTCCGCGTTCTGACAACTTTGGCTCACCGGACGAATGGCTGACGCGTGTGGGTGCCGACGTGATCATTGCCTGTTTCGGCTATAACGAATCATGGGGCGGGGAAGCCGGATTGGCGGGATTCCGTCAGAACCTCACACAGTTCATTCAGCACACCCTTTCGCAGAAGTACAACGGCGAAAGTTCGCCGACGCTGGTTTTGTGTTCTCCGACCTGGTTTGAAGACCTGCAACTGCCACACCTGCCTGCCGGCGAACTGCAGAATCGTAACCTGGAACTGTATACGGCTGAGATGTCACGGATCGCAGCGGAAAATAAACTGTTGTTCGTGGATCTGTTTCAACACACCCGAGCGGTCTCGGCGCAGAAGACATGGGATTTCAGCCCCGTGAGAAATCTGTCGGGACAGCGACGCGATCGGTTCGGGGTCACGTATCCCGAGCAGTCGGCGGATGGAACAGTTGTGTTGCCGGAACTGACACTGAATGGCGTGCACCTGAATGATCATGGAAACCGTGTTGTCGCGTCGGCCATTGACGCGGCACTTCTGGCGCCGGGCGGTGCGATTCCCGACGAGCAGCGACTGCAGTCCATTCGTGCTGCCGTCTTGAAGAAGAATCTGATCTGGCACAACGTCTATCGAGCAACCGATGGGTACAGCGTATTTGGCGGCCGATCGGGCCTGCAGTTTGTCGGTGGGCAGACCAACTTCACGGTGATGCAGCGCGAACTTGAGATTCTGCAGGTGATGACAGCAAACCGCGACGCCGTGATCTGGGCAGCGGCTCAGGGAAAGCAGGCGGAGCCTGACGATGCCAACCTGCCGAAACCTCTGGTGGTGGAGACGAACAAGCCGGGTGAACTGGAAGGTGGCATGCATCGATTTCTGGGAGGTAAAGAAGCGATTGACAGGATGACCGTGCATTCCGGGATGCGTGTCAATCTTTTTGCGTCTGAGGAGATGTTTTCGGATCTGGTCAATCCTGTGCAGAGTGCGGTGGATCCTGATGGTCGTCTCTGGGTGGCAGCATGGCCAACTTATCCGCACTGGAACCCGCTGGAAGCGATGAATGACAAATTGCTGATCCTGCCGGACGACAACCAGGACGGCGTCGCAGATCGCTGCATTACCTTTGCTGATGGACTGCACAATCCCACGGGGTTTGAGTTCTGGAATGGCGGTGTCCTCATAGCGATGGCACCGGACATTTTCTTCCTGAAGGACACAGACGGGGATGATCGGGCGGACATTCGCGAACGTATTTTCCACGGGCTGGATTCAGCCGACACCCATCACACGGCCAATGCGTTTGCCATGAGCCCCGGTGGGAAGTTCTATTTTTCCCGCGGGATTTTCCATGCGGAAAACTTCGAAACGCCATGGGGCCCGGTGAAGCGCTTTGGCACCGGAGGCACCGGTGTTTATGAATGGGATCCTGTCACCTTTGACATCAATTTTCACTTCCCGATCGGTCCCAATCCGCACGGAGATGTTTTCGACCAGTGGGGCAACCAGTTCGCAACGGACGGCACCGGTGGAACGGGAAATTACATCGGGATGCCGGGCCGTGGAGCACCGCGGCAGTTGTATGAAAAACGGGTTCGCCCGGTACCGGCGATTGCCATTCTGGACAGCCCGCATTTTCCGGAAGCGAACCGGGGCAACCTGCTGATCGCCAACGTGATCGGATTTCAGGGAGTGACCCAGTATCAGTTTGAGAAGCAGGGGGCCGGCTTCTTCGCGAAAGAAGTGGAACCCATTCTGTATTCGTCGGATCAGAACTTCCGTCCCAGCGACATGGAGATTGGTGGCGATGGGGCCCTGTATGTGCTCGACTGGCAGAACCCGATCATCGGCCACATGCAGCACAATCTGCGGGACCCCAGTCG
>JBDKIW010000394.1:0-7534 GCA_039796955.1 Planctomycetota bacterium
CCCCCCCTCCTCGCCGTAAAGCCCAGGCTCCGGGTGAACGATATCCGCGTCGAACGGTCCGCTTCAGGCTGCCGATCCCGGAATTCCGATGCCGAGGTATTGATTAGGCGGGTGAAAACCGGTCCCGGAGTTTAGAATGCGTCCCCACGCGAACTTCCGCTCAGGAAGTTCCGGCTTTTCAATGACACGGAAATTGGCGGGATGAGCAGCGGAGCGTCAGCAATTCAACGAACGGATTCAGTCTTCACCTGCGCACCCGGGGTGTTCAACGAGGTTTATGACGACGACGGAGCCCCGCGACCACACTGGCAGAAATTCCTGCAGGTGTTTCGCAACACCAGCCCTCAGGACTTCACACGCCGCCATCAGCAGGCTGACCGCATGCTGCGCGAGAATGGTGTCAACTACCATTCCGTCAATGCCGCCGGCGAAGGGGCTCGCCCCTGGCGTCTGGATTTGTTTCCGCTTCTGACGTCGGCGGCTGAGTGGTCCGTGGCAGAGGCGGCCCTCGCACAGCGGGCTCGCCTGCTGAATCTGCTGATCGCCGACATCTACGGCCCGCGTCGCCTGGTGGATGATGGCCTGCTGCCCGCTGAACTGCTGTATGCCAATCCCGAGTTCCAGCGATCGTTCTGTGATCTTGGACGCACAAATGATCGTCCCATGTTTTTGTACGCCGCAGAACTGGCTCGCGCCGCTGATGGACGTTTCTTCGTCATGGCGGATCGCTCCGAGGCGCCGGCTGGTCCCGGTTTCGCTCTTGAAAATCGCATTGTCAGCTCCCGCTCAATTCCTTCGGCGTTCAAACAAGTCCCCGTGGAACGTCTGGCCTCCTTCTTTGTGCGGCTGCAGAACGCTCTGCGAAAAAAAGCGGCGCGCCCCTCTGATCGCCCCGGAATTGTGCTGCTGACCAGCGGTCCGCGGCATCCGTACTATTTCGAAGATGTGTACCTCGCACGATATCTCGGCTATACCCTGGTCGAAGGAGGTGATCTGGCGGTGCGTTCCGACGTGCTGTACCTGAAAACCCTGTCAGGCCTGGTGCCGGTGGACATTGTCCTTTCCCGATGTGCCGAATCGGGACTCGATCCCCTCGAAATGGGAGGCTATTCCGAACACGGTGTGCCAGGCATTCTGAATGCCATGCGTTGTGGCAATGTCACCATTGTTAATACCCCTGGCTGTGGGATTGTGGGGGCCCCGGTGTTCATGCCGTTCCTGCCGCAGATCTGTCAGCGTCTGCTGGGCGAACCCCTGCTGTGGCCTTCCATCCCCACCTGGTGGTGCGGTGATCCAAATTCTTTCTCCGAGGTCCGTTCGCGTTTTGCTGACCTCGTGATCAAACCGGCGTTTCAGAAAAGTGGCGGTGAGGAAATCATCATCAGTGACCTGGCGGCGGAACAGCGGGGGCAGTGGCTGGCACGCGTACAGGCCGAACCATGGGCATGGGTCGCTCAGGAAAAAATCAGTCGCTCGGGAATCCCGATCTGGATCGATTCCGGGCTGCGCTGCGGACATGTCGCCATCCGCGCGTTTCTCGTGGAAGAAGAAGAACGCTGGCACCTGATGCCCGGAGGTTTGATTCGCATCGCGCCGGATACCGGGCCCATGCAGCTTTCCGTGGCCGCTGGTGACAGCAGCAAGGATCTGTGGGTCCTCGCGGATCGGCGAGTTGACCCGGTGTCGTTGCTGACCCCGCAGGATCAGCCTGCAGAACTCAAACGCACCAGCGCACTGTTTCCCAGTCGCGTGGCAGACAATCTGTTCTGGCTGGGCCGGTCGCTGGATCGCTGTGACTTTCTGGCACGCCTCGTCCGGGCTCTTGCTGAACGCCTGTCCGGCGAAGGCAGTGCCGAATTGCAGGACGTGCGATTTCTCGCCCGATTGCTCAGCGAACAGGGACAACTGGAACCCGGATTTGTGCTGGAGGGCATGGAATCACAACTCCCATCACTCGCCGAAGCGCTGCCGGCCGCGGTTTTCGATCCGGGGGAATATGGCGGCCTCGCTCCCACCGTGCAGGATCTAACCCGATTGGCCTCGTTAGTTCGGGACTGGATCAGCCCTGATACCTGGCACCGCATCAATGTGACGGCAGAAACATTCCGGACCGCGCCCAGTCGCGAATGGCGGGATCTGGCGGATGTGGTTTCTGCCACTGGTATTCTGATCGGCGACATCGCGTCGGTCAGCGGGTTGATTGCGGACGGGATGAACCGCGGACCCTCGTGGCGTTTTCTGGAAATCGGACGCAGTATCGAGCGAGCGGCAGCCACAGCAAGGCTGCTGATCACGGCAGACCTGCGTAAGGGCAACGCCAGCCCGCTGCTGCTGAAGACTCTTGTCGAAGTGCTGGATGTGCGGATGACCTATCGATTTCGCTACCGCGAAAATCTGCAGCGAAATGCGGTGCTGGATCTGGCCATCACGGACGAAACCAATCCTCGTTCACTCGCGTTTCAGCTGGAACGACTGATCCAGCACACCGATCGTCTGCCGGGTTATACGACCCAGCCCCTGCGTTCGCCGGAAATGCGATTGGTCATGGAAGCTGCACATGCCGTCCGCATGCTGACCGCCGAAGATCTCGCCCAGACCGGCCTGAAAACCGTCATGGCGGCGCTGCGAACCACAGAAGAGGCCATGCTGAAACTCTCCGATGCACTGACCCATAAGTACCTCGTGCACTCAGGTGTGCCCAGGCAGTTCATGGAAAACACGGAGGGATCGACGTGAAATACAAGGTCACTCATCGCACCCGCTACACCTGTCAGGACCAGGTCTCCGTCGGTCACAATCAGGCATGGCTGGAATTTCGCTCAACGGACCACCAGCAGGTGGAATCCTTCGCGCTGATGATCAACCCCGAACCTTCCGTCCGCACACGGAGACTGGATGCCTTTCGCAATCCTGTTCAGATGTTTTCCTTCAATGAAGGCTACCAGTTGCTGGATGTGACGGCCACCACTCTGGTCACCGTCCGGCCTCGTGAAATTTCTGCCGCCGGTCGCCTGCGTACGCTGCAGGAAGGCCTGGCGATGCTGCGAAATCCGGAGGAACGGCAGCGGAATGAGGCACTCGAATTCCGCTTTGCCTCCCCAAGAATTCAATGGACTCCGGAGATTCGTGCCTACGCCGAACGTTCCCTCGCAGTCGACCGACCACTCCTGCAAAGCGTTCTCGAACTGACACACCGACTTCACCATGATTTTGCATACGACAGTCGGGCCACCACTGTCAATACTCCCATAACTGACGTGTTTCGCCTGAAACGCGGTGTCTGCCAGGACTTTGCTCACCTGCAGATTGCCATGCTCAGAGCTGTCGGAATTCCCTGTCGCTATGTCAGTGGCTACCTGCGCACGATCCCTCCCCCCGGCCAGCCGCGTCTGGTCGGCGCCGACGCCTCACACGCATGGCTGTCCATCTATCTGGGGGGCGGAGAATGGGTGGATGTGGACCCCACAAACAATCAGGTCTGTGCCCAGGACCACATCACTCTGGCCTGGGGCCGGGATTATGGCGATGTGCCCCCGCTGACGGGTGTGTTTATGGGTGGTGGACGGCATCAGCTGTCAGTCAGTGTGGATGTACAACCCATGTAAGCAGGGCGGACTCACTGGTCCTCAGACTTCTGAGGACGAAAGGGTGTTCAGACAGCTTTCAGGCGGAAAAGGCAACTCACCTCAACGAACGCTATCGTCGTGCCATCCCATCGTTGATGACCGCAGATCACCGTGATCGTCATTCATGAAGCCTTCGAAAGTCTGCAACCCACGTGCGGGCAGAAACAAACAGAGGCTCGGTTGAAACCGAGCCTTTGAAGTGGCAGCTGGCCATTCATTCCACTGAAACTCAGCCTTTTGGCGGTTCACTGACCTCAATGTGCAGATCCCGCAATTGTCGGTCGTCGACGGGGGATGGTGCACCGGTCAGCATGTCGGCGGCTTTCTGGGTTTTCGGGAAGGCAATCACTTCGCGAATGTTGTCGTTGCCGGCCAGCAGCATGACCCAGCGGTCCAGGCCGAGCGCAATTCCGGCGTGCGGCGGAGCCCCGAAGCGGAGTGCTTCAAGCAGGAAGCCAAAGCGGCGTTCGGCTTCTTCCGATTTGATATTCAACAGGTCGAAGACCATCTGCTGAATCTCGGAATCATGAATACGCACGCTGCCACTGGCAGCTTCATAGCCGTTCACGACGAGATCGTAGCTGTCAGCCCGAACCTTTCCGGGATCGGTTTTCAGAAACTCAGCGTCTTCCGGATTGGGCTGACAGAACGGATGATGCTCCGCATCGAACCGACCCTCGTCAGCATTCCACGTGACCAGCGGGAAGTCGACCACCCAGATGCACTTGAAAGACGTGGGATCATAGAGATTTTGTTCGCGACCAATGCGGTTTCGCAGAGCCGCCAGAGCGGCACAGGTGACTTTCCATGAGTCCGCCACAAACAGCAGCAGGTCACCGTCCTGACCCTGCATGCGGCTGATGATGGTCTGCTGTTGTTCATCGGTGAAGAACTTGGCGATGGTGGATTCGAGTTTACCACCGGCCACCTTCATGTAGGCCAGACCTTTGGCACCGTAATCGCCGACGAAATTCTTCAGGTCCACATCGAGGATGCGGCGACTGTATTTTTCGGCCCCGCCCTTGACGTTCAGACCGCGAACACGTCCCCCGGAACCAGAGACGGCCTTGAACACACCGAATTCGCTGACGGCAGCCAGATCAGTGATGTCGACAATTTCCATACCGAATCGCAGGTCCGGCTTGTCACTGCCGTAGCGTTCCATGACATCGCGGTACGTGTAGCGTTCCAGCGGCGTCGGCACATCGATGTCGCGGACCTTTTTCATCACAAAGGACACCAGCCCATCGATGGTGCTGAGGATGTCGTTGCGTTCCACGAACGACATTTCGACATCGATCTGAGTGAACTCGGGCTGCCGATCGGCACGCAGGTCCTCATCGCGGAAACAGCGAGCGATCTGGTAATAACGATCAAAGCCGGCAACCATCAGAATCTGCTTGTAGATCTGAGGCGACTGCGGCAGGGCGTAAAAGCTGCCCGGATGCACGCGGCTGGGGACAAGGTAATCGCGGGCGCCTTCCGGCGTACTGCGCCCCAGCATGGGCGTTTCGATTTCCAGAAAGCTGCGATCGTTGAAGTACTCGCGAACAGCCTGAGTCAATTGATGACGCAGCAGAATGTTGCGTTGCAGTTCCGGACGTCGCAGATCGAGGAAGCGGTGTTTCAGCCGCAGTTCCTCGTTGGGCAGCTCACCCCCTTCAATTTCAAAGGGCGGTGTTTTGCTGCGGGACAGCAACACCAGCTGCTGCACACGCACTTCGACTTCGCCCGTGGCCAGCCGAGGGTTAGTCATGCCTTCGCCACGCAGACGCACTTCACCGATGACGCGGATCACATCCTCGCGACGGAGACGCCGGGCCAGCGCATCAATCCGGGAATCGTCGTCGGAATTGAAGACCACCTGGGTCTTGCCATAGCGATCGCGGAGGTCGACGAACACGAGCTCTCGACCCTGTTCCCGATAACTGTGAACCCAGCCTGACAGGGTCACCGTCTGACCCGCATGGTCTCTGCGAAGTTCGCCGCAATGATGAGTTCTAAGCACTGAATCAGATCCAAAAACAGGAGGTGGACAGAAGAAAGCCGGCGGCGGGGACAGCAAAGCCGCTGAGCCCCGGACCGGAGGCAGTATAAGGATGGGACGGATTCGGGGAAAGAATGGTTCGAAGAATCGTCCGCGGACACTGCGGAATCACGGAATTGAGGAAAACAAGGCTGATCGACGTGAATTGCCGCGAATTTTTCGATCTGTTCGCAGGGAAGCCCGTGTTCCGGCGGGTGATTTTGTGCCCGGCAAACCGAAATTTGCGAATCTCTCCGGCGAATTTCCAATTCCGCAGGCAAGTCACGGGGTTTTTCTGCATCCGTTTCTCATGAAATTTCGTTAAAATGCGGAACAGAGGTGCCTTACCGCGTGTCCCAACCAGTGCCGCGTAAAGCCCGCCAAAGGACCGCTGCCCGGTTCGCCCAACAGGACAGAAAGACAGACACATGACGTTGCCGGTACTGCAGGAACGCCCCGTACGCGAAGAAGATCCCCTCGATCTGATGGATGAAATCGAAGTCCTGAAGCGGGAAAAAGATGCCACCATCCTCGCACACTTCTACGTGGATGGCGAAATTCAGGACATCGCAGATTTCACCGGCGACAGCCTGAAACTGGCCCGCGATGCCACTCGTGTTACCACGTCCACCATCGTGTTCGCCGGTGTGCATTTCATGGGCGAATCCGCCAAAATCATGAACCCGGAAAAACGCGTGCTGATCCCGGACCTGCTGGCCGGCTGCTCACTGGCTGACAGCTGCCCCCCGGAACAACTGGCCGCCTTCCAGCAGCAACTGCGGGAGCAGGGCCGCGATTTTCACACCGTCGCCTACATCAACACATCAGCGGCCGTCAAAAGTCTCGTGGACTGGATCGTGACCAGCGGCAACGCCCGCGAAATCATCGATCGAGTGCCCCGCGATAAGGAAATCCTGTTCGTCCCTGACCAGCACCTGGGACGTTACCTGATGGAAGTCACCGGACGCAGAATGATTCTGTGGCCCGGTGCCTGTATGGTGCACGAAGTCTTCAGTATCCAGGATCTGATTCGCATCAAACGCAGCCATCCAGGCAGCGTTGTGATGGCCCACCCCGAATGCCCCCAGAACATCCTTGAGATCTCGGATGTGATCGGTGGTACCGAGAAAATGCGTCAGCATGTGATGAAACTGGAAACTCCCACGACGTTTCTGGTGGCCACAGAAGCCACCATGATCCATCCGCTGCAGAAGATCGCACCGCAACACACCTACATTCCCGTGCCGGGCATCATGACGACCACCGGCGAAACCTGTGCCTGCAACAAATGTCCGCACATGGCCAGAAACACGCTTCAGAAAATCCGCGATTGCCTCCGCGACGGTCGCCCTGAAATTGAGTGGAAGGACTACTTCGCCAAAGCCCGGGAAGTCCTCGATCGAAGCCTGCTTCAGTAACGAAAAGAAAAAGGGGTCAGGTCTCTTTTTTATAGCCAATTTCGCAACCAGCGGGAGCGCGAAGTTCCACCTGAGCCGCAACCCGAATCGCAAAAAGGGGTCAGGTTTCTTTTTTTGAGACCTGACCCTGTCTGCCAGGATTAGCCCGCATCTCACAGGAGCGCGTTTTCCGCGCCCTGTGAGCAACAACGCCTCAACCGCCGGTGCCACTCACCACCGCGACTCAATCGCAAAGCGATACAGCCTACCGGCCGCAAATCGGAAAAGTAGAATGTCCCCTTTTGCGATTTCGCAACCAGCGGGAGGGCGAAGTTCCACCTGAGCCGCAAACCCTCGTGGCCTGATCACGCCACCCCTGGCTCCGCCCCATCCATGTCTGGGGCGGCCCCCGCAGCCAACTCCTTGTGGCTCACCGATGGCCCGTACTGAACGATCGTGACCAGCAATTTACCGGCTAGTAAACG
>JBDKIW010000395.1:0-6313 GCA_039796955.1 Planctomycetota bacterium
TGGGTGAATGGATCGATTGGTGGTTGGTTGTTTGGGTCGATTGTGTGGTTTGGCTGGTTTGCAGGATTTCGCGGACCGGGAAAACAAACTCTGCCGACTGTTGCTACTGTTCCCCAGGGTAGGGGAAGAGAAGACTCCCGCGGGAGTACCTATTTGCTGCGTGGCTGGGATCTGTTTCGATCAATTGGCCTCTGCGACGCCTGGTTGGCCGAATCATGCGATCCGTCAATTTGCGTGTCCCGCGTCGGATTTCGACGCTGGAGCACGCCTGCGGGCCACTGGCGCAATCCTGCAGGGGATTGGGAGTGCAGCGACGACCGGCAGGGGAGCTTGACCAGGGTCCGGCGAAGGCGACATGTTGGTTCATTTTTCGAATCCCGCAATTCCGCAATCTTGCACAGGGGGTCTCTCACGTACGCGCACACGCGGGTACAGGCAAACGTATATGATGGATTGAGGAATTATTATTCTTATTATACAAACCCTTGAAACGAAAGGACTTACGTCAAAAACTTTTTCTGCGGTTTTCCCTGCGGGATCTCAATCCCGCAGTGAGGCTTTTGGACCGAGGCTGATCCATCAGTCTGCGGGATTTGAAAACGCTGCCAATCCCTCAGCGATTGATCAGCCAGTAGACAGTTCCAGGTTTGGTCTTTGAGTTGCTTGAGCCAAAGTCAGCCAGTTTCTGTTTTCGCAGCAGGGTAATCACATCTGCGTGGTCGCTGGGTTTCCACGGCAGACGTCGAGACAGCTCCCACTCCGGCATCGGTCGGTTTCCGTGTTTCTCGTGCCAGGCCCGCAGCACGCGCAGCATTTCCTTGGCCATGGCATCGAAATCGTTTCGGCTCACGTGGCGGCCAGCCATGCAGAGCATGCGGCGTGTCTGGTGCAGGACGAAGCTGACTGCCCACTGTGCGGCTTCCTCTCCAATCACCGGGTTGCTGCAGTTTTCGCTGATGGCGTAGAGCAGAGCGAGCTTACGGCTTTGCTCACTGACTCGCCCCCAGACGGTTGTGCCGACCGGGTCGTTGTTGGTCTCTGCTCGTGCGTATTCCTGTTCAGCCTCCATTCGAGCGTTCACGAGCACTTGTTTGGCTTCATCGGTCTGGTGAACGATTGCGGGAACCGGGTGCCAGTTTTCCAGATTTCCTGTTCCGGGCCTGTAGTCCATCCACCAGCGTGCTGTCTCAACAACCCGGTCCGGGATCTCAGCGATTGTTGGCTCCTGGCCTGTCCCTCGCTTGCCGCACTCCAGGATGATCATGCGGGCGAAAAATCCGTTGGTCAGCATCCGCTCCGACAACGCCTCGTAATAATGGTTTGGAATAGCCGTGCCAAAGATTGTCAGGCACGGCTGGTCGATGGCGCCCGGTGATTCCTTTCCAGCCTTGCGTCGCATGGGGAACACGCTGTTGGCACTGGAATAGAAGGTCAGCAGCGTGGTCATGATGTTCTCATGCCGGGCGTCGCGAGACTTGTTGATCGACTGAAGCATGCCGTCAATCTCGTCTGTCTGAAACAGCATGCTGGGTGAAATAAACAAGGCGTCCTGAATGCCTTCTCCGCTTGCAAATCGCTCTCCAAGGCAGTCGGACAGGCCGATCTTGTGCAGGATGCGGGTGTTGATCTTCCGGGGCCAGTCTTTTCCGGCCGCGGAGTGAGCCAGTCCCAGCAAATACAGGTTGGTGCGGTTGTCACCCGGATCGCGGACCTTGCGTCCGGCCAGAAACGCCTGCAGCGCCAGGGCACCACTGAAAGCCATCACCTGATTGGGATAGGGTGCCGTGGCGAGACAGTAGTCCATAACCTCAGAAATGAACCCCGGCACCCGCAGTAATTCGTCTGGCAAGGTTCCGGGGTCATCAGGTGACTTTGGGGCTTCAGGATCAGTGTCATCGTCAGCAGCGGAAGAGGGAGTTGTGAATCCGGGGGCAGGCGGTGGCATTCTGCCATCGCCGAATCCCTCACGGCTCAGCTGCCTTGCTGCTGCCTCGAAATCACCCGTGTGCTCCAGCAGAGCGTACACTGCGAATGGGGCGTAGGCTCGGTTTGAATCGAACGGTGCGGCGTTCGCACTGAAAACATACAACACTCGATCTTTGAGTGTTGCTGACCAGCCGGACGGTTTCCCGGGGCGTCGCCAGTATTCGTTGGTCCCGCTGCGGATCAGCGTCCAGCCGTGTTGCTGCAGAAGGAAACGCACATCGCCACGTTCATTGAAGTCGTCGCCGGGACGCAGCTGACCCGGCTCGCCGGTTGGTCCACCAGCGTCAACTACGGTCGGCATGTACTGATTCAGGCTCCACGCAACCTCCAGCAGGAACTCGCGTTCAGCGGCTGTCAGCAGGGGGACGTTGTCGAACGAGCCTTGCTCCAGCACGTAACCGGGCGTTGGTGCGCACAGAAACAGTCCACCTTCACCTCGAGTTTCGATCAGTGTGTCGACCTTCTCAGCGCGTTTGACCTGCGACAGCTTCATGTTCCCGCAGACCGGTTCTGCGCAGCGATAAATCACGTGGCGGCCCCCGGACTGACTGCGCTCCATCACGAGGCGGTTCAGCAGTTCAGCGGGAATGTGACTGGCCCATTCATCGTACTGACTGGCGTTGCAGTCAAAATCCAGAACCTCCAGATTGCCGCTGACAGCTCCCGTAACAATACAGACCGCGTCGGAGCGGCCATTCAGCCACTGCTGCAGCTGGAGTTCGGTTGGCGGATGTGACTGAAACGCCTTCCAGCCGGTTAGTATCGGTCGCTTTTCCTTCAGGCTGGCGGGCAGTACGCAGAGGCCGGCCTGCAGATAACTCAGAGCGCTGTCGATCACTGGCAGGTATCCTTTCTGGTGCAATCACCACTCTTCACTGCAGCGGGCTTCGTTCATCAAAAGGGGACTTCGTCGTCGCTGGCACCGGAAGAGTGAAAATCAGCGTCATGCTCCGGCATGTCGCCCAGTTCATACTTGACAATGCGACCGAAACGTTCACCCGGAACACTTCGCACGGTCACTGAGTGGGTCACACGCAACGCGCCGGCCAGCGCCAGCGTAACAGCCTGCTGAACTGTGTCCGGCACGGGATCAGGTGATCTCTGCTGCCACCACGTCTCGGCCTTCTGCCGAGGAAAGTCCTTGTGCTCAAAGCAGACGAATTCCGATTGCCAGTGGTTCAGGCCCAGCTGGTAATCAACCCGCATGGTGGGTATCGCATTCGGGCCACCGTCTTTCTTCCTGTGGATTCGATAATAGACGTCGAGCACTTCGTATCGCTGCACATCAGCCTGTCCTGTGAGAATTCCGGCATTGGTGGCTTCAGCGTCATGTTTTTTACGCTCCGGTGGCGGGAAGGTGTAACCGCAGAGTGGGCATGCTGTGTAGCCCGTGGCGATGACAGCCTGGCATCCCGGGCATTCTTTTGCGGGCGGCTTGCCACCCCCGGTATCACGAGCTTCCACGTTGATGGCATCCACTGGTCCATGCCGCAGGACGTTGCCGCCGAAATCAAGAATCAAACAGTCCTGCTTACCGGGAGCAAGACGAAAACCTCGCCCCACCATCTGGTAATACAGTCCGGGTGACATCGTGGGCCGCAGCAGGACAACGCAGTCAACACCGGGAGCATCGAAGCCGGTTGTCAGGACGTTCACGTTGCACAGGAAACGCAGTTCCTTCGACTTGAATCGCTTCAGAAGCTGGTCGCGCTCGGGAACAGGTGTATTCCCGGTGACGAACCCACATTCCACACCGAATCTGGCATGCAGCGTGTCCACCACGTGACGGCCATGCTGGATACCAGTTGCGAAAATTAGGATTGAAGTGCGATCAGCAGCGAGCTGGATTGTCTCGGCGCACGCTGCTTCCACCAGTTGCGGCTCATCCATCAGGGATTCAAGCAACCCCGGCACGAATTCACCGCCACGCACCTGCACGCTGCTGGTGTCAACCTTCCTGCGTCCGGCTTTTGTGATCAGCGGTGACAGATATCCCTGCACGATCAGTTCCCGAACACCCACCTCGTAACATACGTGATTCAGAAAATGGTCGGGTGTGCAGATCAGCCCGGACTTCAGGCGAAATGGTGTCGCCGTGAAACCGACAACCCGCTGGTGCGGACAGACTGTGCGAGAGTCTTTCAGAAACTGGCGGTACATGCCCTCGCCGTCAACAGCGATCATGTGCGCCTCGTCGACCAGCACAAGATCAATGGGTCCCAGCTCGCAGGCCCGCTTGTAGATTGACTGGATCCCGGCCACGGTCACGGACGCATCGGTGTCGCGTTTTTTCATGCTTGCTGAGAAAATGCCAAACGGTATTTCCGGACAGACCAGTCGCAGCTTTTCCGCCGACTGCTCAAGCAGTTCTTTGACGTGCGCCAGAATCAACACGCGTCCGCGCCAGTTTTTGACAGCATCCCGACAGATCGTGGCCATCACGGGGGTCTTACCCGATCCCGTTGGCAACACCACACAAGGATTGTCATCCCGCGTTCTCAGGTGTTCATAGACCGAGGCAATAGCCTCCTGCTGATAGGGCCGCAGTGTCAGCATCGGGATGGTTCCAGTGAGGGATCCGAGTCGGTCGCGGGGTTAATTTTTGTGACCGGAGTGATGGTCACCTGCAGCTGTCCGCCATCGCGAGGCTCGAGGCGATCAGTCAGCAGTGATACGATCTGAAAGTCGTCGTGGTACAGTCCGGCATGCTGCAGAGCATCCAGAACCGGCTTCTGGATGTTGTCCACATCCCGACGACGACGATCAGGCGGGTAGAACTGCAGGTGAACCTTGAGCCACCCTTCCAGTGGTTTGCGTTGCTGCAGCGCCAGCAGCGAGCACACCCGTTCACGAAATGCTCGCCCCTGGCGACTGATCAGCGTTCGTGCTCCCACCCGCCGCCAGTAATGATTAACTGACGGCGGGTACGGGAGGGCAAACTGCAGCGTCATGCCTTCTTCCATGGTGGCACCGACGTTCCGGAGCTGCCTGGTGATGGCGAGTTGGAGGATTTCTTCCTCGCATACCCAGCGATCTCGTTGGTGATGTCGCCAGTATCCTGACGCTTCCGACACTTGACCGTGATCATCAGCGGCAGGTTGTGCAACTCCACTGAATCGCCGGGCGATGTGACTCCAACGGCGTGACAGATCGCTGAAAGTTCCGCACGAGCAATCTGGACGGCGGTCGCGTTCGGATTGTCGAGGTTCAGGCGAGCCCACAGGATCCGGCCTTTGTGCGTTCCTTCCTCAATTGTGAAGGTGAGCTGCAGGTAGTGTCCGGTGCCGGCCTTCGTCGGCTTTTCTTCCGACTCCGTGATCACAGCGAGGTAAGTACCGGCAGGGATTGGGTCAAATTTGGCAGCTGGTTCCACTTGATTTGCATCAAATCCGTTCAGGTTCGCCATGGTTCAGTTCTCCACATTCGTTTGGACAGGGTTGGTAAGGGCCGCCATGAAGGCCGGCCACGACAGAGGGATCTGTTCGGGGAGTGCAAAGCGATTCTTGGCCACGCACGAGGGGCCGCCGATGGTGCGGAGGATGCGTTCGCCGCCGTCTTTACCGATGCCGTGAGCGACCCCGCGTTTGCGGTTGAAACCGGCATCCTCCTGCTGCACGCGAATCTTGCGGGTGGCAAACAGCACAGCGTCCGCCCACTCGCAGACAAGACTGCAGGCGTGTTTGTGCAGCCTCGGGCTGTAACGGTCGTAGGAAGTGGCTTCCGGGTCTTCGAATTTCTCCACCCGCGCGTGGGCGATGCACACCACAACCATGCTGCGTTCGCACCGCAGGCGATTCAGGAGACCGAGCAGATGACGCCAGTGCGAGAGCGCATGCGTGTAGCCCTTTGAGTAACCGCCATCGACTTTTTCGATGCTGGCGACGTTGTATTGCCGGCAGAGATCGTCCCAGATCAGTCGTTCGAGCCAGTCGAGACTGTCAACAACGATGGTCTGATATCCGTGCGGCTCTGTGAGCAGCGTGTTCAGGTAACCAACGGCTTCATCGAATGACGCCACGAGTGGAAACTTGTCGCAGTCGATCTCGGCCAGTCCGTCTTCCGTCTGCAGGAAGATCGGGGTCGGGCATTGCGAACCAAAGGTGGACTTGCCAATGCCTTCGGTGCCATACAGCACAATCCGCGGTGGCAGTGGCTGCTTGCCGCGTTGAATTTTATTGAGCAGACTCAATTGACTGTCTCCTGAATCTGTGTTTGATGGTTGTGTTGGTGTCGTTTGACGGAGAATGCGTTTTCGCCAAATTCGTGCCGCAAAAAACCAGTGAAGATCCGACTGATATCTCGCCCCACTCGTGACCGCACGTCGATC
>JBDKIW010000396.1:0-5116 GCA_039796955.1 Planctomycetota bacterium
TTCATTGTTTGTCCTTCGCTTCCATCTGCCGTTTGACTTTGTTGCTCCAGGCCTTGCCGGGATCGCCGCCCCACAACGCCCAGGCAATCCGGCCGTTCGACGGATAACCCGGTTCACCGGGGCTCCAGCCCTCGCCCTGCTTGTCAACTTCGTGACGGGCAAAATAGCTGACCATGCGGCCGATCGTGCTCGGACTCATCGCCTTGCCGTTGCTCAGATCGCGTGCCCTTGCAATGCCGACAGCCGTTCCGCCTCGCCCGTGCTCCCGTCGCCACTCAAGGCCTTGTTTTGCTTCTGCTCGTACACCTGCCGGCGGTCGAAAGTCGATGCCCGCATATTTCTTCGCCACCGCCAGCGTGGTCACGCTGCTGTAATATGCTCCGCTGTCCTGTTCGTCATCGTTCGGATCGTCTGGCATGTCTGGCGTGTCCAGTTCCAGTTCCTGACGATAGGCCATCATGCGGGCTTCCATGTCCGCCTTCGCTCGCATCTCGCGTTCAATCTGCTGCAACGTTTCATCGAAGTCGCGGCCCCGGCTCGCCAGGCTCTCAGTCTGTGTCGTCAGACCGGCCTCAATCGCTGCGATATCGGCCTGCACTTCCTTCTGCGGATCAACCCACGGCCACCCTGGCGGAATCCACTGATGCTGAAGAAAGTGATCCCTGTTTTCTTCGTACTTGACCGGGTCAACCGGGAGCATTCCTTGAACGACGGCCCTGTCGATGAACCTCGCCCAGACTTTGCGGAACACCTGTTCAATCAGGCAAGACTGCCAGACCTTGAACGTAATCCGCCCATCAATCAGGGCGAGTCTCCCGCCGCTGAAATTGTTTGTGAACTGTTTAGCGAGTAGCTCATACGGATATCGCAACGCCGCTGCCACGCCGTGCAATGACCACTCGACATACGGGGCAAGCGTTGTTCCCGGTCTCGCCGGATCGCTGAACGTGATGCCCTCGCCGTCTGCCAGATACTGAATACTGCCGGGTGCCAAATCTTCCAGATTGCTCCGGCTCCGGCCGGCTTCGGCCAACGTAACCGGATCAGTCACACCCGTGACGAATGCCCCGTGACATGCTGCCACCTGTTCCGCAATGAGATTCGCGTAAACGAAGTCCTTCAAATCCTTCAGCTTCGGCATGGCTGGTGCCAGCCACGGAACTCCGCGGAGTTGTCCAGGCGTCTGCTCTTCGTAACAGTGCAGCAGATCTTCCAGGCTGACCTCGGTTTCCCGCAGGTCATAGCCGTAGGAATCATTCGGCAGAGTCTTCGTGACATAGGCCGCAATCGGCTTCCCTGCGGCATTCAGTCTCAGGCCCAATCGACGAATGGCTGTCGGTGCTAACGGGCCATAACCGAACAACGGAATCCGCTGCGGGTGAATCACCTGAACAGTCAGCGTGACGGGCTTTGCCGGATCGTCATCGTCGGCCATGTGCAACCACGACTCACCGAAAATCGCGTTACATCGCTCCAGCATTCGCTGTTTCGTGTGCCAACCCTCGGCTTCGGCCCATTTCTGGAACAGCCATTCAGCAGTAACCCGAAAATTCTCAGCCTGTGACGGCGTCAGGATGCCACGTTCCGGCTGCACTCGACACTGCGGACGAATGCCAACGCCGATAACGTTGTCCACTCGCCCATTGATCGCAGAGGCTGCGAAAACGTCGGTTCTGTACAGGTCGATTGCCCTGTCCACCAGCGTCTCAAGCTCGGACTGTAGAGCATCATTCGTGGTCAGTTTGCTGGCCAGCCACTTTTCCCCGCGTAGCCGATCATGATCAGCCGCTTCCCATGCGGTGAACCGCTCCGCGGCTCGCTGTGCCATCGCCAAACGGATTTCGTGGTCAATTCGGGCTTTCACTCGCTGCGAAGCGAGAGAGGGACTGACGGTGCCGATAACACGGTCAAAACGCGTCGGCATTGCGGCCTGTTGCACTCGCTTTTGCAAGTCAGACATTGCGGAACCTGACTAGGTTCCGTGACCTGCTGAGTCCACCTGATGCCTGTCTTCGCAGATCCGCGATTCTTGCGTCCAGTTCGGCCAACCATGTGCTGGTGGCTTCCTTTTGGACCATCTGCCCATCGACTGTATAAGACACAATCGGCGCACCACTCAACAGGGCACCTTCCACTTTGTCGCGGATGCCCTCGAATAATGCCAGACGTTCTGATGCTGATCGTGCCATGCCGCCACTGTCGCAACAGCACAGCCAATAATCAACCCGCCTATTCCAGACGATTGGAACCTATCGGGCTTTCCGTCTCGCTTCTCGTGCCCTTTCATAGGCAATCGCCGCCGCTTGTTTTGGCGGTCGCCCTTCGCGAATCAATGTCCGGATATTCGCTGCAATCGTCTGCTTTCCATAGCCTTTTTTCATCGGCATTTCAGTCCCTCCTGACGATTGTCTGGAAACGATTGCCACACCCGCACGCCCGGTATTGTGTCGAAAACTCGCCGGCCGTTGCTGTGTGCTGAACTGTGGCAAACTGACCGCACTGCGGGCAAGCTCCACAACCCGGAATCCGGTGTGGTGGCGTGTAATGGCGTTTGACGTATGCCGGCGGTTTCAATGGCTTCATTTCCATCCCTTCACAAACTTTTCGGCCTTTTTGCCTGAAATAACGCCGTTTTGCGGCTTATTTTCCGCCATTTTTTCCGCCCGTTTTCGCTCTGATTCTAACACCGAATGCCCCACAAACGCCAGATAACAGGCGTCTAACAGGTGGTTTCTGGTGAATGTCTGAACCCATTTCGTCACGGTCCCTTTGCCGACTTGGAATTCCTGCACCTCGCGTTCGGCTGTCAGTTGTTTCGCCACTTCCATCCGACCTTCCGGTCTGTCAGTTCGCGGCAACAACAACGCCGCCGAACTACTTGAGTCAACGCTCAAAGCCTGATGCACCCGCCGCTTCCAGTGGTCCGCGTTGTTCTGGTATTCCCTGAACCGCTTCGTTCCGTCCAGAAATGCGACGTCATGCCAGCCCTCGCCGATTCGCAGCGTGACTTTGCTGCGGTCTTTTGGCGCGTGATACGTCGTGCCTGAATGCTGCTTGAACCCAAACCCCTTGCAAGTGTTCCACGTGCTGTTCGTGGCTGTAATGCTGCGGATCAGATCCGTTTCCCATCCGGCGTCAATCATGACGATTTCCGCGGGCTTCTTTCCGCCGTTCTCCATCTCCCATCCAGCTTCAAATTTCTCCATCAACAACCTGACCGCCTGACGAATGGCCGTCGGCAGATCCGTGAGTTCTCGCTGAATAGGTTCATAGCCGTAGTCAATGCAAAACGGCTGACCGCTGGCGTCATGCTTTGCCACGACAAACCAGTCTAACTGAGCCGCTCGAACGTCAACGCCGGCCGCAATCCGGCTGCAATCTGCCGGAACCAGTCCCCGCCTGTATTGGCTTTGGCGGTGCATCACGGTCTTCCAGTCGAGAGGCTCAACGGCTGTCTCTTTCGCTTTCGCGGGTAACGCCCAGGTCCATTGCAGGATTTCGCGTTCGCTGTTGTCGCGGTCGATCTCTCTCGCACCTCGCCATTCATCCGCACCAACGATGCCGGCAGTGACAAAAGTATTCGTTGCCGCACTGTACCGGAAACCCATCGTCTTCGTCGCCGGCATTTCGCCCTGCACAGATCCATCGGGCAGAATGATTTGTCCACGGTGCCTAAGTCTGGAATGCGACAGCTGCTGAATTCGCTGGACGTCGTCAAACAGAATCCCGCACGCCGGACACGCCCACCGGCTCGAGTTCTCCGCTTCGGCCTCGGTCGTCGCATCGTGGTAGCCGATCAAATTGTCTCGACTGGGTGCCACAAACTCACCGCACGAATGACACGGGAACACGACTTCGCCAGCGGTGCCCTGGCTCCACTCCTGCCAGATCCGGCCTGTCTCAACCGTGACTGTCGATTCCAGATAGATTCGTGCCTGACCACTGGCACGATACGCGCGAACACGCCCCTCCATCTGTTTCAGTTTCGTGGCTTCGTCCGACTTGCCGCCAACTTCGTCCAGGTGGCTGACTTCGGTGACAACCAAAACCGGCCCCGTGAATCCGGCTCGCTTACTGTCGTCACCACCGGCTGAAATGAACTTCAGAGCCGCCCCGTTGCTGAATTGAATCAGGCTCGGAGTTCCGCCGCCGCTCCCGCTGCCCTTTTTGGGCAGGAATTGTGCGTAGCGGCTCGCCTCAATCGCCGGGCGAATGTCCATCTTCCACTTATCGGCCGCCATGTCCATTGTCGGCAGTCCGAACAGGACCGTTTGAACGCGTTCAAATAAGTGATACAGGACCGGGATAACGACGAAGGCCAACGTTTTGCCTGACTGCTGCGGGCCTGTGCAAGCGTACCGGAAAAACTGCCCCTGATCGACGGCGTCGAAAAACAGCCCGTGTGCCGGCTGTCGTGCGGTCCTGAATCGCTGCCCTTGGTATGGCCCATCAGGCAGGATTATCTCGTCTTCGGCAAACTGTCTCAGTCCGCGGTATGGTCTCAGAACAACATGGCGGGCGAATACGTCACGGAGGGCCTTCGACGACGGCTTCGCGTACAGGTCCCACGGAATCTGATGTTGAGGGGTCATCATGTGCATGGGTTAGCCGCTCCAATCCCTCCAGAACTTCGCTGTTGGCCTCCTCCAACATCGACCACAGATCACTCCCAGCCACCCGTTTCAGGTGTTCCGCAAATCGTCGATACGGTCCCAGAATCGCCTGCACGGTTTCCTCAAAGTCGGTCAGCTTGACGATCTGCCCACGCTGCTCAGCCAGTTTGATTTCTTCCTGCTGTGCTCGTGCCAGGCGATACCGTTCCAGCCCGTCGGATTCCGTTCCGGCCAACATCTCCGGATCTGACGGGACTGGCTGTGCTTCCTTGCGTAGATACCACCAGACACAAACCGCGTAAACCTCCGCCTCATTCGCATCATCAAACTCAGGAAATGTCGGATCGTGCTGAAATTTAGTGAGTGCTGTTGCACTAACTCCCAGCGTACGGGCAAGCTCCGCCTTAATTGCCCGCCTCCTGTGCCCCATTTTCTTGCCGCCTACTGCTTCTCAATCACATTTCGGACCTGTAAACACTAAAATTTCGGGATGGGCAAAGCCA
>JBDKIW010000397.1:0-13357 GCA_039796955.1 Planctomycetota bacterium
AAAAAATCGCCCGGATCTCCCACGTAAACATCGCGTCGCCAATTCAGGACAGAATCTCGCACAAGCCGCACAAATCGCCACTCCAGGCTATCCGTGTTTTCCATGTCCATCCGTGGTTCTAACCCCAAAGCCCATCAGTCGCAGTCAGGTTCGCGGCTCAGGTGGAACTTCGCCCTCCCCATAATAAAATCCATCTGTGTTTATCCGCGTCCATCCGTGGTTCTAAATTCATTTGCACCAACACAAATGTAACCACCGAATCACCAATGGCTCTTGTTTCGTGTCTTTCGTGTTTTTCGTGGTTCAATCAGATTCTGGAAATCCGTGCCCGTCAAATCGCAACCGGCCGCTGACGCGTCGCCGCTCACAACACCCAGGCCCACAACACCCGGGGCCAGCCACCCTGTCAGCAACACCATCTCGATGGTCCGAATACAGCGATTCTGCCGACAAAGCGGCTGAAACCAGCAGTTCGGAATCCCGGATCGGCAGTTTCTGCTGTTCCCGACGTGGTTGGATGTCGAAACTCTACGAAAACGTACCGCCCAGGGTGCTGATGCGCCCGTAGCAGACAGACCGGACGCCGTTCGTTGCTTGTCTCAACTTCCGGTCACCTGATTTGTTTACCGGACTGCTGCCCCTATGAAACACAGCCACCGTCGCATTTGTCTCTGTCTGCCTGCACTGGCGATTGTCACGGCTGTGATGCTCCTGCCGCGGAACGCGGTCGCTCAGACGGAAGCCGACGTCATCAACGGAGGCGGGATTGTCTGGTTCGCCGGCAACGTAGTCTCGGACAGCGATGAGGCCCCCCGCATTGATCTTGGCGACGTCCATGGAATCCTCGAAGGTGATCGGCTGGCGGCGTTTCGACCGGGAAACAATCACTACACGCCCATCGGCACAATTCAGATCGTCGAATCTCACAACACATGGTCGCGACCGGGAGATGTCAGCAGCATCAGCCTGAAAAAAGGTGACATCATCCTCGGCATTAGAACACTCCGACAAATCGGGACCGGCCGTGAACTGCAGGAAGCATTTCTGGAACGTCAATTGGTGCGCAGCAGCAACCGCAACAGCTACTCGACACTCAGAGAAGAGCAGTCCGCCCAAATCCTCCGCGGACTTGTCCGTCGTCAGTCACGCTGGATCCGCGAGTTGAAACCCGTCGCCGGACAGGTACGTTCCGATTCCTTCAGCATGGAGAACTTTCAGAAGATCCAGCCACTGCTCAATCAGATCCGACGCTTTCAGGAATTTCGGGCAACGGGAGTTCCCATGGACCGCTGCCTGGGGAATGAATGGAACAGCGTCCTGGCCACTCTGACGCCCGAAGCGGAACCCACAACACCTGCCGTCGCAGACGCAAAGCCACAGCCGCCCGCACCCGCAGCAGACCCTACCGCTCAGCCCGACTCACTCAAGTCCGAACTGGAAACACGAATTGATCTGGTCCGTGAAGAGACCAGCCAGGTGCTGTTTGATCGCTTTCCCGAAGAACGCAATGTCGCCATTGTGCTCGGTTCCGTGATCGATCTGGAGAGTCCTCGAAATGAACCGCTCTGGATTTCGCTGGAATTGTCCAGGTCGCAGTTCCCGGAACTCGCAGAAGACCGTGAAATGCTCCAGGAACTTCCGGAAATCCTGAAACGCGTTCGCGCCCGCATCAATCCCTGACGCAGTTGTCGTCGTATCCATCCACTGTTGCCGGATCCATTTGCTTTCTGTTCCGCCCGTGCTGGAAGACTCAGCCACCGGTACTCCGCCGTTGTTGCCGCAAGGGTCGCCGACGAATACAGTCCCCGTCGCTCCGCGTCACATGCGAATCGCGCACGTCGGGCTCGCACTGCTGAATCCGACAGGATCGTGTCTGTCACGAAACCGCTACCCCCGTCAATGAGCACCTGGCCACCCGCCTGCAGAGACACCGCGACCAGCGTGAACGGTCCCTCAAGCCCGATCTTTGGCCCCGGAATCGGCCCTGGGATTCTCCGCTGGATTTCCCCAGTGGTTGCCGGTCCGCCAACGCAACCCTGAACCCCGATTTCACATCGCGTTTTTCCGAAAAAACAACGACGTTTTACTGAGAAAACTCGGATAAAACAGAGCTTTTGAGAGATTTCAATCCCACGGGGTCAACGGGAGCATTCTCCACAAAAACTGTGTACACTGCATCACAGGTCTCCGCCCCTTGCCAGACCCGCTCCTCCCTCTGGAAACGCCTTCGCCATGCCCCGAATTCAGCAACTGGACACTCACGTTGTCAATCGCATCGCTGCGGGCGAAGTGATCGAACGTCCGGGCAGTGTCGTCAAAGAACTTCTGGAAAACAGCGTCGATGCCCTCTCCACTCGGATTGACATCGACATTGTCAGCGGTGGCATGGATCTGATTCGCATCGCCGACGACGGAGAAGGAATTCATCCGGAAGACATGCTGCTGGCGGTCACCAGCCATGCCACCAGCAAGATTCGCTCCGACGCAGATCTCGACCACGTCAGCACGCTGGGTTTTCGCGGCGAAGCCCTCGCCTCAATCGCATCCGTCTCGCGCTTCCGCATTCGGACTCGCCCGGAAGACTGTGCCGTCGGACGCGAACTGGAAAGCCACGGCGGTCAGATTGTTGTCAATCGTGACTGTGGCTGTGCCGCCGGCACCGTGATGGAAGTGCATAACCTGTTTTATAATACTCCCGCACGCCGCCGATTTCTGAAAAAAGCGCCCACGGAATTCAGTCACATCGTCGAACAGTTCTCACGCATCGCGCTGGCCAACCCGCGTCTGCATCTCATCCTCCGCCATAACGAAAAACTCGTCTACGAACTCCCGGGCACCCACGATCCTCAGGAACGCATTCGTCGCTTCTTCGGTGCCGAGGTGGCCGATCATCTGATCCCGGTCTCCTCCGAAGTACCCCTCGTCCCTCAGGGAACGATTCGGCTCTGGGGCTATGTCGGAACCCCGTCACTCAGCCGCTCGACACGCAAAGATCAGTTTCTCTTCCTGAACGGACGCTGGATCCAGGATCGCAGCCTGCAGCACGCCCTGTCAGAAGCCTACCGAGGCCTGCTGATGGTTGGGCGGCACCCCGTCAGCTTTCTATTCCTCGAAATCCCACCCGCGCTCGTCGACGTCAACGTCCACCCCAACAAAAGTGAGGTCCGCTTTCAGGACAGCCAGGGCCTCTATCGCCAGCTGCTGAAAATGATTCGCGATCGCTTCCTGTCACTCGAAATCCGCGCCGGACTCGATCTCCCCGAAGACAACACGCACACCGCAGCCCCCACCGAACTGCGTTTCGACAAACCCCAATCGCTCGCCCGACCAGCACGGCAGCTGGAATTTCGCGGAGAAGGCGCCAGCATCGGACAACCACCACGCGTCGGAGAATTCGCTCGATCTGCCTTCAATGATCGCGCCGTCTTTCACAATCCGCAGGTCATCGCCGCACTGTCCGTGCAGCCGCCCACACGCCCTGCCCTCTCCACGTCACACCACAACACCACACCCCAGCTCCGCAACGACGATGACAGCGGTATGCAACTCGCCGATCAGACGGCGCTGCCGCCTGCCGACACCCCTCCGGGCTCACACACCATCACACACTCAGCCGAACAACTCGAAATCACCACCAGCAGTACTCTGACCGCAGCCACCGCCTCAACCACCTTCGTGGCCTCGCCGGAAATCGTCACCGACGAATTCCGAGCCTTCCAGATTCACGACTGCTACCTTGTAGTGGCCAGCGACGCCGGTCTGGAAATCATCGATCAGCACGCCCTGCACGAACGCATCATGTACGAACATCTCCGCAACCGCATCCTGGCTGGCGGCGTCGAATCTCAGCGGCTGCTGATCCCCGAAACCATCGAATGCACCGCCGTCGAAGCCGCAGCCATTCTGGATTCCACCGAACTGTTCACCGAAATGGGCTTTGACCTGCAGGACTTCGGCGGCACCACAATTCTCATCAATGCCTATCCCGCACTCATTCCTCGCGGAGGCATCGGGCGCATTGTTCGGGACTTCGCCGAACAACTGCTGCAAACCGACGGAAAGATGAGCCGCCGGGATCTGCTGGATCACATGCTGCACACCATGGCCTGCCGAGCCGCCATCAAGTCCGGTCAGCGCCTGACCCAGGAAGAAATGCGCGAACTACTCCGCCAACGCCACCTTGTCAACGACGCTCATCACTGCCCCCACGGGCGCCCCACAGCACTCACGCTCAGCCGCCACACACTGGACCAGCAATTCGGTCGCCTTGGCTGAGCCGGCCACACACAAAACCGCCTCGCCACCAGTGCTGCCACACAACGGCCAGGGCGGCACCAGACATGACATCACCGCCCACAGCGTCTTCAACGGCTGACCACTACTCGTGACGCAGGGCTTCGATTGGATCCAGACGCGCTGCGGATCGAGCCGGGTACAACCCAAAGATCACTCCAATCCCCACCGAAATGCCAAATGCCAGCGGCAGACTGCTGGGGACAATCTTCGGATTCAGATTGGTGAACATCTCACTGAATTCAGACGCACCACCACCGTCAAAGAAGAACTTTTCTGCCACCACTTTCAGACCGTCAAACACCAGAGGCGTCGACAGACCCAGCAGCACCCCAATCAAACCACCACTGCCGGCCAGCACAATGGTTTCCGTCAGAAACTGCATCGTGATGTCATGCTGTTTGGCTCCCAGAGCCCGTCGAATGCCGATTTCCCGCGTTCTTTCGGTCACGGTGGCCAGCATGATGTTCATAATGCCGATCCCGCCGACGATCAGACTGATGGCCGCAATGGATCCCAGAACCACGTTGAAGATCACTCGAATCTGCGCCGCCTGCTTCAGCAGTTCCTGAGGCACAACCACGGAGTAATCATTGGCGGTGCGATGATGCTGCTGCAGGCTCTCACGAATCACGCCGGCCGTCGGCATCACCTGGTCCACATCCGTGATCCGCAGAGTGATCTGATTCAACTCCACCTCTTCCGCACTGAACGATCCCTGCCGACGATCGATATCCAGATCTCCCATCCTCACTCGCATCGTCTCGAGCGGAATGTAGATGTCCTGGTTGTACTCCTGCCCCGACATACTGCCGCCAATGGCAGCACTCGCCTCGCGCGCCTTGGTCACTCCGACAACCGTATAGCGACGGTCCGCAATCTTCACCGACTGCCCCAGCGGATCCGCATACTGAAACAGCTCATCCGCCGTTCCCGAAGCCAGCACACAGACATTAGTCTTCTCGCGACGGTCCTTGTCCGAAATGAACCGCCCCTGTGCAAGATCCAGATGATTCATATCCAGATATTCAGGGCTGCATCCCACAACCCGACAGTTCATTTCACGATGCAGATAGCGGCAGGCCTTCATCAGTTCCCGAATGGGCACGGCCTGCAATACCGTCGGAATCGTCTTCGACAGCAAATCATAGTCGACACGTTTCAAACCATATCGCAGCACAAAGCTGTTCTGATTCTGCTGACTGGCATTCTCCCGCGGTGGCTTCACGCTGCGCACGATGATATTGGTGGCGCCCAGCGCCAGCACCTGCTGCTGCGCCTGCTGACTGGCTCCTTCGCCAATCGCCAGCATCGCAATCACCGAAAACACCCCGAACACGATCCCCAGCATTGTCAGTCCTGACCGCAGTTTATGCAGCATCAGGCTTTTCAGAGCAAGTTGAGCGGTTCGAAAGAGATTTGGCATGTTATCCGCAGTCAAAAAATCACAGCAATGAAACGCAGCTCAACACCGATCTCACGCTGCTCAGCCCGGAAAAATTCCCTCACCGGCAATCAGTCCGTCCTTCATGTAGATCTGACGCTTGGCAAGGCGGGCGACCGATGGTTCATGAGTCACCATGATGATCGTACGCCCTTCCCGATTCAGTCGCAGCAGCATCTCCATAATCTCCTGCTCCGTTTTCGAATCCAGATTCCCGGTGGGCTCATCCGCCAGAATGATCTCCGGATCGTTCACCAGAGCCCGAGCAATGGCCACTCGCTGCTGCTGACCACCGGACAATTGAAATGGCCGGTGATCCAGACGCTGCCCCAGCCCCACCATCTCAGCCAGTTCCTGAATCCGCTTGTGCTGAGGTGCTCCGATGCGAGGATAACCAGTGCGATAATGCATCGGCACCTCGATGTTTTCCAGCACCGTATACTGCGGAATCAGATTGTACGACTGAAAAATAAAGCCGATCTTCTCGTTACGAATCGTCGACAGCTCGTCGTCCGACATCTGCGATACGTCCCGCCCGGCAACGATGTACTTGCCTCGCGTCGGACGATCAAGAGCCCCCAGCAAATTCAACAATGTGCTCTTACCACTGCCGGACGAACCCATGATGGCGACGAAATCCCCATGCGGGAACTCGATCGAAACCCCGCGCAACGCCTGAACGGGGACCGTTCCCAGCATGTAATCCTTTTCAAGGTTGATGACTTCCGCCGCCAGTGTCATGACCTGTCATCATTTCTCGCTGAAGTGATACGAATCGCCTGACAGAGGACTCCCCTTCCGGACATCACCCTGCGCACAAAACTCGGCTGTACGGCCCGACTCAGCCCGGCCCCTTCTGGCTCTGCATCTTTCGAAACCCTTCCTGCATCTCCTCCAATGTCAGTTTCCCGTCACTGTTCAGGTCAGTCCGATCAAAGACTTGAGGCCACGAATGCTCATCCTTCGTCACCACCCCATCCTTGTTCTTGTCCATGCTCTCAAACATGGCCTTCGGATCCATTCGCATGCCACCACCCGGTCCACCGGCACCCGGTCCACCACCGCCCGGGCCACCAGCGCCAGGTCCACCACCACCCGGGCCGCCAGCACCCGGTCCACCCGGTCCGCCCGGTCCGCCCGGGCCGCCCGGGCCACCACCGGGACCACCAGCTCCCGCCGACTTACGGTCCGGCGTGTCCAGCTTTTCCCGCTTCGCTTCCTTCTCCTGAGCCTTCTCCTGCTCCAGTTCCGAAAGCTCTCGTGAGAAATGAGTCCGCGGACTCATCACCACCATGTCCCCTTCCTGCACACCCTCGACAACCTCAATGAACTCGTCGTTCGCGTCCCCAACCTTCAGTTCACGCCGCTCCGCGTCTTTGCCGTTGGACACATAGGTGTAGTAGAAGCCGGAAAACGACACCACGGACTGCACAGGAACCTGCAGCGTCGGCTCTTTCCGATCCTCCACCACAATGCGAACCTGAGCCGTCATGCCGGGTTTCAGCTTGCGCACCCGAGTTTCACTGTCGCTGATCTCAATCGTCGCTTCATATTCCTTCAGGTCCGTATTCGGCCAGCTGCCGGGAATCGGCACAGACGAGATTGCCTGCAGCTTACCGCGATACGGATCGCCTGGAATCGCATCGATTTCAATCTCCACCGGCTGGCCAATCATCACCCGACTGATACGTGATTCATGAATGCGTGCATCAATCTTCATGCGGTCAAGGTCCGGCAGATTGATCACGGCCTGTCGCTCACGAACCGAAGCCCCCTCTTCAATCACCACGGGCTCACTGCCACGATTACTTTTCTGGGAGGCATACACCACTTCACCAGCCTGAGTCGCCACCAGACGACAGGCTTTGATCTGCCGCTGAAACAACTCGAGCTTCTCTTCTTCCACCGCCAGCGTCAGCTGAGCCGCATCGTAGGCGGCCTTCATCTGAGTCATCAGGGCTTCGCCTTCCAGTCGGGCTCGCTGAGTCTCCCGCTTCGAATCCTCAGCCGTCTGCGTCAGCTCTTTTTCTTTCTTGGGCCGCGTGTACTTCTCAAGAACTTCCAGCTTGCCGCGGTTCACGCTGAGCAGAATCTGGGACTGCGTCACTTTCAACCGCGCGCTTTCCAGCTGGTTGACGTTCGCATACCCCAAGCGTGCCTGATCCCGCACCCGCTCATACTCTTCCCTGTTGATCGACAGCTCTTCTTCTGTCTTCTTCACGTCCCCTTTGAGCGTCTCCAGTTCCTGCTGATACTCACCACCCTCAGAAGTGTAACTCACCAGACTCAACTGCGCCAGGTCTTCCGCGAGACGTGCCTTGGCCACGTTGCTCTCGTTCGTCGTCTCCTGAATCTCAATGTCCTTGCCGGCTTTTTCCAGGTTGGCTCGAGCCGTAGTGACCTTGATCTGCTGCTCCTTGTCCTTTTCGACCAGCGTCGACGAATCCAGCTCGCAGCACACATCACCAGCCAGGAAATCTCCCTTGCGAACTTTCTGACGGTCCTTCACCAGCAGTTCCGTGTGCTCCCCCAGCACAATCTCATACACCTGCTCACGCCCGTCTTCCGCCACAACCTTGACACTTTTGGCCGATTCGGAGGCCGTGTCCATGAACTGCACGACACCGTCAAATTCCGCCACAATCGGGGCATTCACCTTGCTTCCCTCAGGCACCAGCGAAATGATCGTGGTCGACCCTTCCACACTGTTGCTGAGCGTCGAGTTGCGCAGACTGTCCACAGTCCCGTTTTCGGTGATCACAATCCGAAACGGTCCCTTTTCAGCCCGTTTCAGAATCCAGGCACTGGTGTTGGTTTTCTTCTGACCCTGAAGAAGGGCCATCACCCGAGTCCGTGCGTCGGGAATCAAAAACAAGGCCGCAGCAGCAGCCGCAACCAGCAGCAGAAGAACCGTCAGCAGCGCCTTGCCGGAACGGTTCTGTGGCGTAGAGAATGACATCCTGGGAAACCCTTGTATCAGTTCTGTGGGGCGTATCAGTTCTGTGGGGCTGGAGCAGCGTCCTGCTCAGCCGGAACGGGAGGAATGACTTCGGGAGCCGCTGCAGGCGAAGGAACCGTTTCAGCAGTCGCAGGCTGCATTTGCAGGTAAAAACGGTCGGTCCAGACTCCGCGGGGATCAATCTCCATGATACCCATATCACGGAAGATGTTAAGCCGATTTGTCTCATAAGTGACCCAATCGGAGGCAAGTTGGTTCTGGCTTCTCAGAACCGACCCCAGAGCGTTGACAAGGCTCAACGCGTTCGTCTGCTGAGCTCCCTGGGCCTGCAGCGATGCACTGTCGTACTGCACAGCCGCGTTGCGAACCGCCGTGCGGTCAATCTGAATCCGGTATTCCTGGACCTGAATCTGCCGCCAGCTCTGCCGAATCGCCTGCTTAATCCGGTCCTCAAGGTCCATGTAACTCCGCCTTGATCGCTGGAATTCCACGATCGACTGACGGTAGGCATTCCGCTCCAGCACCTGATCCAGTGGCGTCGTAAACTGCAATCCAGCACTGTGATTGGTGCTCCCCGAGGCGTCCGGGTTCAGCCCCTGAGTCCCGCGGAAGGTCACGTCCAGGCCCGCTTCCAGCCGATTTGCCTGAATTTCCACCTGCCGACGCCTGTCCATCACCGCCGCCCGGGAATTCATCAGGTCATGACGGTACTCCAGCCCCAGGGCCACAACCTCTTCAACATCCGGAAACCGCATCGACTCGTCCAGCGAAAACGGTACCAGCGAAATCTGCTCCACACGCAATGATGCCTGCAGCACTTCCAGACTCTGCGCCATCCGCAGCAGGTACTTGTCCCGCAGATCCCGCGCCCCGCTGGCGACCTCAATCACAAACTCGTTCAGCGTGTACGCCTCCGCCGCATCCCGGTCCCCCGAACGCGGCAGGTCATGCCAGCCCGCCGGTAATTCCGACAAATCCAGTTTCCCGCTGCCATCCCGGTCCAGTGCCTGCAGCAACTGCTCACCGGTCTCATACTGCATCAATCCCTCCAGCATCGTCAGCAAGCCGCTGCCAAAGGCAAACTCCCGTTCCGCCAGCCGATACAACCGCCGGTCTTTCACCAGCCGCGTTTCCAGCTCCTGTCGCTCTTCCGCACTTCGGAAATAACGCTCGCCGGACTCCATCCGCGTCACGTTCTCCCGAGTCCGCTCCAGCATCCGATCCAGTGGCTCAAAGTCCCGACGAACCTGCTCAATTCCCACCGTCTGCAACCGATCCCTCGCAAGAATCAACGCCGCAACATACTCACGAACCGCTCCCAGCTCAGGACCGCTTCCGCCGTCCGCCACACTCTGCGCCGGCAACAAACGCTCTCCCAGATCCTTCTGAATCTTTCGCAGATCCGTTTCCAGGTTGATCAAATCCCAGCTGATCAGCTCAAACGGCTTCAACAGCGTGGTGTCCACATCCAGAGTCGCATTCGGAGGTAAACCCAGAGTCAGCTTGAAGGAATCCTGCTGATCGGCCAGCAACCGATTGTTATTCGCCAGCCCCGCAAGACTCTGGTTCAGCTGATCCCGCAGCTGCAGATAGGACAAGCTGGTGGTCTGCTGCTTCTTAAAGTCAATCAGCTCCGTCGCCGCCGACTGATAATCCACATCGTTGGACAAAGCCAGAATCTGACGCTCCTGGTCGTCCGTCAGATCCCCACGCCACTTCAGCCAGTTGCCGTCATACGACAACTGCCCCTGCAGTTCCGCCGGTATCTGCAGATCCCGGAAATCGTCCAGCGCCGCGTTCACAACACCCGGCACACGCGTATCCCGCACCTGCTGAGCTTCCAATTGCTCTTCCAGCAACCGAATATTGTTCTCTGTATTCAGAATGTTCTGCTGCTGCAGCAGAATGTTCAGATAACCCTGCGTGACCTGAGTGAACAGGGATTGCCGATAGCGCGCCAGAGTCCGCACGCTGTACAGCACATCGCGCTCAGACTGAGTCAGTGATTCCAGCGCAATCTTTCGACCTGCCTGAAACAACAGCGGCTGTGTCAGACTGTATCCCAGGCTCGGTGCCGAGGACTGGCTGCCGTTCCCGGAAAACACCCACGTCACCGAGTTCGCAATGTCCACGGCAATCTGACCGCCCGTCGGCAACGCCTGACTGATACCAAACGGCGTCGCAACCACCGCTTTGCCCGCCCCCGCCGCGTTCGTCGATCCCGTCAGTCCCGCCGATGGCTCCCTTCCGTTGGTGCCCAGATACCGCACCCCCAGCTTGAAACGCTCCGCCGTCAGTGACAACGCGTCCAGATACAGGTTCTCGATATTCGTCTGATACTCCCGACTGTGGATCGACGCCAGATCCATCGCCTCAGGCAGGCTGACTTTCAACGCCAGCCGCGCATGTGACTGCACCGGGTCCACACCCTCCGGTGACAATCCGTAAGGAGCCAGCCACTGAGGATTCTCAATCGCAAAGGCCACTCCCAGCTTGTGCCAGTTCCTGTAGCCCTTCAGACCATTCACCGAATGCATCGATTCATGCGCCGTCGGATCGTCAGGAGGCAACGGAGTCTTGTCCGGATCATACGGATCATAAAATCGGCTTCTGGAATCCGGCGTCAGCTCAAATCGCGGGATCTGCCAGTGAGCATCATTCACCTTTTCGCCAATCGCGGCATACGAGTCGCGATCCGCCTGCGTTCTCCAGAACTGCCGCGAGCAACCGGAAATGGACGACACCCCAGCCAGGCCTGCCAGCATCAGTACCAGCCTGCGGCTCGCCGTTCGTCGCATGAATCGATTCAGCATCCTGCCATTCTCCATCGAAGCAGCCATCCAATGGCCCCTTCCGTCTTCACCCCTGGCCGTCCAACCCCAACACCAACCGCCACTGCCGTTGACGCACGAAAACGATGCAGGCCCGCGTTTCCATCCCCAACCAGCTCCAGCCGCCGCACTCTTTTTGGCAACTCGACCGTTCAGGACCGGGATACACGACCGCCGAGCTCCAACAGCCCCCGACCGAGTACCCGCGCAACTGACCGCGCTGGTCATAACGACTATGACGACTCTATCGGTTTCGACACTCACGCCGACGGTGCTTCAGAGCAATCCGACAAAGTCACTGTTCGCACGAAAATCGGACAATCCCGCACAGCAGGCAAAAGCAACCCAAACCATCCATCCACCCCAAATCAACAGGAATCCAGCCCCCCAAATGCCGCACTGGCCGCCGCCGGATCTCCTCGCCCTTGCATGGCGAAACGATGCTATTCCTCGAATAGTCGCGTTTCGCTCCGCCGAAACCTACGCCCAGCGCTCTTCTACAAACCGGCGAGCGGGGGGCAGCCCGCCTGGACGTCTGTATTTGTGTTTACTTCAAAGCACTCGTCTCGGTGGGCTCACGCCGCACCGCTCGGCTTTGCACAGACGCCGCGATGGACGCCGCCGGATCTCCTCGCCCTTGCATGGCGAAACGATGCTATTCCTCGAATAGTCGCGTTTCGCTCCGCCGAAACGTACGTCCAGCGCTCTTCTACAAACCGGCGAGCGGAGGGCAGCCCGCCTGGACGTCTGTATTTGTGTTCACTTCAAAGTGATTCGTCTCGGTGGTCTCACGCCGCACCGCTCGCCTTTGCACAGACGCCGCGATGGACGCCGCCGAATCACCTCGCCCACCTTCATCGTGGGCACGCCTCGCTGCTCGCAGGACGGCTTACTGCCCACGCTGCCGCCACTGCACCAGACCACTCATTTGCTTCCCAGAAACGCATGAGTGAAACATTCCTCGGCCTTCACACTGCCGGCGGGAATGTCACCAATCTCTTCAATTTGCGAAATCAGCGTCCGCCAGCGGTCCACGGTCATTTCGCAGAACCCCAGCCCTTCCGGCGTTCGACACAAGGGCGACATAGCCGTCGCGCCAAAACGCAACGCCTCCATGGACAGTTCACTGTTCAGCGTATGAATGTAGGCATTGGTCTGCTCCGCGTCGGCCAGATAGCCCCGCCACCCCGCCAGACTCGCCTGCACCACACTCCGCACCAGCTCCGGCTGCTCCCGAATCACCGTCTCTGTCGTCACCAGCAGACTCGCGTAGGGATTGAATCCGGTTGCCGACACCATCAACGCTTCCGGATCACTCCCCTTCTCTTTCGCCACAAATGGCTCGCTGAACACATAACCCTGCTGCGCATACGCGGGCTTGACCAGAAACTCACCCACCGAGCCGTTGAACGGAACCATAGTCACGCCCGAAAGTGGCAGTTTTTTCTTCATCCACAACGCAAACGGACGCGATTCACTGATCGCCAGCTCGATGTCCTTCAAGTCTTCCAGACGGGTAAAGCCCGAAGCCTGATGCACCATGATGCACCGAGGCGAATCCTGCAGCGGTGCCAGCAATGCCACCACTGGAACACCGGCCGCTCGCGCTTTCACCACGTTGTCCGCATCCGAAACCGCAAACTCAATCCGCCCCGCCTGCAACTCAGCAATCACAAATTGCGGAGCTCCGGGCCCCCCCGGAACAATCTCCACGTCCACACCATTCCGTTCGAATTCCCCAGCCACTTCCGCAGCCAGAAAACCACCGTGCTCCATCTCCGGGTACCAGTTCAATGCCAGCGTCGCTTTCCGCACCGACGACTGCTGCCC
>JBDKIW010000398.1:0-10749 GCA_039796955.1 Planctomycetota bacterium
AGACCTCTGGGCGGTCGTTTCGGCGGAGCGAAACGCGACAATCGTCCGATTCCCCCTCGCCGGTGCCATGCACCTGAAATACAAACCTGAGGAAAAAGGCAGTTTTTTGCGCCCTTTTGATATCAAGGTGCATGGCACCTGGTCGTTTTTGGGCGGGTGGGTAACTACGAGTGGGAGGATCAAGGCCTGAAATTGCGTACAGGTTAAAATGGGAGGACTGTAGCGGATGTTTTGAATGCAGGCATTTCAGGGGATGAATCTTTGCTGACGGTCCTGCGGTCTGTAAGACTGTGGCGTTGCGGTGCCGAACAAGGAAGCAGGTGAGTCTTTTTCTCTGTGGTTCGAGGTCCGTAGATGATTTGCAATCGAAATCCTGCATTCGGATTGCTGTTGATCTGCACCGTGATTGTTACTGGCTGCCATCGAACACGGATGGTGGCGAGGCAGTCGGCGGATCGAAAGGTGTATGCGCCGGAAATCCCGGCGGCGTCACTGCTGCCCGGTCATCTTCCGGATTCACCTCAATTCCCGGTCGCTGGCACTCCCCACTCCGAGAAGCAGTCGGCGGGTTCTCAGAGTTCCGAAAGCTCGGGGCGCGCCGCCGTTTCGGGCAAGGCGATTGTCGAGGATTCCCTGGCTTCGGCTGACGCGGACAAACAGTCTGGTCAGTCGCCACGCTCGTCCAATTCCGCGGTTGCTGGTGGCGATTCCGGTAAACAGGTTGTGTCCGTTGGAGCTTCGCTGACACGTGAGGTTTCCGCAGATTCAGAGTCACCGGCCCGGGAAGTGCGACTGACGGGTTTCGACGGTGCGACGAACGTGCCGGCGCCATCGGACGCTGCTACGGACGGACCTGCTGAATCTGCTGCACAGCCAAAGACGGAGCCTGTTGCCTCTGCTGTCGAAGTGTCTGCCTTGCTCGTGTCGAGCGTTGAGAATACGGGTGCGCAGCAGGAAAAGCCTCAGGACCCGGTCACCCTTGAATCGGTTGTCAATTCCGTCTACCGGTCGTACCCGCTGCTTCAGTCGGCTGTGATGACTCGCCAGATCGCGATCGGACAGCAGACCGGAGCGTCAGGGGCTTTTGATACGAAAGTGAAGGGGGCATCTGAAAACGGACCTCTGGGATTCTATGAAACTTATCGCCAGAGTCTGGGGCTGGTAAAGCCAACCTACTGGGGCGGCGAAGTTTTTGGCGGCTATCGCGTTGGTCGTGGTGATTATCAGCCGTGGTATCAGGAGCGACAGACGAACGACGGTGGCGAGTTCAAGGCTGGTATTCAGGTCCCACTGGCTCGAAATCGCGAAATCGATGATCGGCGTGCAGAACTCTGGAAAGCGGGTCTGGAGCGTCAACTGGCGGAGCCTGATATTCAGGCCCAGTTGATCGACTATGTCCAGGCGGGGTCCTATGCCTACTGGGATTGGGTTGCCGCCGGGGAATACCACCGGATTGCGACTCGGATTCTGACGCTCGCTGAGGAGCGAACGGCGCGGATCGACAGTCAGGTTCGAGAGGGTTTTGCAGACCCGCCGGAGTTGACCGATAACCTGCGACTGGTGTCTATTCGTCAGGCAAAGGCCGCGGATACTCGACGCAAACTGGAGCAGACGGCAGCAAAGCTCTCCGTGTATCTGCGAGACTCAGAAGGGCAGCCGGTGATTCCGGACGAATCCGGGCTCCCGGGCTTCCCGGAGCTTCCGGGGGCTGACGAGTTCCAACTGGATTCGGACATCCAGCAGGCGTTGCTCCAGCGTCCGGAGCTGAAGATGCTGGATTTGCTGCGCCGACAGGTGCAGGTGGATTACTCAAATGCAAGGAATCTGATGCAGCCTGAGCTCAA
Organism: Planctomycetota bacterium; assembly: GCA_039796955.1. Classification (GTDB taxonomy): domain Bacteria; phylum Planctomycetota; class Planctomycetia; order Planctomycetales; family Planctomycetaceae; genus SXXK01. The sequence goes on from JBDKIW010000398.1 coordinate 1,845, forward strand.
TGCGGTGCTGGTCGGTTCACAGGATGTTGGTGGTGCGACCAGTTCTAAGCGGGATAAATCAGAGCTGGAGGCCGAAGCGTCTCTCTATCTGGATGTACCTGTCGAGCGTCGCAAGGCTCGAGGCAAGATGACGGAAACTCAGGCCAAGCTTGCGCAGCTGGCGGCGAAACGACGTCTGACGGCGGACAAGATCGCTGTGGATGTTCGAGTCGCCTCGGCAGCTCTGAACTCAGCACGGGAGCAGGTTGCGGAAACAGCCGAGGCCTTGAAGCTGGCTGAGGAACTGGCTGAACGTGAACGTCAGAATCAGGAGGCAGGTGCCTCCGACCTGCTGAAGGTCACTCTGCGTGAGCAGTATGCGGTGGAATCCGCCGAGAAAAACATTGATGCGTTAAAGCTGTATTTTGAGTCTGTGGCGGACTATCGAGCTGCCCTGGCACAGGACCAGTTGAACCGCTGAGACGGGGCTCTGACAGCGGCAGCAGGAATTCAGGATTCATGAGTCACGTGAAGGTTGAGTTCTACGGCATTCCCCGAGTGCGCGCGGGAGTCTGCAGTCTCGCGATGAATGCGGACAATCTTGGCGATCTGCTGATCCAGCTGGCGGCACGCTTTCCCGGGCTTGCCGAGTCCTGTCTGCGTGGACATGAACTCGCACCAGGTTACACGGCGAATATCAATGGAGACCGCTTTACTCGTGATGCGACAACATTATTGAGCGACGGTGATGCGGTGTTGATACTGTCCGTGGATGCGGGTGGCTGATCAGGCACCAGGAATCAGGTGAGCGTGAGAGATTTCACCGGCGAGGCCAGCCAATTACCTTGAGCCGAAGTAGAACAGCATCATTGCCAGCGCAATTCTGTCGAAACCTTCCGGCAGAGGGCCTCGATCCGGAAGCACCTCAGCCGCCGCGGCGATGCTGACCACGATGAGTATTCCGAGGGCTTTAAGATCGCCCCAGCGCGACGTCCACTGATTTCCGTCGCTGATCCGCCCGGCAAGCCAGCGGCGTATGCTGCGGAATAAGGCTCCGACCATGAAGGAGTAAACCATCAGCAGGAGTGAGAGTACTCTGGGTTCGAGCAATCGATTCTGCTGATACAGCCAGATGCCCAGCCCGGTGAATGCGGCAAACAGCAGGACACGAATACTGTGTCTGGGCAGAAACAGCGGATGCAGTTCGCGTTCGATCAGGCCCTCATCCTGCAGCCGCTCAATCACCGACGCAGGCAGGGAAACAAATCGGCGTGACGTGAAATAATAGGCGAGCGCGATCAGCAGCGTTTCCGTCCAGATAATGTCCAGAGAGAGGCTTCTGACCACGGCCTGAATGACGACTGCGACAACGATCAGGGTCAACAGGGCCCGCACACTGCCAGTGGGAAGTCCCAGTGGCGGCCAGGTCTTTGGCGAGCCTTCAGGTTCGAGCATTATTCAGTCCTTGATGCAGCATGATGAACACGGCACTTCCTGAGTCGGGGACTAATTCTGAATGGATCCGACTTTGAATTCGAAGCAGTCAACCGGCTTGGGATAAGCGATTGGGGATCTTAGGCCGCCCCGCATTTTTTATCCAGAACAATCCGAATGCTGATCAGGAAATGGCGATCCCACGGCGGTGGAGTTTGTGGATGAGTTTTGCAACGAGGGCCGTCCATCCTGTCTGATGGCTTGCGCCTAGTCCTCGTCCGGTCTCACCGTGGAAGTATTCATGGAAGAGCAGAAGTTCGTTCCATGTCGGGTCGTCCCTGTATCTCGGATCCCGTCCATGACACGGACGATGGCCGTCGGTTCCCGGCAGAAACAGGCTGATCTGCCGTCGCATCAGTTCTTCGGCGACCTGTCCAAGAGTCATCATAATGCCTGAGCCCGTCGGACACTCCACGCGGAAGTCCTCTCCGTAGAATTCGTCGTATCGCTCGAGAGCCTCAATCAGCAGATAATTCATGGGAAACCAGACTGGACCTCGCCAGTTGCTGTTTCCTCCGAACATGGAGGAATCGGAATCTCCAGGCACGTAGCTGACTCGATGCTCCTGCCCATTCACGTGGAACGTAAATGGCTGTGACTCATGAACCCGGGACAACGAACGGATACCCCATGGGGAAAGGAATTCGTTTTCGTCCAGCAGATACTTCAGGATTCGTTCCATACGTTCCCGCGATGGGATTGCAAGCAGTCGCAGACTACGAGCGGGGCGAGTTGCGTCTGCCTCCTTTGCGACCTGCGTGAAGGTGATGTTCTGAAGTTGTTCGGATCGATTCTGAATGAACCATTCCATCCGCCGGCGAAAGCCCGGAAGTTTCTGCAGTACGACGTCACTGAGAATGATTGAGGTGAACAACGGAATGATGCCGACCATGGATCGGACACGGAGCGGGATGTGTTGTCCGTTGTTGTACAGGTGATCGTAGTAGAAGCCATCCTGTTCGTCCCAGAGTCCCACATCGTTGATGGAATTCATGGCGTCAGCGATGTTGATGTAGTGCTCAAAAAACTTGGAGGCAAGGTCGGCATACGCGGGATTCTCGCTGGCCAGTTCCAGAGCCATGGTCAGCATACGGGCGCAGTAAAACCCCATCCAGGCAGTTCCATCTGCCTGATGCAGGTGACCACCCGTTGGCAGCGGTTTGGATCTGTCAAAGACACCAATGTTGTCGAGGCCCAGAAAGCCACCGCTGAAGACATGTTTCCCCAGCAGGTCCTTGCGGTTGACCCACCACGTGAAGTTCAACAGCAGCTTCTGAAATGCTCGCGCCAGAAACAGTCGATCCCGGCCGCCCGGAGGCCCGGAATTCTTGTAAACACGCCAGCAGGCCCACGCATGAACGGGAGGATTGACGTCGCTGAAATTCCATTCGTAAGCGGGAATCTGACCGTTGGGGTGCATGTACCATTCACGGAGAAACAGCAGCAACTGGTCTCTGGCAAACAGACTATCAACGTCCGCCATCGGGACCATATGGAAGGCGAGATCCCAGGCTGCATACCATGGATACTCCCACTTGTCGGGCATCGAGATGATGTCCCGGTTGAACAGGTGTGGCCAGTCAGCGTTACGAATCTGCCGCCGGGACTCCGGGACCGCCGGCATGTTCGGGTCACCCTTGATCCAGTCCTCCACCACGTAGTTGTAAAACTGCTTGGTCCACAGCAACCCGGCGTAGGACTGTCGCAGAATTGGTTTGGCAACATCCGGAATGCTGGCCGGAATCTTTTGCGCGTACCAGGCATCTGCTTCGGCAATGCGTCGCTCAAAAATGCGTTGAAAGCTGTCGCCAAAAACCTCCTGAGGTGGCTGATGAAAATCCCACAGTCGTAACTGCAGGGTCGCAGACTCGCCGGAACGCAGAGTCAGGCGATAATGAGCCGCCGCTTTTGTACCGACCTGCTTCGGGTTTACTGCATCCGCATGACGATGAATCAGGAATTCATGGAACGCGTCCTTGTAATACTTACCAGCCTGAGCCGGGTTGTTCAGGTAGCGAGGATGGGATTCGTTCTCGGTGAACAGCCAGGCGGGAAACTTGCCGTCGGGGCCTCGGTCCGCTGCCATCAGGAAACGGCCCAGCGTCTGATGCTCCGTCACCACCTGACTGTGCTCGTTCAGAAACATTCCGGGCTTTGGCCAGCACCCTTCGTGCGTGCAGCCCCAGGTCCAGGTGTTGCGGAACCACAGTGTTGGCAGGACCTGCAGGGACGCCAGTGTCGGGCCATGATTGACAACGCGAATTCGAATCAGAATGTCATCGGGGCCTTCCTTGGCGTATTCAACAAACACGTCGAAGTAACGATTGCGTTCGAAAATCCCGGTATCCACCAGTTCCAGCTCAGGAAGACTGCGGCTGCGGTGCTGATTTTCCTGAACCAGCCTGGAATAGGGATACTCCATCTGCGGGTACTTGTAGAGCCCCTTCAGGTAGGAATGAGTCGGAGTGGAATCAAGATGGTAGTACTCTTCCTTGACGTCTTCACCGTGATTGCCCTCGTGCCCGTTCACTCCGAAGAGTCGTTCCTTCAGAATCGGATCACGACCATTCCACAGCGCAACAGCAAAGCACAGGCGGCACTGACGATCACAGAAGCCAAGCAGCCCGTCTTCTCCCCAGCGGTAAGCTCGTCCGCGTGCGTCATCATGCGGAAACCATGTCCACGGAGTGCCGTCGGGGGAATAATCCTCACGCACCGTGCCCCACTGCCGATCAGAAAGATAAGGTCCCCAGCGTTTCCAGTTGGCACCTTCTACGCGGGCTTCTTCCTGGTCCAGTCGGACGAATTCCGCTGACCGTATGTCCTGCTCACTCATGAAAAACGTCACCAGTCTTCAGAATCATCGTCTGTGGAAATGAGAATCGCATGGTCAGGATACCAGCCCTCTTTTTCAACACACTGCAGAAATTTCGCCCGTGGGAAGCCGATTTTGGTGAGTCCGCATGTTGTACGCCGAAACGGCCGGAATGGCACGGCCACAGACTCAATTTTCGGGGAACATCGAAGACTCTGCGGCGTGCTCTGACGGTTGTTCCGACGGCAAAGCACATCGAAACGCAGGACTTCAGCACAATCCGCCCGCCCGGCGGCAAAGAGTCGAATTCCATTTGCCGTCAGTCAACATACAGGAACTCATTCAGATTAAGGGTCATCAGGCAGAACACGCTTAGTGCCTCATCTGAGCCAAGACCATCCTGCTTTTGAAATGCCTGAATCAGGTTCACGCCTCGCTGCACTTCTTCGGCAGTAGGGACCCGTTGCAGGACAAGCTGCAGGGCCAACCTGACCCGAGCCTCCTCCGACTGCGGAGACTCGGCTGTCAGCCGTTCAGCGAACACACGGGCCTGCTCAAGACTGAAGTCGCTGTTCAGGAGTCCCAGTGCCTGTGTGGGTTGGGTAGTTGAAAATCGAACCGGGCAGGTCTGATCCGTATCGGCAGCATCAAAGCTCTCCAGCAACGGGTCTCGCAGTGAACGCTTCACATGAATGTAGAGACTACGGCGTCGGCGATCGTCCGGCGTTGAAGTTCCCCAGCCAGCACCCGGGCGGGACTGTCCAGCTTTGACCTCATCAGGAATCTGCGTGAACACCGACGGGCCAAACATCGTTCCGAGGTTCAGTGATCCGTTCACGTGCAGGATCGAATCCCGGATTTCCTCGGCCGTCAAACGTCGCATGTCGAATCGCCAGAACAGATCATTACCGGGATCGACGGCAAGCGATTTCTCGCTGCCGCGTGAACTCATCTGCCATGTTGATGAATTCATGATCAGGCGATGCATCGCTTTCAGGGACCAGCCTCGCTCTACAAATTCTGCTGCCAGCCAGTCAAGGAGTTCCGGATGAGTTGGCGGCGTTCCCTGAAGTCCAAAGTCGCTGGAACTTCGCACGATGCCGCGTCCGAAGTGGTACTGCCAGATCCGATTGACCATAACTCTGGCGGTCAGTGGATTTGCAGGATCAGTCATCCAGCGTGCAAGAGCCAGACGTCGCCCACTGGTTTCGGGGTTTTCAGAAGGAAGCAGCTGAGGCTGGGGAGGCGACAACACTTCTGGAAATCCCGGCTGCACCTCGTCACTCCGCGACTGAGGATTGCCACGCAGCAGCACCCAGGTGGGCTGCAGGTTGCGGATATCTTCCTTGACACAGAGAGCTTGTGCCCTGACGCCGGGTGGATTGTTTTTCAGCTTCTGCAGTCGTTCCGTGAGCCGCTTGTACTGATCGGCTTCCTGTGGTGTCAGGAGCGTCCCTTTTCGCTTTTGCACGATAGCGATCCGGTTTACTTCGTACTGAAAGTCATCGACCTCAACGCCTGAAAAACTGGCTCGCACTCGATCTTCAGTTTTCTTCAGCTGTCCGGCGATTTCGCGGAGATCCCGCTGATATGTTTCGAGGGCGACCGCGTAAGTCCGCTGATCTTCCGGTAGGTCAAGTTCGGTGACCGATGCGTCACGAACGCTGTCTTCAGAACGCACGCCATAACGTCGTATACCCCGAAAAAATGCCAGCAGCCGATAATAGTCCGACTGTGGCAGAGGATCAATTTTATGGTCGTGGCAGCGAGCGCAGTTGATCGACAGTCCCAGCATTGTCTGGCCGGTCGTCGCAATGATGTCATCAAGGTCATCGAAGAGTGCCAGTTCGGGATCTGCTGGTTCATCGTCCCAGCGTCCCAGTCGGTAGAACCCTGTGGCAATGATCGATTCCGGAGTGCGATCCGGAAGCTCGTCTCCCGCCAGTTGCTCCGTCAGAAATCGGTCGTATGGCAGATCGCTGTTGAAGGCTTTGATGACGTAGTCGCGATATCGCCAGACGAATGGCTTGGCTCCATCCCGCTCATAACTGTTCGTTTCCGCATATCGGACAAGATCCAGCCAGTGACGTGCCCAGTGCTCGCCATAATGCGGTGAAGCCAGCAGTCGCTCAACGACCGCTGACCACGTGGCTGGCGTTGGATCTGCGGCATACAAAGCCACCAGCTCAGGATCGGGTGGCAGCCCCAGCAGAACATAGCTGGCACGACGTACCAGTTCTTCGGGCGCGGCCGGTGGGTTAGGTGTCAAGCCCGCTGCCTGCAGTCTGCTCTGTATCAGCACATCGACTTCATTCTTCGTCCAGGTGTCGGGAGATGCCGCGAGGGTCGGCTTTCTGACAGGTTGAAAGGACCAGTGGCGCCGGGTTTCATCGTTCACCTGCGGTGGTTCACGGTTCGGGTGAACCGGCTGCAGAGTCATGCCCTCCGGCCACCGCAATCCGCTCTGGATCCATTGAGTCAGCACGGCCGTCTGTTCCGCCGAGAGCTGGCCTGCCGGAGGCATCTCAAGGCCGTCGTACAGAATCGCTTTCAGGAGCAGACTGGCTTGAGGATTCGACTGGTCAAATGCCGAACCGGAGTCGCCGCCGCGGACGATGGATTCCCGGCTGGTCAGCGAGAGCCCGCCTTTGGGTACAGTGCCCGAATGGCACTTCAGACAATTCTCCTGAAGAATCCGGAACACCTGATCTGCGATGACCTGTTGCTCGTCCGCAAAGCCTGTCTGCACGGTACTGAACAGAGCAACCAATACCAGGATCCAGGCAGGGGATCGTCTTCCGGGGGCTGATGACTCCGCGTGTCCCGGTGCCCCGCCCAGTGGTCGCTGAGTCATCGATTGGGTTTGAGCGTTGACCATTTCCTGAACTCCTGTCCTGAACAGACCGGTCGTTAAGCACAGCTGCCGGAAGGGCAGCCCTTCGATCGAGCTGAGCTCCTGAGCAGCCGGTTGCTGGAAGACTGACTGGCCACCGGCTACCCAACGCCATCGCACTGTAAAACTGGTGAAGTTTCGGAGAATCTGCGGAATTTTCCAACCAAGTGCTCGTTTCTCGGTCATAATTCGCCCGGTGGTCGCAAGTCCTGGAATGGACAGTACACTTGTTTCGAACAGCGGTCTTCACCCCCTGCCCCTTCGCGCCTGCCTACTGCAACTTCGGGTTCTCAGAGTACGTTGACCGGAGATGCGTTTCGCGTCGGCAAGGGCTGAATTTTCTGACAATGGTGCAGTTCACCGCGTTGGACCAGAGTCCTGGCTGTGGCTGATTCGGAGGTTTGGTCGCTTGAGGCAGACGTCCGAAGCGGGGAGATTTCAGGTTCAGGAAGGCTGCTGGTGACCGGGTAAACACTGCTTGCGTCTCCAGCCAATTGAATTCCTCAGCGACGCTGGTTAAAGTCTACGTCAGAAGCAGGATTATCGCGCGGAATTTCTGCGGGGCAGCAACCCAAACGGAAACATGCAGTGTTTGCGACTGTCGACACAGGACGCGATCGCAGCCGAACCACCTGAGAAGGTGAATTCCGGGGGATACGGCGCACGCACGGAAGTGCTTTCGCAGCAGTATCAGCAGCGTAATTGGTTCAAAATCAAAGTGGCCGAATCGGAGCCACTCAGGTAACAACAGAGTTCAGATTGGTTTAAAGGAATTTTGCAGTTGCTCGGTAGCTCGAACGCTGCAGTGAAAGACGGATTGAAATGACCAGCACCGATGGTGATTCAAAAAAGAAGAAAGACGACATCGCGCGTCAACTGGCCGAGTCGTTTTTTGGGCTCGACAAACTGCCCGAAGATGTGGGCGGCGAAGTGCTGTTTGACGACTACGACGACGCACCCGCTTCCGGGAAGGCCACGACGGTTTCTGCCGAGTCTGCCGACCTGACCGCACCGATTGAGGTGTCGCTTGAGCAGTCTCTGCAGAATAGTCGCCGCGGAAATGGCATGGAGTACGAGGACGACCTCGATGACCTGATCGTTTTCTCCGATGATGACGAAGATGACGATGACGATGAAGACGACGTCGATGATGACGAAAATTTTGACTTCGGTTCGGACGACGAAGCAGAAGATGACGACGAGGACGAGGACGAAGAGTCCGATGAAGATGATGACGAAGAAGAAGATGATGATGATATTGAGTTCGGCGATGACGATGACGCTGGGCAGGATGAATTTGATTTCGGGCACGATTTGAAAGCCGCTGCCCCCCGATCGTCTGTGAAGTCACAGGAATCCCGGGACGTGGTGGCCGAGGGATCTTCCGACCGTCGGCCACGGGATCGCCGCTCGGAGACCAACAGAGAGTCGCGCCGCTCAGTTAAAGAGCAGGCGGCTGAACCCGCACCCGCTGCGCCGGTCGCTGGCAGCAGCGCAGCAGGTGGTGGTGATGACAATTCTTACTGGGATGAACTCGATCGCTGGGTTTGGGATGACAGCGAGAGCCGCCGGAAGGCTCCGCCCGCAGATGCTGTGCCCACCGAGACCGACGAGTGCGAGGAAGTCGATGAGGCTCCTGCAGCCGCTGAGACAGAGTCCGCCTCAGAGGAAAAACGACAGGGCCGACGACGTGGCCGACGACGTGGCGGGCGCGGACGTAACCG
>JBDKIW010000399.1:0-2811 GCA_039796955.1 Planctomycetota bacterium
ACGACCACTTTTGGTTTGGGAACGAGGTGTTCGCAGGTGTAGGCGACGTTTCTGAGAAACTTGTCCGGGTCACGGACATCCAGCGCGATCACATTGCCGGATGCCAGCATGACGGAGTAGACATGGATCGGGAATGACGGAGCCGGGACGATGGCGGTGTCCCCGGGCCCCATCAGCGCCAGGCACATGTGGCTGAAACCTTCTTTTGAACCGAGGCACGCGAGGACCTCGTCATTGGCATCCAGACGGGCGCCGTAACGCTTCAGGTATCGGGCAGCGACTTCCTTGCGCAGATTGCCAATTCCGTTGGAAACGGAGTAGCGGTGGTTGCGGGGGTCCGCCAGCGATTCTTCGATTTTCTGTACGATCTGCGGATCCGGCGGGTCCGTGGGGTTACCCATGCCGAGGTCAATCACGTCCACACCGGCAACGCGCAGTTGGTATTTGCGTTTGTTGATTGTTCCGAACAGATAGGGGGGCAACCGCCGAACGCGGTCAGCCACCGGGATTGAGAAAGGATTGTCTTCGAAAAGAACTTCAGATTCGCTGCGCATGGGAGTATCCGGGATGGGAATCAAGAGCCTTGACGGGACCGCGTTCAACTGATTTTTCGCTGCCGTATATTCTAAGGACACAGCAAAACCTTCGCGACACCGTCTTTCTGAAACTTTTCTTTCTGCTGCTTTTCTGCAAATCGCCCAGTTTTCCGGCAGTCTCTGCCATTCCCTGAATCAGGAAGGGGCTGGGGCATCAGACCAGAAACGCGGTGCTGGGCCGAAAGAACTGTCAAAAGACCAGTCGACAACGTCTTCCCCATCGGCATTTTTGTTGCCGCTGGTGTAATCGAAACTCCGGGGTTCTCAGTGACTGTACCAGGCACAGAGCGTGGTGATCTGCTGCATCTGAGCAAGTTGCCGAATGCGTTGTCGCGAAGTCTGCAGTCCCATCACCGGTGAATAACCAAAGTTGTGGTCAAGCGTGGCCAGGGCGGCTTCGACATCGCTCTTTTGCAACTGGCTCCGTCCGGCTCGTGCCGCTCGCAGGCGGGCAGTCCACATCACAGCTGGGTACATCAGTGCGAGGGACTGAAAGCCGGCGATCAGCGAATAGCCATAAAATGCGGGGCCGCAGAAGTGCAATCCCTGAAGACGGACCCGAAAGTAGCGCTCCAGTACGTCGTCGCACTCGGCCGTTCGACCGCCAAAGGGCTGCTCCAGTTGCGGAAACCGGACTGAGGTGTCGGCGTTGCCGAGTCCTGCTCGTTCCACAAAGGCAACTCGCACCGATTCCGGGTCGGCCACCTGCGGAATGCGTCCTAATCCCAGTGTGAATCGCAGACCCTGTACCAATAGCGACAGGCGGGCGGACAGGCCACGGCGCGCGAGGGCCGCTGTATCATGACGCAGCAGCTGTGCGACAAACTGCCGAAACATGATGCGGGCCAGTTTTGATGGTGACTTTTCAGGCACTACGTCGCCGGGATATGCTCGCACGGACGCTTCGTGCAGCAGTGGCAGCAGTGTGCCCAGTTGTTCACCAACGACCGTCGCGCTTTCCGCTCGATCCAGTAATTCCAGCCAGGAGAGTATGCGGATCAGGCGTGTGACGAGCGGCACGGAGGAATCTGAGATCCCACGTTCCAGAAAGGCCAGAATACGGGTGACATCGGGCCAGTCGAGGCTTTGTCCGGTTCGCAGGTCGGGGGCCGGTGACGTTCGATAGTCGGAAGGTACGACTTCCGCCGCAAGCGATTCAATTGTCGCACGGCAGGACGTCACCAATTCTCCCCGATTCTGTACCACTGAAGGGCAACTGAATCGCAGGCTGGTCGTCACCAGATGTCCGGCTGGGTGAATCGCGTAGGGATACAGTCGGCAAGCGAGGGGTTTCGCGGCTTCTCCGAACTTCGCATGAATTCGGCACAACCCGTTTTCGTCGAGGAACACGCAGGCGCCGTCGTCCTGATGATTCAGTCGCCATGCTGTCCCGTGAGCAACAATCAGGGGCCGGTCCCCAGCAATTCCGGACTCTGCCGACCATCGCTGACGTTCAATTTGCTGCTTTTCCTGTTCGGTGATCGTAATCTGATGCTCGCGACAGCAGCCGCCACAGTTGTGGCAGCTCCAGCGCTGCATGACAGGCAGCAATACTCCGGGACGGCTCATGAACGGGGCATCCGGAAAATTCCAGCGTGAGGCGACGTGACCATGAATTTGCGATGCTGTCAACGATGGAACGAGGACCAAAAAAAAGCTCTGGCAGATCTGCCAGAGCTTTTGATTGTCTGCGTCAGGCGTTTGTGATTAACGCTTGGGGGCAGTGCACACTCCATGAGTTTCGGCCATGGAAGTCTTCTGCTCGGTAATGCCCGGGCACTGTGGAGCCATCTCGGCGTTCAGGTCCTTGTAGCCCGCCCACTCTTCCGGCAGGTTATCAGCGTGGAAAATCGCTGCCACCGGGCACTCAGGAACACAGGCCTCGCAATCGATGCACTCCTCCGGGTGAATGAAGAGGATCGCTTCGCCTTCGTAGAAACACTCGACCGGACAAACAACGACGCAGTCGGTGTACTTGCAGTTGAAACAGGGTTCAGCAACAACATGTGTCATGGAAACGACCTTTCCCACCAGAATCTGTGATCAAACGTCAACGGCATTCAGCCGGTTTATGCGAGCACCTCGCGGACATCATCCGCGATCTCCATGTTATATGCCATTGTTTTCGGCATTTTCCAGACTCGTTTAGCAACGAATCTGATTGGAAGCAAATTGAGACACAGTCTCGATCGCCGGGGGCTTCAGAAAACGGCGG
>JBDKIW010000400.1:0-7191 GCA_039796955.1 Planctomycetota bacterium
CGAGCGTGCCAGGTGGCCTGGGAACGCGGTGCTCGTGTGGTGATGCTGCCTGCGATTCCTTACGGAACTGAGACAAACCAGAACCAATGCCGGCTGTCAATGAACGTCAATCCATCGACTCTGGGGTTATTGATCCGTGATCTGGTGCAGTCGCTGGAAGGTCACGGCATTCACAAGCTGCTGATTCTGAACAGTCACGGAGGCAATGAATTCAAACCGCTGCTGCGGGAACTGCATGGGACAACAAAGGTGCAGTTATTCCTGTGCGACTGGTTTCGCGGCCTGACGGCGGACGTGAAGTCCCGTCTGTTTGAAATGCCGGATGATCATGCCGGAGAAATGGAAACTTCGCTGGGTCTGGCGTTCTTCGGCCATCTGGTCGCTCTGCATTCCGATGGCACTCTGGCGGCTGATGATGGCACCACCGCAGAAACTCGTCTGGATGCCGTCAACAAGGGCTGGGTGTCAATCACGCGCCCGTGGCATCTGTTGACAACCAATACAGGCTCCGGCAATCCTCACGCCGCGACGGCAGAAAAGGGGCGGGCACTGATGGAGGTGATTGTTGAACGTCTGTCCGGCTTCCTGGTCGACCTTGCGCGAACCACGATTGATGAGCGATTTCCATTCTGAGGGCGTGCAGATAGCCGTCTGACGGTGAATTGAGTTCCCGTGCAACAGCCTTGAAATGATGATCTGCGGGACTGCCTGATGACACCTGCAGAGGGCCCCGGGAAAGGTGTCGACCTTCCCGGGGTCCTCGCGGCATAGCCATCAGTAACTTCGGGGCCGTACCGTCCCCTGGACTCGCCCGGGCAGACCCATGATCCGCAGAAATCCTTCAGCATCGGTCTGGTCGTAGGAACCGCCTTTTTCCATGCTGGCGATATCGGCCTTGTACAGGCTGTAGGGGGACTTGCGGCTGCTGACGCGTACGTTGCCCTTGTACAGCGTCAGTTGCACTTCTCCGGTGACGGGCTTCTGTGTTTCGCGGATGAAGGCCATCAGCGCGTCCATCTTTGCACAGTACCAGAATCCGTAGTACACCATTTCGGCGACCTGCGGGCTGAGCGAATCGCGAAGATGGGTCAGGTCGCGGTCCAGCGTCATCTGTTCCAGGCCCTGATGAGCGGCGTAGAGCAGCGTCATCCCGGGGGATTCGTAAACCCCGCGGCTCTTCATGCCGACGAAGCGATTCTCGACGATGTCAATTCGTCCGCAGCCATTGCGACCGCCGATGGCATTGAGCTCTTCGACGAGTGCAGCCGGGCTGAGTGCTTTGCCGTTGACCGCGACGGGGATTCCGGATTCGAAATTGATGGTCACAACTTCTTCCCGGTCGGGAGCCTGTTGCGGCGACACCGTCATCCCGAAGTCGATGATCGACTGACCATCGACGGTGGGATCTTCCAGGTCTCCGGCTTCGTAGCTGATGTGCAGACAGTTCTCGTCGCTGGAGTAAGGCTTCTTTGCTGTGGCCTTGACGGGAATGTTCTTCTTTTCGCAATAGTCCAGCATCTCTGTGCGGCCGGGAAACGCATCGCGGAATCGCGCCATGCGCCACGGAGCAATGATGCGTACCGAGGGTTCCAGGGCTTCAGCAGCCAACTGGAAACGACACTGGTCGTTGCCCTTGCCGGTGGCACCATGAGCAAAGGCGACGGCACCGACTTCGCGTGCACGCTGCAGGCAGGCCTTGGCGATCAACGGACGAGCAATGCTGGTGCCCAGCAGATAGATGTTTTCGTATCTGGCCTGCCACTGCAGAACCGGGAAGGCGAAGTCCCGACACAGTTCTTCACGGACGTCCACGATCTGAGCGGATCGGGCCCCGATGTCATGGGCCTTTTTCATGATGGCCGCGCGGTCTTCACAGGGCTGACCGAGATCCACGTAGAGGCAGTGGACGTCGTAACCTTCATCCTGCAGCCAGCCTACCAGTACCGATGTATCCAGCCCGCCGCTGTATGCAAGGACAACCGATGATCCCACGAGTCTTTTCTCCCGTATTGAACTGAAAAAATCATGCAGACGCCCGTCTGCCGAGCCTTCGCATGGTATCCGCCGACAATCAGATCGCCACCGAAGTGGCTGGAATTCCCGCGGGATGCAGGGAATGGCAGAACACGGCAAAGTTTAATCGGTGCTGCCAGGGTTGAACACGCGCCCCGAATTCCTGCAGTCGGGGCGTTGGTGCGGACTGTGCCGCGAACGACCATCCGGGCAAAAGAATGGTCGTCTCCAGTGATTTTCCGGGGGGCCGGTTGTTCAGCGATTGAGCCGATACGGAGTGGGATCGAGGTGGGGTTTCCTGTTGGTGATCAGTTCGGCCACGAGCTTGCCGGTCCCCGTGCCCATCGAAATTCCCAGCATGCTGTGCCCGGCGGCAATCCAGACGTTCTGGTAGCGAGGGGAACGATCAATGAAGGGAATGCCATCGGCTGTCATCGGACGCCATCCGTACCATTCCTCTTCCACCGGGTCGGCCGTGGGTTCCTGCAGGTACTCCGCGGCGCCCGATCGCAGGTAGTTCAGTCGCTGACGATTCAGGCTGGTGTCATAGCCCGAAAACTCCATGGTGCTGCCGACACGGTAGCCTTCTTCAAAGGGGGTGATGGCGACGTGGCACTCTTCCAGAATCATGGGGTACTTTGGGCAGAGTTTCGGTCGCGGCATGGTGATGGAATAGCCTTTGCCGGGCTGGATCGGGAGGTTGACGCCAAGGGCTTGTTTCAGCAGCGGTGTCCACGCGCCGGTGGCCACAACGAAGTGGTCGGCAGAAATCGATTCGCCGGTTGTCAGCACGGCGCTGGCCCGCCCCTGAGTGCCACGGAAGTCCTTCATGGAGGTGTTCTCGAGAATTCTGACGCCTGCGGTGGTCAGAATGCGTCGCAGTTCGCTCATCAGTTTTCCGGGACGCAGGTGGGCGTCACAGCGATAGAGCCACGCGCCGGCCAGACCCGGCTTCAGGGCAGGCTCCAGTTCGGTCAGTGCACTGCCGGAATAAGGCTCGGCGCCCATGTCGAAGTGTTTTCGCAGCCATGCATCGCTTTGAGCATATTCGTCGAATTCGTGCTGGTCGCGAAACACAAACAGCAGGCCATCAGTTTTCCAGTCCACCAGCATGCTCTGCTGCTCGAATACCTCGCGATACAGGGCTGCCGAGGACTGCAGCAGTGGGTGGCAGGCCCGGCCCGCTTCCATCATGGCGCTGGAGTTGCAGCGGAGCGCGAACTTCAGAAGCCAGGGGGCGAGCACGGCCAGTTTGGACGGGTTGATGCGCAACGCAGTCTGGCTACTGAGCATCCCCTTGATGCCTTTCATCACCTGCCCCGGCCGTGCCAGCGGAATGACGTGGCTGGGACTGACGTAGCCGCAGTTCCCGTGGGAACACTGTTTGCCAAAACTACCCTGCTCAATCAAAGTCACCTGATGTCCAGCCTGGGCGAGATACCATGCCGTGAAACCACCAATCACGCCACCACCAATAATCACCGTGTGCTGCGACTGACTCATTGAAAGAGGTTCCTGTCTGGTGTTGTTGATCGAACCGATGGCTGCCTGGGAGTGCCCCGGTTTGTGACATCTGCGGTGACTGACCGCGTTCGTGGTTCCTGCCCCAGTATCCGCCCGGCACCAATTGCCCTGATCCGGTTGAGCTGCGGAACCGTTGACCTGAATCTGCCGTCATCTGCGGAGTCTACTCGGTTGTAGCCAACCTTGGGATTCAGCCCAATTCAGATTGCGTGAATTCCCGTGCGGAAGGGGTCAGAGTCCTGCAGAATCAGGCGGGCTTCGCCGGTGACCCACGCGGTGCCGGTGATCGTGGGAATAATCACCGGGCCAGCCGCTTCAGGAACTGTTTCCGAAGCCGGCTGCCAGCTTCCCTCAAACACACTGCCCACGATGCTTTCCTGACACCAGGTGGATCCGGCTGGCAGTTTGCCGTCCGCCGCAAGGCACGCCAGTTTGGCGCTGGTGCCGGTGCCGCACGGGGAACGGTCATAGGCCCCGCCGGGACACAGCACGAAGTTCCGACTGTCCGCGTGGCCAGCGGTCCCGGGGCCGAACAATTCGATATGATCAATCTCGCCGCCACCGGCCCCGGTGATCCCGGCTCGTTCCAGGGCCGCCCGAATTTGCAAAGTGAATTCTGTGAGTCCCTTCCAGTCCGACAGTCGGAGATCACGCCCGTGGTCATTCACGAGGTAGAACCAATTGCCACCCCATGCGATGTCCCCTGTGACCTTGCCATGTCCGGGGACGTCGACAGAAACCGCTTTGCGATAACGCCATGAAGGCACGTTGCGCAACGAAACCCGATGGTCATCCAGCAATGTGGCTTCCACTACTCCCACAGGAGTGTCAATCCGCCAGACACCCGGCGTGATTTTCTGTAGCCAGCGGAGTGTGACCAGCAGGCCGATTGTGCCGTGGCCACACATGTTCAGGTAGCCCGTGTTGTTGAAGAACAAAATACCAGCATGACAGCTGCGGTCATGCGGTTCGCACAGCAGTCCTCCGACCAGAACATCCGAGCCGCGTGGTTCATTGATCACAGCCGCACGGATTTCGTCGAAGTGCTCCCGAAAATGCGCCAGTCGCTCTGCAAGGGGACCGGTCCCCAGCGGCGGGCCATCCGCGACAATGATCCGTGTCGGCTCACCCCCGGTATGCGAATCCACAACTGAGATTGTCTGCATGCACTGGCTCCTGTTGGATCACTGAAGTCGGGCGCTGGTACCTGCCGAGGCCGCAGGCCCCGGGCCGACAAGATCGGGGGCATTTTCTGCGTTGGCCTGCCCGGGTTTGCCGGGGTTCGCCCGAGACACTGGTTTCGGGTAAAACCTATGTGCCCGGGCAGTCACTTCAACGCGGGGAAGCCTGACTGAGTCCCGGGACTTCGGGGCATTTCAGGCGACTGAATAAGATCATACGTTCCGTTGCATTCGGGCGGCAGACCGGGACAGGTTGTTGCTTGAGAAAATGCCAGTTGCCGGAAGGGAGGTGCCCTGAAATCGTTCGTCCTGCAGCCTTGATGGCGAGTGGTAGAAGGCTAATGAATTGTGACGTTTCGGCTTGTGTGCGAGACTGAATCACGGGGCAACGACCATGCTCACATGGCCGCGAATGGCCGTGCGGGGGGCGTTCGCCACCAGCAAACACATTCAGCCCGGGCCAAGGAGTTGACTTTACGGAGAAAGTCAGCCGCCTGTTACCGGGCTGTCAGATGGGAAACCGCTGATGAAACGTGTCGCAGATGGAAGACCGCGAGGCCGTACAAGCAAATCGGAGACAGTTCTGGGCTGTCAACATTTCACCGGCCGTCAGAGTTTCAGTCACTGCAGCAGCAGTGTGCCGACTTGCCGGAGATGCGACCGATTACTGCACTTCCAGTTCGGGAGGCTGATTGGCACGTCGAGCACGCATTTCGGCACGACGGCGGTCACGGCGACGGATATCACTGGGCTTTTCGTAGAATTCGCGCTTGCGCATTTCTTTTTTCACGCCGGCATGCTCAACCAACTTACGGAACCGACGCACTGCTTCATTCACACTTTCATTATCTCGCAAACGCAACTTTACCACAAAAACCCTCCTACGGATCTAGTGAACAAATGAACAGATTTTTCGGGAAATACACTGAAAGTCTATCAAACGCAACAGGAAATGCAAATTCCAGACGGGGTTCAATTGCCATCTGTCGCAAAACCTGTCAGTTTCGGGGGTTGAGAGGGATTCGCGGGGCCTGCTGACCCCCCTGCTGAACCGAATTCCGCGAGCCTGCGGCGGATTTCGAATGTCCCTGACCCGAATCACAAAATTATCGGCGGAAACCAGCGATGTCTCGCGAATGCATTTACATCATCGACACATTTTCTCTGATGTTTCAGGTGTTCCATGCGATCCCGGCGATGACAGGCACTCGCGGGCAGCCCACCAACGCTGTCTTTGGATTTACACGGGATATTTATGCGATTCTGGACCGCAAGCCGGGGTACCTGGTCTGTGCCATTGATTCGCCGGGCCCGGGGAAGCGCGAAGAAATCTTTGATCGGTACAAGGCCAATCGAACAGAGATTCCTGAGGATTTGCGGCCGCAAATCCCGCTCATCAAGCAACTCCTGGAGTGTTTTCGGATTCCGGGGATTGAATGTCCGCAGTGGGAAGCTGATGACGTGATCGCGACGCTGACGAACCAGGCATTGGCGCGGGATCTGGACGTGGTGATTGTTTCCACGGATAAGGATGCGCGGCAACTGCTCGGCCCTCACGTGCGGATGCTGAACTGTCGGCGGAACGAGTTTTACAACGAGGCGTCTCTGCAGGAGGACTGGGGGATCCGACCGGATCAGGTTGTGGATTTCCAGTCGCTGGTGGGGGACTCCGTCGACAATGTTCCGGGGGTTCCGAAGATTGGCCCCAAGACTGCAAGAACGCTGATTGAGCAGTTCGGGACTCTGGAGAACATTCTGGCAAATGCCGGCCGTGCCCCTGGAAAAAAGGTTCAGGAGAATCTGGCGGAGTTTGCCGGGCAGGCGTTGATGAGCCGCGAGCTGGTGCGATTGCGTCAGGATTTGCCCATCACGATTGATCTGGAGGCAGCGCGGGTCAGTGCTCCGGACTACCCGGCGCTTCACCGCTTTTTTGTGGATATGGGATTTCGCCGCTATGCAGCTCAGGTCCGCGACCATGTGGGTGTCGGAGGGGATGAGTCCGGGGGGGAGATGCCTGACTCTGTTGCGGAATCAGTTTCGGCAGCATCGGGTACGCCTGGCGAACAGGCTTCGGAAGTAGCTCTGCCGATTACTTCTGCAGATCAATTAAGTCAGGTTCTGGGCGAATTTGTCGGAACAAAGCTGTTAGCCGTGGAGCCACTGCTGACTGGGACGACCGTGCGTGGACGGCGGATCACAGGTGCCGTGTTTTCAGGCGGGTCTCAGAGTTATGCGATCGACAGTGCGGCTGTGACTGCGTCTGACCTGACGAATCAGTTTCTGCAGTGGCTGGCGGGATATTCCGGTGAAGTGTTGATTGCCAGTGCGAAGGGTTTTTGTCATGCGCTGCGGAATGTGGGCGCAGCGCTGCCGCAGCGATTCTTTGATCTGTCCATCGCTGACTATCTGCTTGATGCCGGAGCGCGTGGGCACGAGTTGTCGGATATTGTTGAGCGTTACGGGAAACCGGCCG
>JBDKIW010000401.1:0-16608 GCA_039796955.1 Planctomycetota bacterium
TGGAAATCAGTGACGACCGGGCAGTCCCAGGTAGCAGGACGGTGGATTGGTGGAATCTCAACCCGCTGCGACAATTCAGCATCAGCCTCGCCGTCACCTGGATCCTGCTGCTGGTGTCCGGCAAAAACATGGGGGAAGCCGCCCGCCTGTGGTGCTTCGTTACGCCATGGTGGCTGGTTCTGCTGGCCGATGCCGGCCTTCCGGGATCAACAACGTCGAGCGGCCGACGGATCTGGGGCTGGTTACTAGTCTGCCAACTTCTCGTGTGTGCCATGACAACAGCAAGAGTCAATGGATATCTGCAGATGTGATACGATCGCCTTCGCTGATGGCAATGTGCCGCAACCTGATGCTGAAGCGTTCGCGGTCATCCTTTTACTGACTCGCTTCTATCGCGAAGCCAAAATTCGGCAAAAACCGCCGATCACCGGGACACAGGCGTCCATAGGCCGCTTTGCACCCCACGTTATCGGGACTTATCCCCAAATCGATGAAAAACTCACCTCGCCGCTCAAGTCGACGGTGTGCTAGTCTGCCTGCCGGCAGAGCATGATTGTGCATCGGGCACGGTTGCCTGCCACGAATCACCCGTAGCTCGAGAATCCTTCCATGCCGTCAATCTCCGCTCTTCTGCTGCTTGCCTGCATCGGATTTCCGGTTGATAAGCTGAACTCGGGCACACAGGTTTCAAACTCAGGACAGCCCGCTGTCGCCGACGGCGCGGCCACCGCGGCCACCGCGGCCAAACCTGATGCTTCGCCCCAGAAGACACCCACCGATGAAAAAACGTGGTCCCTGCGGTACCTGTTTCAACAGGGTCAGCAGTGGCGTTATCAGTCTGATCAGAAGATGACACTCGAGGCGCAAGTGGGCGAAAATCGTCGCGTAGACGTCTCGCAGGTCCAGCAGGTGCGTCTGTTTACCGTGCAGTCCGTCGAGCCTGACGGAGCCGGGACATTTGCAATGCAGTTTGAAAAAGTTTCGATGAAGCGACAGGTCGATGATCAGCCGGCGGTTGAGTTTCACACAGGCATGAAGCCCTCAGAAATCCCGGAGGTTTATCGCGGAGTTGCGCATAGCCTCCGCGGCAGTGCTCCTGAATTCCGACTGACGACGACAGGTCAAACCGTTCGGAAGCCACAGCAGGCAGCTCCGACGGTCGTACAGGCTGCAGTTCCATCGCCGGTGGAAACGACCGAAACATCAGCATCCGAAGTCAAACCGGTCAGCGCGGCGACAACTGAACCCTCAAAGGCCAAAGACCCCGGGTCATTTCTCATGCCCCTTCCGGAGAATCCGGTTCGCATCGGTGACTCGTGGAAGGAAGAGTTTCCACTCACGGTACGTGGAAGTCAGGATCTGAATCTTCAGGTTGTCGTGCTGCGCACTTACCGCCTGGAAAAAGTGGAAGGCGACACCGCTACGGTCACATTTCGTTCTTCTGTGAAAACGCCGATCCGCAGTTCAGCCGTACAGTCACAGCTGATTCAGGCGACGCCTTCGGGACAATTTCGACTGGATATGAAACGCGGTGTCATGACATCGAGAGAGTATCGGTACAGCGAAACGGTCATTGGCGCCCTTGGAGCCGAATCCCTGTTGACCTCCTACGGAACCCAGCAGGAAACACTGCTGGAAGCCGTCGCGCAGAACTCACCTGCAGCGGAAAAGTAACCCCCCACGACCAGAAGCCGTAGTCACCATCGCGAAATAAGCTGACGGCCACCGGAACCCAGCTTTTTTCACTTTCTGGTGTTTTGGATATCTGGTGTTTCGGGTGCGGTGTTTCGGGTGCGGTGTTTCGGGTGCCACCCATCTGTTTCGGGTGCCTGTTTCGGGTGCCACCCATTTGTAAGCACGGCGGCACTCAAACGATTATCGCGGCCCGCGGGATTCTTCCGAATTCAGCAATCCTGACGGTTGACCGGATTTTGTCGCCACGTAACACACCAAGCCGGCTTGAAACGTTCCGACGCCCCCCAAAACAACGGTGAATGGCACCTGAATTCACCGCCACAACGACGATGCCTGGCACCATAATTCACTGCAAGGTGCCACCCACCTTTTGTGTCCTCGGCTCTACCCTCCGTTAAGTACTCGTCTCCCGGATGAATACCGCAGGCCTGCTGGTTCTGTCAGAGACAGTGAACCTGAGGGTTGTCAGGACTTTGCCACGCTGTGACAGGCCCCTCAGCTCGCGAGGCTGGAGGCAGTGCCGACGTGCCGGTGCATGGCCCCTGACAGGCAAGTGGCACCAGATTTCATTCCTTACGACCCGGGCCTAGATCACGTCTGCTGGTATGTCTTTGCCGCTGCGAAGTCACGGGGGCTGGACTGTGGGGACTTGCGGACCTCGCAGTCCAGCAGGAGAACTGAAGGGATGATGCTGGTGATTCTGACAATGATTCGGGTTATACCTTTTCCGCGGGATAGGCCGATTTCATAGATCCGGGTGATCCGGAAAACAGCGGAGGATCTGAGATTCCGTCCACATTCTTCCGGCGCTGCAGTATGAGTCCCTGCGGGTTTCACCGCAGGTTGATGCAGCTGGAGGATTGTTGTGCTCAGAGATGATTCAGCCATGCCACGGGGTGCCATAGTTTTTTTGAGACGTGTGGCTCCATGGGTATCGCTGGTACTGATGACTGCGCTGACGTGGTGGCACACACTGCCATATGAGTTCGTCAACTGGGATGACGGTGCGTATGTCCGGAATAACCCGCTGATTCGCGGCTGGACTCTGAGTAATCTGCAGGGAATCGCAACAGAAGTCGTCACACGTAATTATGCGCCACTGACGATATTGACGTTTCTCGTGGATCACAGCTTCTGGGGACTGGAGGCGTGGGGTTATCGACTGACCAATCTGCTGCTGCACTGTGCGAATGGACTGCTGGTCTTTGCCCTGATGCGGCGATTCTGTCGTTCCACCTATGCGACGTGGCTGACGGCCGCGTTGTTCATCGTGCATCCGGTACAGGTCGAAAGTGTTGTCTGGATTTCATCTCGCAAAAGTCTGCTCTGCAGCGCCCTGATGCTGTCGGCAGTTGTCATCAGACTCAGGGAGCGACCCGCGCCGCGGGACGAGGGCTGGTATCTGCTGCTGCTGGTCATGGCACTGCTCGCCCGCGCCCATGCGATTATTCTGCCGCCGATTGTACTGTTGTATGACCTGCTGATCGCTCGACGTCGAACTCCGGAAGCGATCTCTGCGGCAATCATCCCGGGACTGCTGGGTTTGTTGTTGCTGATCATGACGATGGGAGCTCAGAACACAGTGGGCGGAGGCGTTCGGGCCCATATGGAAATTGGTTTGTTCCGGATCCTTCAGGCCGACAGTCTGATCCTGTGGGAGTACATCAGGATGCTGCTGGCCCCCTCTGTACAATGCGTCATGTACGACCCGCCCATTTCAGGGATTCATCTGAGCGCATTTGCGGCCACGACCGCGTGGGCGGTGATTGGTGTTACAGCATGGCGACTGCGACACAGATCGCCGATGTTTCTGTTTGGTTTGCTGACCGCGTTGCTGCTGTTGCTGCCCGTGCTCAACATCACACCGATCACGACTTTGATGAACGATCGCTATCTCTATCTTCCGTGTCTGATTGTGTTTGGCATGGTGACAACATCAATGGCCAAAGTCACTGGCCTGCTGCCCACTGGCGAACGCGGTCAGATCCTGACAATTGTTGTGCGGACGCTTTCGGCAGGATTGCTGCTGGGCGGCTGTGTGCTTCGTACCATGGCATACCAACCTGTCTGGCAGGACTCATTCAGCCTCTGGCAGCATGCACTGTCGCAGTACCCGGACATGCCTGTTTTTCGCATTCAGGCGGCCGTCACAGAATCCGAGCGGGGGCGCTTCAGCACGGCTTCGGCAATTGTCAGGCGGGCCCTTGAAGAATGTGACGTGGATCAATTCGACGAACAACGCATGCGTCGCTGCGGCGCAGAATGGCAGCAGCAGGCGGATCGCCTGCGACTGGCGCAAAATACCGACACTCCGATCAGTCTCACAGCCGACACACGCTGACTGAAACAACGATCTGAAGCATCACGACAGACCCCCTGTTTGAATAAGTCCACAGGGGATGTTGAGAATCGTGAACAGCATTGTCACTGACTTTGTTGCCAGACTGCATCAGCGCGTCAAAGCCTGAGTTTTGCGAGGCGGATTCAGATGACGAAAAGCGGTAAAAAGTTTTTGACGTGGTGAAATGATGACCTAAGTTCAATAGTACGACGGCGAGTAAATCCCCAGGCGATAGTGAGACCGGGGGATTCGTCGTGAGGGGGTCCTTTTGGTAAGGATCTGTACCTGCGGGTCATCCGCTGTGAAACACATTGCCCGCGAGAGCGGCACAACGAGAAGGAATGAGCAATGTCCAAGTTTGCAAGCAGTGTAAAGCGATTTCTGGTGTCTGAAGATGGCCCGACAGCTGTCGAGTACGCAGTCATGCTGGCATTGATCGTCGTGGTCTGTATCGCAGCTGTGACAACTGTCGGTACGAATGCCAGCGCGAAGTTCACCAGCGTGTCGAACAGCCTGTCATGATGGCGAGTCAGCGGGAGCAACCTGACCCTGCTGACATTGAAATTCGAGGGGATGCAGCATCATGTCTGCATCCCTTTTTTTATCTGTGTTTTGATCTCCCCTGAATACCGGGACCTGAAGCAGGTGCACATTCGCATCCGGGATAACGCCAGAGTGATGATGCGGCGTCATCGGGAGCGAAACACGAAGCGTGGTGTAGTGCCTCAGGACAGTCACGGCAGAGACATTAAACCTGGAAGGGCTGATTCCGGGCCGCGAATTCATGATTCTGAAAAGGAGCCTCTCAAAAATGCAAGTCGCTGATTTCCTGATGAACAACTGGCATGTGAAGACTGTATCAGTGATTCTGATTCTGGCTGCCTGGATTGATGGCCGGGATCTGCGTGTGCCGAACTGGATTACCTTTCCCATGGTGCTGGCAGGCCTGATCTATTCCACCTGGACCGGCGGAGTCACGGGCTTCGGTGCCGGAGTGCTGGGAATGTGTGCAGGTCTGCTGACGCTGCTTCCACTGTATTCGGTGGGTGGCATGGGCGCGGGTGATGTGAAGCTGATGGCGGGCATCGGAGCATGGATGGGCTGGCAGGTCACCCTCGCGGCATTTGCGGTCTCCGCCGTGCTTGGTGCCGGGATGGCGATCGTCATGGTCCTGTGGCGACGCAGACCAGCACATCACTACAGCAATTTTCTGTTGATCCTCAGCGAGTGGATGAGCATCCGCAATCCAGTCCAGCTTTCGGTCATCGCAGCCGAGCGCAAGCCGCGGATGCTGCTGCTGCCCTACGGAATCCCCATCTGCATCGGGACTATCGGGTATTTCTGGTTTCAGAACATGATCTGACCGTGGCTGCATGTGGCAGATTCTGCCGCTGCCCCGTCTGCATCTGTCGTCGCCGCCGAAGGTCGGCTCTGGCGGCATCAACTTTGTGGCAAGTCAATTGTCTCTGCTTGCGTGTAAGTGAACGACTTTAAGTTTTCCTGCCAGCATTCGGTGAAGCCTGCAATCCGGTGTGCCGATCATGATGCTGGGGAAGAATAGAACGGTTGTTCGCTGTGTATCGATTTTGACAGCATGACCTGCGGGCCAGCGCTGCAGTCGAATTCAGCGACACACGCAAAGCGAGTGGGACAGAAAGTTCGCACCCGCTATGAAACCTCAGGCTGTGGTTATGCTGGCCGTGGCAGTTTGCTGCGGATTACTTTCGATGCTTGGTGTTCGCCATGTGCTGAAGAGGAGCGAGGAATCCCGTGATCCTGTTGTCGATGTGGTGGTCGCCATCGGGGATCTTGAACCCGGTATTCCACTGGATGCGTCAACGGCTCGTGTGGTTTCAGTTCCGGAGGCAATCGTACCTCCCGGAGCAATTTCCAGCCTGGAGGACCTCCGGGATCGGGGCCTGAAAGTCCCGGTAAAGGCGGGAGACTGGATTGTGGCCAGCAAAGTTGGGGGCAAGGGTGAATTTGGTGCAATCGCAAAACTGCCACCGGGAATGGCAACCGTCACAATTCCGGTGGATGCCACAACATCTCACAGTGGAATGCTGCAGGCTGGAAACAAAATTGATTTGTTACTGACTTATGACGACCCGAAGGTCAATGGAGCACATCAGAAAACCATCACCGTCCTGGAATTCGTGGAAGTGTTCGCCGTTGACGCTCAGACTTATGGTTCAGAGGCCAACGTCGCCGGAGTTGCAAAGACTCTGTCGCTGCTTGTGACCCCGGAGCAGGGAAGAGCCGTCACACTGGCATCAAAGATCGGAACATTATCTACCCTGATGCGAAAGCCGAAGGATTCACAGACGGCAGACGGCGTCGCAGGTGGTATGGCTGAGACAGTGATTTCCAGTGAGTTCGAAAACCTGCAGAAAGTCGTTCCGGAGATCTCAGAGTCGGGGATAGACGGAGCAGCCAGTCGAAACGGGGGATCAAAGGCGACCGATGTGGAATCACTGGCAGAAGGCATTCCGGATCTGCTGGAGGAAGAATTAAAACGCGGAGGCGCGACAGATTCGGCAGTTACGGGACCAGTCTCCCGAACGGCTGATGGAGATGAATCGTGGACAATCGAGATCTATGAAGGGGACACGGTACGACGGGAAAAGGTACGACTGGCTGTGCCATCGACCACCTCGTCTGTATGGAATTTTCTGAAATCATTGAAACGCTGATCCACCGATTGCGACTCAGGCACTTACTGGTACTGGAAAAATGCCCGTCTCGAAAGGTGTTCGTGGCGAGCAGCAGCAGGTGCCTGGCAGCAGCCTCAGCATTACGGAGAGTGAGAGTCAACAGGGAGTAATCCCTTTCGGACCACTGAACTTCACTACGGTAACGGACTGAAGGACAGCGGAAATACAGGGGTGCAGGGATGCGTGTTGGACAAGTGTTGTTCAGAATTCTGGTATTCATGACGCTGTTGCAGTCTGAGGTCGCGGAAGCGGTGCTGCAGGCCGAGCGGTCCTCACCAGTCTACGTCGTTCAGGAGGGACGGAATGAGATCGCGCTGGTTGAGCGGTTCTCGATGTTTATTGAACACAGTGCCCGCATCCGACGTGTCATGGATTTTGATGAAGAGGTACTGACAGTACAGACTGTCGAAGATAATCCTCAGCAGATCCGAATCTACGCCCTGCAGTCCGGCGTCACGTCGCTCACCATTGTGGATGAGAATGATCGCACATTTGAGCTTGAGATCCTGATCCGCGGTGACGTTCGCCATCTCGAATCCTTCATTCGTCGGCTGTATCCGGACAATACGATTCATGTCGAAGAAATCAGCGATGAATCTGTACGCCTCGATGGCTGGGTCACCAAGCCGGAGCACGTCAGCGAGATTCAGGCGATCGCGGAGCAGTTTTATCCCGAAGTTCTGAATCACATGCAGGCCGGTGGCGTGCAGCAGATCATGCTGAAGTGCACCGTGATGGAGGTGCAGCGATCCAAGCTGCGTCGCCTCGGCATGAATTTCTCCATGGTACGGCCGGACGGCTACCTCGTGTCCACTCCCGGACCGATCACGCCGATTTCAGGTCTGGAGGTGGCTGGCGGAGCCGCTTCAATCACACAGCGTGGATTCTCCGACAGTACCATCACCTGGGGTCTGACACGTCCCAATAGTGTGTTTCAGGGCTTTGTTCAGGCCATGCTGGACGAAGGCATTTTCAAGACTCACGCAACGCCAATGATTGTCACAGACAACGGTCGTCCCGCCAACTTTCTGAGCGGCGGAGAAACACCAATTCCAGTGGCGGGTGGCCTCGGCACTTCCGGCGTGCAGTATCGGGAATTCGGGATTCAGTTGAATGCCGTGCCGTACATCCTTGGCAATGGGCGCGTGCGACTTGAGGTGGAAACTCGCGTCAGTGATCAGGACTTTTCACAGGTGGTGATCATCAACGGCGCCCCAACAACGTCGTTCCGCACCAACAGCGCGAATACTCAGGTGGAAATGAATTTCGGCGAGGCACTGGTAATCGCCGGGCTCGTCTCACGTCGCTCGTACGGCTCAACTCAGAAAGTCCCGTTCCTGGGGGAACTCCCATGGCTCGGCGCCGCCTTCAGTAAAAAACAGCACACAGAGTCAGAAACCGAGTTGATCATTCTGGTAACACCGGAACTGGTGGCCCCCATGACACCGGAGCAGGTTCCGGCCATCGGCCCGGGAATGTCCACAGACATTCCAGTCGACCGGGAGTTGTTCGCCTACGGAATGCTGGAGGTTCCGAAGGTCGGGGACGAGTGTGAACAATGTCGAACTCAGCCGGCAGCAGCCAAACGCTGCAGCGATCCGAATTGTCGCAACTGTCGCGAGATAGACTGCACGGACGCAGGGAAATCCGGAAAACGAGCGCCGACCAGCAGTCGCACCGCTGGCCAGGAACGACCGACACCAGAGCCGGCTGACGCGGGAGGCGGCGGACGCATAAAGCCTGCCAGCCGTTCGAAGATCCGCGAAACGGATAAGTCGGACGCTGACTCAGGAGCCAAACTACGGATCCCCGATGACGAGGGGCTGATCTCACCGACAATGAGATAGTGGACCTCAGAGACGCTGCTGAAACGTACACAGCACTTTCACAGATGACGGGCATTGGCTATGAAAAATGTACTGAGACTGGTTACGGTGGATCCTGATGAGCGTTCAAGGAACGCCCTGAAGTCCATGCTGCTGGGTGTAGAGACAGTCTGGCTTGAAGCGGAGTGCTCTCGCTATGAGAGCTTTATGGACATCGCTCGTCAGACGCTTCCGGGAATCGTGCTGATCAACCTCGACTCGAATCCCACACGTGCGCTGCAGCTGGTGGGAGAGGTCGCCCGCTCCCAGATCAGTTGTGCTGTCCTCGTGGTCAGTTCGTCACAGGAGGGCAGTCTGATTCTGCAGGCGATGCGAAACGGCGCCCGTGAATACCTGAATCTTCCGATCCAACTTGAGGACTTTGTCTCAGCCCTGGACCGTATCCGAGTGTCTCTGGGGGGGGGGACCAGCGAAGGCAACTCTCGTGGTGGTCAGATCATCACAATCGCCGGTGTGGCTGGCGGCGTCGGATGCACAGCAATCGCAGTGAATGCTGCGGCGGTGCTGGCGCAGGAGTCACGAAACTCACCGGTCGTGATTGACCTCGATCTGACACTGGGAGATGCAGACGTCTGGCTGGACATCATCCCCGAGCACTCCATTCGGGACCTTGCGGACAACATGAGCCGTCTGGACTATGGACTGCTGAAACGATCACTGACGCGGCATGAGAGCGGAGTTTTTCTGTTGCCGCGCCCTCTGGAAATGGAGCACGCCGATGTCATTCGGCCGGATGACCTGCGAAGAATCATGGCTTTGCTCAAGGCCACCTTCTCGCACCTGATTGTGGATGTGAGCAAGATGTTCGGCCGCATGGACCTGGCGGTGATGGAAGTCTCAGATCGAATCCTGCTGGTCACACAGCTGGATCTTTCCAGTCTGCGTAACGTGATTCGGATCATGCAGTTTCTGGAAAACTTCCCGGCGATTCGGGGCAAGGTGGAAATCGTAGTCAATCGCGTGGGACTTGAGGATTGCGACATCAGCCTGACCAAGGCGCTCGAAGCAATAGGACGGAGCGTCTTCTGGCAGATTCCCAATGACTATCCGGTGATGGCAGGCGCCCGAAACAACGGCGTGCCACTGTGCCAGTTTGCTCCACGCGCAAAGCTCACCCGCAGTCTCACTGAAATGATCACTCAACTGACAGCCACAGAGGCATCGCCGAAGGGCGCCGAAGAACCCGTGAAAAAACGCGGTGGCCTGTTCGGCCTGTTTGCCGGACGCTAGCGGCAATGTCAAGCGTCGAAAACGGAGCAGGCCCCCGACGACCAACTGCCACCAAAAATGCTGCGGAATGACAATTTCTGCCTCCAGTTCTCAGGCCGTGGCTGGCATCCAACATCGCAGATAGCCCCCAGGTCTCTGCGCTGGGCTGAAAGTTGGATTCGCCCTGCGGCATGGCGGGATACGGCCAACTTTTCTTTCAACATTGCCGGAACGGAACTCCGGGGACATGGAACAAACAATGCTGAACGGCATGCACACAGCAGGATGCTGGACAGGCTGCACGGGCGTGGGACTGGTGTTGCGAACTGTCGTGTTCCTGGCTGGGCTCTGCCTGCCTGCAATTGGTGGAACCCGGAATCCAGACGTGGCAAACGCGGGTCGCGTCACAATCGCCGACGGAGCAAACCAGCCAGAGTCATCAGCAAACGACAACCTGTCAGAGAATGCCTTACAGTACGATGGCAAAACAGGGGACGGCGCATTAACCACTGAACTGGAATTGCTGCGACGTCGACTTGAGCAACTCGAGGCGGCCGAGCAGGCTCGCGTTAAAAAAGACGCGGAACGGGCAGCGGCCGAGCAGAAAAAAGCCGCCGAACTGAAGGCCGTCCCCGTCGACAAATGGAACGTCAAGCTGGGCGGGCATGTGCAACTTGATTATGTGAACTGGGTGGATGCGGATCCCGACATCACCGGAAACCCAGGTACCTCAGACTTTTTTGAGTTTCGACGCCTGCGGCTGGTAGCCGACGGTTCCGGGTACGAGAACTGCGATTTCCGGCTGCAGATGACTCTGGAGCCGGAAACCGTTGGCGAGAGTGGCAACACCGTCACCTCACCGGACGTGAAAGATGCCTACTTTTCGGCCAACGAGATTCCCGGGCTGGGACGATTTCGAATTGGTAATTTCTTCGTGCCATTCAGTCTGGAGCAGGTGACCAACGATACGAACAATCTCTTCCTCGAACGTTCCATTCCCAGCCAGGGCATTTTCGCCGTGGACCGTGAAGTCGGGATGGCTCTGTACAACTGCAGTGAAGACGAAAGCGTGACGTGGAGCACGGGGGTCTTTTTTGACAGCATCAGCGAGTCTCTGAAAGAGCGGATTGATGACAGTCAGGGGTTTCGCACCAGCGGTCGGCTGACCTGGACGCCCTACTACGACGAGGCATCCAAAGGACGCTATCTGGTGCACACGGGAGTTGGCGTGTTGTACACCAACGATCAGGATGATCGGGTACGATTTCGGGCCCGGCCTCAGATCCATGAAGGCCCGCGGCTTATCGACAGCGGAGTGATCAGTGCGGAGACTTACACGACCGGGAATCTGGAGTTTGCGGCGGTCATGGGACCGGTCACTCTGCAGAGCGAGGCTTTTCTGTCCGTCGTGGACCAGTTGAGTGGCGGGAGGGAGACGGCGACGGGGGCCTACGCTCACCTCAGTTGGTTTGTGACGGGAGAAAATCGAATTTATGACCGTTTTGGCCAGCATGGCGCACAGTTCGCCCGCAATGTCCCGAAGGCGGCTCTGAGAATACGGGATGGAATCCTGAGCCCCGGGGCCTGGGAACTGAAAACCAGGTACTCCAATCTGAACCTGGATAATTTTCAGAGTGGCCAATACAACGACCTGACCACGGGAGTGAACTGGTACTGGAGTGATCGAACGCGATTCATGTTTGACTGGATTCACCCGGTTACGACCAATGCGGCCAGCTTCGGCGGAACGACGTCAGACCTGCTGGCGCTGCGATTTGATTTCAACTGGTGAGGTTCATCGGGCTGCCGCCGAATTACGTCGTGCGACCGTGAGTGTGAGCCATGAGGGGTTCTGCTTCCACACGAATGTCGATGGACTTGAAAGCCGGCGTTTTCGACAGCGGATCCACGCGATGCGGAATCAGCACGTTGGCTTCCGGATAGTACATCGCCGCATTGCCCTCGCGAATCTCGTACGGTCGGGCGAGGATATATCGCATTTCACCGACGTCACTTCGGACACGAACACGCTGATCCGGCTGCAGATTCAATCGCTTCAGATCGGACGGATTCATCAGAATCACATCACGTCGTTCCTGACCGCGATACAGATCTTCTTCGTCGTAAACAACGCTGTTGAACTGACCTTCAGAGCGTAATGTCATGAGCTTCAGATGACCGGGATTGTGCTCTGAATTGCGGGGCGCGACCTCTGGGGGCGTGGCCACATGGAAGCGTGCTTTGCCGGACTTCGTCGGGAACTGGTAATTCCGGATGGCTCGGCCCGGCACATGAAATTCCTGACGTGAACGATCGATGTCGCGGAGTGCCTGATAATCCGGAATGAGGTCTGCGATAAGTTCTCGAATGGCAGCGTGGCTCTGCAGGGCATTCCAGTCAAGCCGGGCATCTTCGGGGAACAGCCGTCGTCCCAGTTCCGCGAGAATGGAAGCTTCGCTGCGGGCATTCAGATGCCGTGAGGCTCCACCATCGCTGAGCCGAACGAAGCTGAACATGGATTCCTGCGAGGTTGGCTGCGGCTCTTCGTCACGTGGCAGCACGGGCAGGATCAGCGTTTCTTCCCCCGTCCCCCACGCATGTCCGGTATTCAGAGTGGTGGAAAGATAGACAACCGTCTTCATCCGGGAAATAGCCTGAAAAGCGCGTGCGGCAGCCGGATTGCTGCCATAGAGGTTTCCGCCGAGGCACAGGGCAAAGTCCATGCGGCCTTCCCATGCAGCATCCATGCATGCCATGGTATCCAGTCCCGGGGAGCTGGGAGGTGAAAAGTTCAGCCGCTGCTCAAATCGTTCGAGCAGATGTTGTTTGAGTGCCGGTGTGACGCCTACGGTTCCGAGCCCCTGCACGTTGCTGTGTCCACGAATCGGCATCAGTCCCGCATGGTCACGTCCCACCATACCGCGGAGCAGCGCAAGATTGGCGATGGCGTGCACATTGGACGTCCCGTGCAGGTGATGAGTGATGCCCATGCACCAGCCGATGACGACGTTGCGGGCTTTGAGATAGCGTTGCGCAAGACTACGGATTTCGGCGCGAGAAATCCCGGAAGCGCTGACCAGTGAGTCCCACGACAAGGCGCTGACAGCCGCAGCAAATTCCTCGAAACCCTCAGTATGTCGGGTGATGAATTCCGTATCCTGTCCATGCTGCTCAAGAATCTCTTTCGCCAGAGCATTGAGCAGTGCCAGATCTCCCCCGATGTGCGGCTGCAGGTATTCACTGGCAATTTGTGTACCGAACAAAAGACTGCGTACATCGCTGGGAACGCGAAATTTTACCAACCCGAGTTCACGTACAGGGTTGATGACGACCACATCGCCGCCGTTTCGCCGAATCTGCATCAGCGAACGCATCAAACGAGGGTGATTGGAAGCGGGGTTTGCTCCGATGAGCAGGTAAAGATCGGTGTGATCAAGATCTTCCAGCCGAACAGTTCCGGCACCGGTTCCCAGGGCCATTCCCAGCCCGACACCGCTGGCCTGATGACAATAAAACGAGCAATTATTGACGTAGTTCGTTCCGAATCGACGGGCCATCAACTGAAACAGAAAACCCGCTTCATTGGACGCTCGGCCACTGGCATAGAAAAACGATCGCTGCGGGCCGGCAGCCTGCATGCGGTCGACAATGATCTGCAGGGCATGTTCCCAGGTGGTCGTCTGGTAGGCCTTGCCGTTGGGTGGCAGCCAGAGCGGATCAGCGATGCGACCCGAGTTTTCCAGTTGTCGGGGCGTCATCGCCCGCAGTTGCTGCAGAGACATGGCTTCAATGGCCTGTTTCTGCAGAGCTCCCTGGAGATCTGACGCCATCGCCTGAAACGATTTCTTGCAGACTTCCGGGAAATGGCCGCCTTCATTCACCATGCCGCCGAGTTGCCCACCCATGCCAACCGCGCAGGTCTTACACGTGTTGCGGGAACGCATGGCTTTCCACATCTTCCACCAGCCAACGCGTTGCGCGAGTTTCAGACTGTAGGCAATCGCCTTCCAGCCACCACCGGTTGAAGGACGCTTCACTGGAGACATTGAGCACCCGAAAATGCCGGCAGGTTGTTCGAGAGCGACTGGAACCGCCAGCGGGAACGGAGAAAACGGATAACAACAGATCTCTCGACAGTATACTTTGAAACTCAGACCTTGCGAATCAGAAACTCACTACAGGTATGTTGATTCCGATGCCCGGGCATTGATTCCTGACGGTCTTCACCAATGCAAGGCCTGAAAAGCTCCGGCTCCAGTGTTGCGCGAAAGCGAGGATGGTCTCTGACGTGCCTCTCTGCCAATGGATCGCGGCGAAATGCATTGCAAGGCTCTCATTCGTGATCCGACCAATGACTTCACCAATCAGCAGGATTGCAACAGCGTGGAAATCCTGGGACACTACCAACAGCTGAGCAGTCCGAAGGGGAGTCGTCCGGCATCGGCCGCCGCGGGGCCAGTCGAAGTTCTGGCCGATGAACGCGGATCGTGGTACAGCAGAGTCTGGGTCAGAGGAGAGTCATGACATGAATCCATTGGACACGTGGCAACTGCAGCAGACTCGGCGTCAGTTCTTCGGCGACCAGGGCCTGCGCATGGGCGGTGTCTCACTGGCGCTGCTGGCAGAACAGGGAATGGCGAGTGCTGCGGCAGCGACAGAACAGGTGCATCCTGCGTTGCCCGGATTTCCGCACTTCGCCCCGCGGGCCCGAGCGGTGATTTACCTGCACATGAACGGTGGTCCTTCACAACTGGATTTGTGGGACCATAAGCCCGGATTGAAGGCCCATTTCAACGGTGACCTTCCGGATTCCATTCGTCGCGGTCAGCGCATCACCACGATGACCAGTGGGCAATCGCGTCTGCCGGTCGCCCCCTCCATGTTTCAGTTTTCAAGGGCAGGGCAGTGCGGCATGCAGGTGAGTGAATTGCTGCCGCACACGGCCGGTGTGGTCGACGAGATCGCTCTGATACGCAGTGTGCACACCAACGCCATCAATCATGATCCAGCGTGTACGTTCGTCACCACGGGCAGTGAAGTCCCGGGAAAACCGAGTCTGGGATCATGGCTGTCCTATGGTTTGGGAAGTGACAGCAACAACCTGCCGGCCTTCGTGGTTCTGACTCCGCGCTGGTCATCAAAACAGGCCGCACAGGCCTTGTTTTCGCGCATGTGGAGCAGTGGGTTTCTGCCATCGCGATACACAGGGGTTGCTTTACGCAGTTCCGGCGACCCGGTGCTGTACCTCGATAATCCGCAGGGCGTTGACAGCCACAGTCGGCGAGCGATGCTGGACGCACTGGCACAGTTGAATCAGCAGACACTCGAAAAATTCGGCGATCCGGAAACTCGCACGCGAATGCTGCAGTACGAGATGGCCTACCGGATGCAGAGCAGCGTACCGGATCTGGTGGACCTGAGTGGTGAGACACAGGCCACGTTGGACATGTATGGCCCGGAGGTCACCAACTCCGGCAGTTTCGCGGCCAGCGCGCTGCTGGCTCGACGCATGGTGGAACGAGGCGTCCGCGTGGTACAGATTCTGCATCGCGGCTGGGACCAGCATGGTTCTCTGCCGTCAGAAATCCGCCATCAGTGCGGAGACGTCGACCAGCCGTGTGCGGCGTTGCTCCGAGATCTGAAGCAGCGCGGCCTGCTCGACAGTACACTCGTCGTCTGGGGGGGAGAATTCGGGCGCACCGTCTATTCCCAGGGAACACTCACCAGCACCAACTATGGACGCGACCACCATCCCCGCAACTTCTGCATGTGGATGGCCGGAGGCGGAATTCGCGGGGGGCTTGTGCATGGAGCCACCGATGACTTCAGCTACAACATTGTCGAGAACCCCTGTCACGTGAATGACCTGAATGCCACTATTCTGCACTGCCTCGGAATTCAGCATGATCGTTTCAGCTATCGGTTTCAGGGACTCGACCAGAAACTAACCGGCGTCGAACCGCAGCGTGTCATTTCAGAGGTTCTTGCCTGATCGCAGAATCACCTGAACGCTGCAACCAACGGCAGGACTTCAGTGACCTGGCGGCGGCCTGTGTCGCCGGACAATTCAATGTGCACGACCGGAAACGAGGATAAACGTGACCGACAACCAGCGGGACTCATTGTTTTCTCAGCAACTCCTTCAGGGGATTTCCCGATCCGGAGTGATCTCCGTGCTCGTGATTGATCAGCCGCGTCATGCTGTTCAGGTGGCTCGGGCCCTGCTCGCAGGGGGTGTTCGAGCGATGGAACTGACACTGCGGACCGCTGCAGCGCTCGACTGCCTCAAAGCGGTCACCAGCGAAGTTCCTGAAATGATTGCCGGAGTGGGCACAATCATTTTCCCGGAACAGGTCGAATCGATCGTGCGTGCCGGGGCGCAGTTCGGTGTTGCGCCCGGAACCAATCCTGAGGTGATTCGCGAAGCGGCTCGCTGCGGACTGCCGTTTGCCCCGGGCGTCGTCACCCCCACCGATATAGACGTGGCCGTGCGAAATGGCTGCCGGGATCTGAAATTCTTTCCGGCCGAACCCAGTGGCGGGCTGCCCATGCTGGCCAGCGTCAAAGCGCCTTATGCGCATCTGGGCGTGCGTTACATCCCGCTGGGAGGCATTGGGATCGGAAATCTGGCGACGTGGCTGAAAGATCCGGACGTACTGGCGGTCGGTGGTTCATGGCTGGCGAAGAAGGAAGTGATCGAATCGGAAGCCTGGACGCAGATCACGGAAACGGCCCGTGAGGCGTGCGCGGTTGTTCAGACCGT
>JBDKIW010000402.1:0-7537 GCA_039796955.1 Planctomycetota bacterium
TTTTTGTTCTCTGAGACCCGAGCGGATTGGCAATTTGCCAGTTGCTGAAAGGGGGGCGCTGCTGTCATGATAATGGTCTGCTCTCTTCTTCGATGACCCCGGACCGACCCGCAACAGGCGATCGCTGATGTCTCACCCCCTGACCTGCCGTTCTGCCATCTTCTTTGTGCTGCTCAGTTGTCTTCCCTGCGCTGCCGACGATCACTTCAAAACTCGCGTCGCGCCTCTGCTGCAGCGCCGCTGTCTGAGCTGCCACAACTCAGAAGATCGCAAGGGCCAGTTTTCACTGCAGACGCAGCAGGACCTGCTGTCTTCGGGCATGATCGAACCGGGTGATCCGGACGCCAGCACACTGATCAGTGTCGTCACGTCCACAGACGGGCAACCAGCGTCCATGCCAAAAGACGGCAAGGCACTGACCAGCGAGGACGTGGACGTCCTGCGGCAGTGGATTCGGGATGGCGCTCGCTGGCCCGAAGGACATCAACTCCGCGACGCTGTTGTCGAAGACTTTCAGTGGTGGTCGTTTCAGCCGGTTCAGCAAGCGCAGGTTCCCACTTTTGAGGCGGCAGAAGATCGCCAATGGGTACGCAATCCCATCGACGCGTTCATTCTTCAAAGCCTGCGGAAAAATGAATTGGCACCTTCCCCGGAAGCCGATCGTCGAACACTGATTCGTCGACTGACCTTTGATCTGCTGGGACTGCCGCCCACACCCGCCGAGGTTGATGCGTTTGTCAACGATGCCTCCCCCGATGCGTGGGAAAAACTGGTCGACCGCCTGCTGGCTTCACCACACTATGGTGAACGCTGGGCACGTCACTGGCTGGATGTCGTCCGTTATGCAGACACCTGTGGTTATGACAAAGACAAACTGCGTCCCAACGCGTGGCCCTATCGTGACTACGTCATCCGTTCCTTCAACGAGGACAAGCCGTATGTGCGGTTTATCGAAGAGCAGCTGGCCGGTGATGTGCTTTACCCGGGCGAGCCGGACGGGATTCTGGGACTGGGATTCCTTGCCGCCGGACCGTGGGACTTCATTGGACATGTTGAAGTGCCGGAATCAAAAACCGACGGAAAGGTTGCCCGCAATCTGGATCGCGATGACATGGTCACCGGCACGTTAAACACGTTCTGCAGTCTGACCATTCAGTGTGCCCGCTGCCATAACCACAAGTTTGATCCCTTCACCCAGCAGCATTACTACGGATTGCAGTCCGTGTTCGCCGCTGTGGATCGCGCCGAACGTCCGTATGACACTGATCCCGCGACGGAAAAACGGCGCACCGAGCTGACGGAATCGCGAAGTGCTGCCCGGAAAGCGATTGATCAGCTGGACGCCGAAATCCGCAACGAAGGTGGAGCCGAATTGGCGCGATTGGACAGTGAACTCGCGCGACTCAAACCCCTCGCCACTGTGGCTCCGCTGCGGCCCGAATACGGTTATCACAGCCAGATTGCCGGTGAACAACAAACCACGAAATGGGTCGTCGTTGATCTCGGTTCAGTACAGCAACTGCAACGAATCTCGCTGCATCCCTGCTATGACGACTTTAACAGTATCGGAGCTGGATTTGGTTTCCCGGTCCGGTTTCGCATCGAACTGTCCTCGACGGTCGGCACGGATCAGCAGCCACAGGATTTTGAGGTCGTGCTTGACCACACCAACGCGGATTTCCCCAACCCCGGGCTTGTCCCGGTCTCCTGTGATGTGACAAAGGCCGCTCGCTTTGTCCGCATCACCGCCACACGGCTTGCACCACGCTCCGGAGACTTCATTTTTTCACTGGCTGAAGTCGCCGTTCTCGCCGCAGACGGTCGCAACATCGCCGAAAAAGCCGCCGTCACTGCTCTGGATTCAATCGAAGCCCCGGAACGCTGGCGCCAGACCAATCTGACCGACGGCATCTGGCCCGTCGCAGCTAATCCGGAAGCCACTCTGCAACTCGCCGAGGTCTCGCGGCAGCACAGTCAGTTGATGCAGCGATTGCTCACACCTGCTCGACAACAACAACGCGAAGCGCTGACGACAGTCATCCGGAAAACCACTGAAGAACTAGCCGCTCTTCCACAGGGCCGCATGGTTTATGCCGCCGCCACACAGTTTCCAACGCAGGGGAACTTCATCGCCACTCAGGGCAAGCCACGAATCATTCGGTTGCTGCATCGCGGTAATGAAACTCAGCCCCGTGAAGAAGTTGTCCCCGGGACGGTGCCCCTGTCAAACTCCGATGTCCCGTTCTTCCAACTGCCACCAGATCATACCGAAGCCGATCGGCGGGCTGCTCTGGCGCGGTGGATCACACGCCCGGAACATCCCACCACATGGCGATCCATTGTCAATCGGGTATGGCAGTACCACTTTGGTCGCGCCATCGTGGATTCACCGAATGACTTTGGTCGGATGGGACAGCAGCCGGTTCACCCGGAACTGCTGGACTGGCTGGCTGCCGATTTTCTGCGACAGGGGCAGTCCTTCAAAACGCTGCATCGACTGATTGTTACCAGCAGCACCTATCGACAATCGTCTGCAGACAACCCCGCAGCAGTACAGAAGGACGCTGATAATCAATTGCTCTGGAAGATGAATCGCCGGCGACTGACCGCAGAAGAAATTCGCGATGCCGTACTGATGGTCAGCGGAAAACTCAACACGGACATGGGTGGCCCGGGGTTCTATCTGTTCGAACTCGAAAAGATCGATCACTCCCCGCACTACGAATATCACAAATT
Organism: Planctomycetota bacterium; assembly: GCA_039796955.1. Taxonomy (GTDB): domain Bacteria; phylum Planctomycetota; class Planctomycetia; order Planctomycetales; family Planctomycetaceae; genus SXXK01. The sequence continues at coordinate 2,737 of JBDKIW010000402.1, forward strand.
CAATCCCGAAGACGCCCGTTCCCACCGTCGCAGCATCTATCGGTTTATCGTGCGTTCTCAACCCGACCCGTTCATGACAACACTCGACTGTGCCGACTCCTCACAAAGCACTCCTCGCCGTCATGAAACACTCACAGCACTCCAGGCCCTGTCCCTGCTGAACAATCCTTTCAATCTTGCTATGGCTCGCCATTTCTCAGAGCGACTGCAGCGAGACGCAGGCTCCCCTGATGCACAACTGACGCTGGCGTGGTCACTGCTGACCGGTCGGCCCCCGGAATCCTCAGAACTTCCAGTGTTGAAGGCGTACGCTGAGAAACATGGACTGCCCGCCCTGTGTCGACTGCTGCTGAATCTCAACGAATTCGTCTTCGTCGACTGACAGCCGTTACTCAGTCTCAGCGCTGCCCACATCATCAGGCATGTCATCCACCGGAGAATTTCCGATGCTGAACCCACACGCACCCCCGCAGCGATTCCTCCCCGTCGTCATCGCCTGTCTGCTGATCAACACGGTTGCAGTTACTGTTTCGGTCATGGCAGCCGAGACGACAACAGCCGGTTCCACACCTGCCGCAGGAACTACACCTGCCACACCAAACATCATCTTCATCCTCTGCGATGATCTCGGCTGGCGTGATCCACGTTGTTTCGGCAGCACCTTCCACGAGACACCAAACATCGATCGACTCGCGGCTCGCGGGCTGAAACTTACTCAGGCCTATTCTGCCAGCCCTCTCTGTTCACCCACGCGCTGCAGTATCCTGACCGGGCTCTATCCAGCCCGCATCGGAATTACCGCGCCAAACTGCCACCTGCCCACGGTACAACTCAGCAAACGACTGACACCCAATCCGAACCCGTCCGTGAAAGTCATCAATGCCGATTCACTGACACGCCTGAAAACGGAGTACACCACACTGGCCGAACATCTGCACACCGCGGGTTACCGCACCGCCCACTTCGGCAAATGGCACCTTGGGCATGGTGCTCCGTACGAACCCATTCATCAGGGATTTGACGTCGATTTCCCCCACACCCCGCGCGCTGCGGGCCCCGGCGGTGGATACCTGGCTCCGTGGTCGTTCATCAACGATCCCCCGCTGTCGGCAGATCCCGGGACACATATCGAAGAACGCATGGCCGACGAAGCGGCACAGTTCATTCACGCCCATCGGGAACAGCCATTTTTCCTGAACTACTGGGCCTTCTCCGTTCACTCTCCGTGGAATGCCCCGCAGGACGACATCGAATACTTTCAGAAGACAGCGGATACCAGCAATCCTCAGCATAACCCACTGTACGCAGCAATGGTGCGACGCCTGGACAATGCTGTCGGCAGGCTGCTGCAGGCTGTCGATGATTCGGGCATCGCCGACAACACCATCATCGTCTTCTTTTCAGACAATGGAGGCTGGGCTTATCCTCCCCGAAATACAGATCCGCCGGGATTCGAAAGTGTACCAGCCACCAGCAATCTTCCCCTCAGAAGCGGTAAGGCGTCCTTGTACGAAGGTGGAACACGCGTCCCGTGTATCATCACATGGCCTGGAAAAATTCCCGCCGGACAAACCTCGCAGCACCTGTTTCAAAGCCTCGATTTTGCCCCCACACTCCTGCAGCTCTGCGGGATCAGCCCGCCACAGGACACTCGCTTTGACGGAGTGGATCAGTCGTCGCTGTGGCTGTCGGGCACCTCTGTCCGGGATTTCGTGTTTTGCCATTTTCCACATGGCAGTGACAGCCAGGCCCAGTCAATACCGGGATTTCTTCCCGGCTCATCACTGCGCAACAAGGACTGGAAACTGATTCGGTTTTATGGACAGCAACCCGATGGCAGTGATCAACTGGAATTGTACAACCTCGCAGACGATCCCTCTGAATCCCGTAACATGAACGAGGCCAGGCCGGAAATCACCGCAGCGCTGCTGCAGCAGATGGACACACTCCTGCAGGACACCGAAGCTGTGATTCCACACCGCAATCCTGCATGGGACCCAGCCGCCAGAACACCAGACAAACAGGCAAAGAACTCTGCTGGCAGAAAACCAGTTGCCCCCACAGAAAAAGAAGACCCTCTGTTGCTGGGCTGGAAACTCCGCGGCTGCCGCGGACAGGTTCTCAATGACGCCCTGCAGGTGACTGAACAACAGAAACAACCGTTCCTCGGATTTGCCATCGGCTCGCGATTTTCCCGCTCCACTCTTCACTTTCGTATCCGCTGCTCCGCAGGGCAGGGCCGAGTCGAATGGTTGCCCAAACCAGATCAGCCGGAACTTGCCAAATCCGTCCCATGGACTGCGACAGATTCCAGCGACTGGCAGGACGTGGAAGTCCAGCTTCCGGCGGATCGCCCACTCGGAATCCTCCGCCTGTATCTCCCCCTCTCGACAGACCCGATCGCCATCGATCACATACGCCTGTCTTCCCCGGAACGCACGGAGTCCTGGGATTTTCAGCAGACCACCCCGTAACCTGGCAATCGCCTGCTGTCCAAAGCCTCCGATCCGCCGGTGCTGCGATGGCGAAACGATGGCAGTACGGAAATTCACGGGCGCTTTTTGCTTGATTTCAGAGACGTATTCGTCTGTTGAATTCGCGAGGTAAAATCCAGAGCGATCGTTTCGTCGGAGCGAAACGCGACTCTGTCCGGGATCAACAACGTTTCTCCATCCCACGCCGGTGCTTCCTGTCGGCGCTCCATTCTGTCAAAGCGGCAATTTCTGCCGATGGGCAAGGACCAGAAACTCACACCGCGGCAAACTGGGAAACACAGGCTGCTTTCCTGGCATTTGCCGGTACGGCAAAATTGTCATGCTGCGTGGACGAATCGGACGAAGAACGATGCGGAGGAATGCCTCCCGGGATGCGTGACACAATCAGGATGTTGTCGCACGCATCGTCGCGTCTGATTCTGGATTAGAGCCGCCACTGGACGGAAATATGGACTCTCCCATCATCGCGACTCTGCCAGCCGGCCATCGCATGGATCGGCTGTTCGGCGTATTGTACGATCGAACCCCCGCAGCCGCCGACGAACTGACACAGATCGAGGGTATTCGCCCGCTCGAAGCCGCCGCGCTGAACGAGAAGGGCGTCTACTGCTTCGGACAGATTGCGCTCTGGCGTCATCGTGAGATGAGCAGTTTTTCCACCGAGCTGCAGATCCCGCTGTCAAGAGTGATCGACGAAGCCTGGGTCGCTCAGGCACGAGACCTTTGCCGACAGAAGACACTGGCAGCACACTCCGACTTCCCCGGGACTTTTTTTCGTTCGCTGACCGTCATCGTCTGCGCTCTGCTGGCTGGATGGCTGGTCGTCTGGATGATCGGGCAGGGGAAAAATCGGCCACTCACAGGAGTTCTCGCTGCAGACATCACCTCAATCCGCGTGCCGGTATCGTCCCGACTGGCCAAGGTCCACGTCCGCGCCGGTGATGAAGTGTTCTCCGGCCAGCCTCTGATGACCGTCGAGAATACAGAACAACAGCCACAAATCGAAGACTGTCAGCGCCAACTGCAGGAAGCCGAACGCGAATTGAAACGTCTTGAGGCACAGGCGGCCATTGATGCAGAATGGCGACGACGCGACCTGGACGCCGATATCGCCGGGGTACGTGAGCACCTCGCTTTTCTGGAAGCACCCGTATCGCGAACACGTACGGGAACCCGCTCCGCTTTGCGAACACGCGGTGTCCCGACCACTCAGGTGTCCCTGCAATCGTCTGTCCCGGGGCGGAGTCTCGAACCAGGTCCCTCACAAATTCTGTTTTTCAATGGTGACAAGTCCACCGCAGCGAAATCAGACACCACCACCGCAACACCAACGCTGCCACTCACCAACAGCGACTCAGAAATTCCCGTGCGACTGATCACTGCCCCCGTGGATGATCTCAGTCAGGCAGTGACAACCTCACCGGGCTCCGTACCCACACAGCCCGCAAATCTCGTGGAAGATCCGGAAAAGCTGCGTGCTGAACTGACTCGTCTGGAAGAAGTCCGCTCAGGCCTGCCGACCCGCATCGAAGACGCACTCGGAGTTTCAGCGATCCGGGAACGCTGTTCCGAACTTGCGGAGAAACTGCAGACGCTTCAGGCCACCAGCACGGAAATCACTCTGGCGTCACCGGTCTACGGAATCGTCGGACAGGTTCGCGGGCGAACCGGTGATCAGCTGCAGTCGGCCGACGTGGTACTCAGAATTCTGCACACGGATCGACGCAGTGTCGTGGTGCAATTGCCAACCACGCGAGTCCACGAAATGTCTGTCGGTCAGGAAGTGGAACTGCGATTCCCCGGCAATCAAATCTACCGCGGCCAGGTTGTGGAAGTCCCACTGATGGCAGACGCCTCCACAGAATCGGAAACAACGACCGTCGTCCGCGTGGAACCACTCGGAAAAATCTGGCCGTCTGTTCCCATCGGCTGCCAGGTCGACGTCATCTCCAGCCGCTGATCACACCTCAACGGCACGCCGAACTTCCACCGGAACCGCAAACACCTCTGCGGGAGGGCGAAGTTCCATCTGAGCCGTTGCTGCAGGAATTTTACGCGTGGTGAATGTGGTTTGCGGCTTGGCAGGAGCCGCGCCCTCCCGGTGGCGGCCGTGTCGTGTGTTTGGGGAGGGCGAAGTTCCATCTGAGCCGCACACACACCTCAACGGCACGCCAAACTTCCACCGGAACCGCACCCACCTCAACGGGAGGGCGAAGTTCCATCTGAGCCGCAAACGCACCTCAACGGCACGCCAAACTTCCACCGGAACCGCACACACCTCAACGGGAGGGCGAAGTTCCATCTGA
>JBDKIW010000403.1:0-6951 GCA_039796955.1 Planctomycetota bacterium
TCATCCAGCACCAGCACCAGCCCGGCATAGCCGGAATCCCTCAGAATCAGCAGCAGGCCACGCAGAAAACTGAGTGCCGCGAAATGGTCCACGTCGCCTTTGATTCCCGCCTCACGCTTGACCCCGGCCCCGATGTGCGGCTGTCCGGCCAGCCATCCAGCCAGCCCCTCCGCTGTTGCGTGCTCACCATTCCGTTGCGCACTGCGATAGGCCCGCAGCGCCGCAGCAAACTGGGGGGTCGCCCGCGTGATCTCACCCAGCCGCTGCTCCAGCAACTCATCGGCGCGGTCTGCCAGCTTTTGCTGATCCTCCGGATCGATCGTCCCCTCGGCCAGCACATCCTCCTCCAGCCCGTAAAACCAGCCGTCCAGCACGGACCGAAACGCTCCGAGAAAGCAGTCGGGCGTGGATAACTGCTCCATCGCGCGCCGGTACACTGTTTCTAACCGGTGCAGCGGAGTCTCCGTTTCTGAGATCTGGACCTCAGCTGTCGCAAACCCTCGCTTTCTCGCAGACTCCTGAACCCAGCGGGTGAAGAATGTTTTGCCGCAGCCGTATTCACCACGAACCGCCTTGAAGACGGCCCCGCCCTGCGACACATCCCTCAGTTCTTCGGAAACTGCGTTGTCGAATCGCTGCAGACCCACCGCCAGCAGGTCCAGCCCGCGCTGCGGAACAGTACCTTTCCGCAATGCGGCAATGATTTCACGTCGACGTTCCGGACTGACTTGCATACTTCATTTACTCCAGACCGAACTGACGTTTCAAACGAGCGACATTCAGCTGAACCCGGTTGGCCGTTCGATCCATCGTCAGGCTTTCGTAACCATCGACGTTGAGGACGCGCTGCATGGTCGCGATCAACCCGTCCAGGCGTGCCATTGGCAACTCAGCAGCGCGCGCGAAGGCGACCGGCGTCATGATGCCCCCGCTGGCGTCCAGCGAACTCAGACACTGACGCAGCTTGTCATCATCAATGGCATGCCGACGCACGAGGACTTTCTGATTCCGATAGGCCTCGCAAATGAGCAACCGGGAAATCCAGCCGTCGTCAGTTGCGGTCATGCCTGGAACGGCCGTGGATTCAACAGACACCTCTGGCTGCACCGGCTCATTGTCGAACAGACTCGGCCCGGCAAATCGGGAGGGAACAGCCACGCTGACAGGAACCTCAGGCGCCGCAGGAACAGCGACCGGAGCTGCGGACCACCAATCCGGCCGCGGATACTCGCAGCGTGACAATCCCGACCGGACATCCGACCGTTCGCTCAGCAACACCAGCGGACAAACCATTTCCTGCGGTGTGGCCCCTCCGTGATAGCCATTCTGCGGCTTGCTGAACCAGACTTTTTCGGTCCACGGTGCCGTGATGCTGCCATCACCCGCCAGCACACGACGCCCCGACAAAACTACCTCGTCTTCCATCACAGCCCGAGCCGGATCGCGCCACCGACTGTTCTCTGAGCCCGCTCTGGACTCCCCGTCGGGACGATGCCAGATGTGGCCATGGTCGCTTGCCAGAATGACGACTCGGCCAGCGTCTCTCGCCAGCCGCAGCAAGGCCCGCAGAGGACTGATGCGACTGACGGACCAGTTGTCCACGACCTGCTGCGCATTGCTCAGGCGATCATCAATGGCGTTGATCACGACACCCACAATTCGCTGAGCAGGCAGAGTGATGGCATTGGTCACCTCTGCGGAAATCGCTCCACGATTCCCGTCAGTCAGTTCCTGCTTGTGAAACAGGCGTGGCGGATACTTTCTGTCGCTGACCTGCACCAGTCGACTGCAGGTCTCAAACCCCCGTTTCTCGATCGACTGGCCTCCCTGCTGCAGCGTGCCTGTCAGCAGACTGGCGCGTGAGTACCGGGTTTCGCTGGGAATCGCAGCAATGACAGGTTCCGGAACCTGGCCTGTGGCGTGCAGCGTGGCTTCAACCCAGTGATCCTGCCGAATGTCCTCCAGCATCTCATGACAAATCGCCCAGCTCATGCCATCCAGCACAATGAACAGCACACCGTGGCCGGCCTGAGCAACGCGAGCCACCACCTCGGTGAGCACATCTTCGACCCCCAGAATCCCGGAATTCGCCGATCCGGAAGATCCGGAAGAGGTCCAGTCCCCCAGCGACTCCGCGAAGGCCCGACTGATTCTCTCACGACGTTCCAGAACCATCCGATCCAGCTGCTGGTAAACCGCAGAAAGTCCGGTGAGATCCTCGCCTCGGCTCATCGGCTCACGAGCCCAGTCCACAAATGAAATCTCCCGCACGTACTGGCCGGCCTGCTCAGCAAAGGAGACCGCCGGCTCAAACGGACTCGCCAGCCAGCCAGCGCAGCAGACGCACGGACATCTCGGCCCGCACAACCTGGTCACGATTCCGCGTCAGACCGGCAAATCGGTGCGACAGGACATCCTTCAGCCGCGACTCACACACCGCGAGTGCTGCCGACGATCGATTGTTCAGGAATTCGCCAACAGCCTCCCCCAGTCGCTCCAGCCGCTGATCAAAGGACCAGCGAGTCAGCGAACTGCGGTGCACATGGTCGTCACAGATCAGTTGTTTCAGCAACTCATCCGCCCGCTGCAGATGGGGCTGCGTCAGACGGGGATCCTCCAGTCGATCCAGATCACTGATCGCCTGAGCCGCCGCTTTTCCCAAAGCCCTGCCCAAAGCACGCGACAAGGGCACGTTGCCGTGAAAACGCTCCAGTCGTCCGGCGCAGGCGTCCAGCGTTGATTCCTCGTCACTGCCGAAGACAACCTGACAGGCAATGGCAATCGCCAGCGCATCCGCAGAGAACCCATGCTCGACAAACCGCAGAACCGAGGCCGCTGTTTCGCCCACTGTTTGTTGCAGCCGTCTTCCCAGACTGTCCCGGATTTCCGGGGAGGCCGCCTGATACCGGCGGCTGCCCGATTCTGTCGTCGCCCACAACAGCAACACCGACAACAACTCCGGTTCGCTCTCGCCCATGTCAAACACATGCCGACAGACCGCTCGCCAGACTGTTCCGGCATCAAGGACACCCGTCGAAACCGGTGGATAGCCGTCAGGCGGAGCATGCTCAACCAGCGCCCTCACGACGGCCGGATCCAGCACCGCTCGATCCAGTTGTCGAGCACGGAACAGGGAGCACAGGCTGGCCCAGTGATCGATCGGAAACAAACGGCTGCGAACCAGGCGACCGACCACGTCGTGTCCAAGTTCGTTCTGCTGCAGACCGGTCAGCAACACCAGTCGCTGCTGGTCCTTTTCGGCAGCCAGCAGAGCTTCACGGAACTCGAAAACCGTGTCCGCCCGCACGACCCGAGCCCGGCCAAAGTCAAACTCCACCTCCGCCGGACCATCAATCGCCGGAGCGACATGCAGACCAACCGCCAGCGCAGAAACATCCCGCTGCCAGCGTTCTTCCACAATCGACCGAATCTGAGCTGAAGAAAGTGTTGCCATAAGCGATCACAGTGAACCGGTAGAGTGATGGGACCGATGGGACTGATGGGACTGATGGATAAGATCTGCGGTGAGCCGCAATGCAGAGAGACACTTCCTTAATTTTCGTGTCTTTCGTGTTTTTCGTGGACTCTCCCACGATCCGTGGACTCCCCGCGATTTGTCTGTGCCGGCTGACGCCCGTTACTCATCGACCTCCTCCAGACTCCAGTTGATCGACAACCTCAGCTGTGGATTTCGCTCAAGCTCTGCCAGGATCTTTCGCACTTCGGTCAGCGATTCGCCATGCTGCAGGCGTGCATGCGCTGCCGTCGCCACCTGCTTCCATTTCTCTGACTTCTGTTTTTGCGTCCGCGTATCCGTCGACGGCACTGGTGGCAGCGGTGGTGGTGGCACTACTGCTGCCGCTGCCGGCACCGCTGCAACGATCGGCCTGGGTGGGGTCAGCAGAGCGATCGCCTGATTCTCAGCCTGAGACAAACGCATCCCGAGACCTCCAGCCCCGGCGATCGCCAACTCGTCGGCCTTCAGAATCTCGCGAATTTCGCCCAGCAGCAGGTCTGCCTGCGTGCGTCTGTCGTCCTGCAGCCGCGACACCGCACTGAACAAGTCCCATTTCGTGTTCCGCAGACATTCCATGACGGCTGTGGCGGATTTGAAACTGCGAGCCATCGCGGGACCGGAGGTCTCCACGGGTGCAACCGCAATGGCGGTGACCAGGGCCGTGGCATCCCGCCCCTGAATTTCCTTCAGCAGCCGTCGCGTGGCACGGGCTGTTCTCAGCCGATCCGCCTGCTCCAGCTCGCCATCCGACAACCCGAGATTCTTCAGAACCAGCTGCACACGATCGGGAAGGCTGTCACAGTCCGCTTTCAGACCGGACACGGTTTCGCGCACCTTTTGTTCCAGAAAAGCCAGATTGCCGGCATTCAACAGTCTGGAAACGGCGATGCCGAAAATCTCTGAAACTCGGTGAACGGCCGTCTGCCAGTCCTTTTCGTCCGGCAATCGCTGTTCGACGAGCTGCACATCTGCTGGCAGGTCGTCCAGCGACACAGGGTAGTTCCGTTCGTGCTGCACAAACGAGCGATTCGTCTGATCTGCGTACACCAGAATCAGCAGATTCTGAATCACCGTCGGCAGTCCCCGTTCTTCCGGCTGATCCATCCAGCGACGCAGGTCGGCCACCGTCGGATGCGGCTGCCCGGACTGCTGCAGGAGCTTGTTGAAGTGGGATTTCCAGAATGTTCCCAGCACGAAGGGGGTCTCGTGCATCTGGCCCAGCTCCAGCGGATTGCAGATGTTCCGCATCTTTGGACGCAGCGACTTGTCTTCAATAATCAAGCGGCCGTCCTGAGTCCTGGCGGCCTCCTGACAGGCGGCGAGCACCTGTTTCATGTCGGCTCCGGATTTCACCTCCTGACCGAATTTCGGATGCCTGGGGTACTGATGGGCCAGTGCCTGATCAAGCAGATGCTCGACGGCTTCGCTCAGCCTCGCTCCCACGGGTCGCTGCAGCTGCAGCGACGGGTACAGAGACTGGAAGTGGACCTCCGACATATCGTAGGCACTGTCCAGGGAACCCGGAGTCGGTTCGCCTCGCAGTGCATACGCCGCTTCGACAATCTGAGTCAGTCGAGTCTGCAGGGCGTTTTGCTGATTCCTCAACAACAATCTGGCTGTTTCACGGTCCTGCAGCGACAGGTGCCGCGCGTATTGATCCAGATTGCTGCCCCGCAGCAGGTGGTCAATAATCACCAGCTTGCCCAGCTCAGCTTTGGTTCTGGCGGAGAAAAAGGCCGGCAGCCACACCAGTGTTTTCTGAGCCTCGTTGCGGTCACGGAACTTGTTCAGCCGATCGAGGTCTTCAATCGGCGTGTGACCTTCCTGGTCGAACGGAAAATCCAGCACCAGTTTCCATTCGTCATTCGACCGCAGAGATTCGTCGGGTAACGTGCGGACATTCGTGAACAAAACATTGCAGTTGCGCCGGGTACCACGCCACAGAAAACTGTAATTCAGGTACATCTGGTCCGGATCGTCGATTCCCATCGACTGAAACAGGATTCCGCGAATTCGGGACTGCCGATTGCCGGGATTGTCGAATACTCGAGCCGCTTCAATCAGACCCTCCGTGTCAACTCCTTCCAGTTCCAGTGAAACAAACGGATTTGACGGATCCCCTTCGACACGAATCTCGCCGCAGACCCCGGCCCACGTTCGCAGCTTTTGCGCCACCGCCTGGTGCTCGCGACCCGGAATGCGGGAACGAATCGTTCCATGGTTGAGCGCTGCCAGCTTGACGCAGTTCATGTTCTTCAGCACGTCCACTCCCTGGACCAGTGTGGACAGCAGCAGGCTCTTGATCAGTCGATCATCATTTTCAAATCGAGCCAGCTTCGCCGCCATCTCCGCATCCGCGGTGGCCTGCTGAACAGCCTGTTCGAAGTCCAGTTCGTGCTGCTGTTCCAGCATGGGACGCAGCTTATTCTGATACAGCTTCCTCGCATTCTCGAAGCGAATTCGCATGACGTCTGTAAAGGCTTCGTCGCCATGCGCCACGACATCCCACAGATCTCCGAGCGGGATCACGTCCCCCAGACGCAGCGTCTCACGGCGATTGACCAGCAGCTGCAGCATGATCTTTAGCGCTGTTCGCTCACGCTGCAGCGCACTGGACACTGCGACCAGGGCCTGAATCAAAGCCGGGCTGAAAGGATACACCTGGCGAAACATGGCCCGGTCCGCATCCCGGGTCAGCAACACTTCCATGCTCTCCTGACGGATCTTCGCCGTTTGTTCGAACGCCAGATCCAGTTCGGCACGACAGGCATCGTTTCTGGGCCGCAGGACACGTTTCTGAGCAATGACGGGCAGGTTGCGGTCTTCCAGCGTGATGGTGTGGAACCGGCCTTCCCAGTGCGACAGGACGTCGGAAAAATTGAGCTGCTGCAGGCCAGCCACGCCCTCGCCGATCAGGTCCCGCAGATCCCGCTGTCGCGCGACAAAGCTGATGATTGGCACAGGCCGTTCAGAACGCCGGGATTCCACAAGCTTGGCCAGCTTGTTCCCCTCTTTCTGCACAAAGTGCAGGTCTCCCGAATGGGTGGCCAGCCAGAGAATCAGTTCGTCGAGGAACAAAATCAGCCCATCATATCCCAGCGACCGTGCATGCTCGCTGATAATCGCCAGTCCCTCATCCAGATCGACATACGCTTCATCTTTGCCCTGTGCAATCCCGCGAAACGCCGGAAAGATTGTCTCGACCAGCCGCCCCACCAATTGGCTTCGTTCGGTGCTTTTGGGAGGAGCCTGCAGCGCCGCCGCAAACCTTTTCGCATTCCAGCCATCCAGCTTGCCTCAGCCCTTAGGGGAAGGCTGAGGGAGAGAAGGCTGAAGGCTGAGGGATGAAGGATGAGGGAGAGAAGGCTGAAGGCTGAGGGATGAAGGATGAATCTCAGCGTTCTTCTCATTCCTCCTTCCGCCTTCCTCCTTCA
>JBDKIW010000404.1:0-6587 GCA_039796955.1 Planctomycetota bacterium
AAGTATGAACTCAGCCCGTTGAATTGCAATTCCAGGCCGGTTTCCTTCAACTCAGACCGCTGAATTCCCAAAGGTCTGAATGCAGAACTGGCATGATCCTTCCCCTGAACAACTCGGCACACATCACGGCCACCAGTCCACGGCCGAGCCGCCCGGATGCCCCCGCTCGGCATTCCTGCGGGCTCGGAATAACGCCACCACCCCGCGTCGCCAAACATCGCGAAAACCACCTTTTCTCCCCACTGGCATGCAAAAACCTCTGGCAGTTGTTCTAATTCCCTGCCTGTTCCGTTTTCCGCTGCTCGCGGCCGCACCCACGTTCTGCGTCAACTGACGACCGTGAACGCAGCTGTCCCGCCGTTCCTGAAAGGAGATCCCACCCGTGATCTGTCGTTCCCTGCTGGCCGTCGCTCTGCTGCTGACCGCCAACACAGCTCAGGCTGCCCTGAAGCTGCCGAATATCTTCAGTGACCACATGGTCGTCCAACAGAAAATGCCCATTCGCGTCTGGGGCTGGACCAACCCGGGCCAGGATGTCACCGTGGAAATGGGTGGCAAGTCCGTGTCCGGAAAGGCCAATGCCGAAGGACGTTTCGATGTGTCCCTGCCGGAACTCCCTGCCGGCGGTCCCCATGTCCTGACCATCCGCGCTGACGAAACCCGCACCCTCCAGGATGTCCTCGTCGGTGAAGTCTGGATCTGTTCCGGTCAGTCCAACATGCAGTGGTCGGTCAATGCGTCCAACGACCCCGATCTCGAAAAGCTGGCCGCCAAATTCCCCAACATCCGCATGATCAACTTTCCGCAGGTGGGAACTCAGGAACCCATTCTGACGCACGATCGCTCGTGGATGGTTTGCACCCCCGAAAACGTGGGCGGTTTCTCCGCCGTGGGCTATTTCTTCGCCCGACAACTGCACCAGACCATCGACGTGCCCATCGGCATGATCAACAATGCCTGGGGCGGATCAGCCTGCGAAGCCTGGGTCAACCGTGATGTGCTGGCCGCAAACGAAAACTTCAAGCCCCTGCTGGAACGCTGGCAGGCCATGGAAAAGCAGTATGCCGAATTGTCCGCCGGAAAGGACCTTTCCGAAGACCAGAAGAAAACCCTGGAAGGTCTGAAGCGACAGATGTCCGGCAATGCTCGACCGGCCAACATCTACAACGGCGTCCTGAAATCACACCTGGGCTACACCATCCGCGGAGCCATCTGGTATCAGGGCGAAAGCAATGCCAGCCGCGCTTATCAGTACCGCGAACTGTTCCCCACCATGATCTCCAACTGGCGCAAGGAATGGGGTCAGGGCGACTTCCCGTTCTACTGGGTCCAGCTGGCGGATTTCAAGGCCGAGCAGGCAGAACCGGTCGAAAGCGACTGGGCCGAACTGCGCGAAGCACAAACCATGACCATGTCCACACTCTCTCACACCGGAGAAGCTGTCATCATCGACATCGGTGAAGGCAAGGACATTCACCCGAAGAACAAGGTCGATGTCGGCCGACGCCTGGCACGCTGGGCGCTGGCCAACGAGTACGGTGTTCAGGTTCCCTTCCATAGCCCACAGTACAAGTCCATGGAAAAGCAGGGCGAAAAAATCGTCCTGTCATTCAATCACACCGACGGCGGCTGGCGTCCCTTCGATGTCGGTAACCCCGTGGGGTTCGCCATCGCCGGCGAAGACCGCAAGTTCGTCTGGGCCGATGCCCGCATCCTGCAGGATGGCCGCGTGGAAGTTTCCAGCCCGAAGGTCACCAACCCCGTCGCCGTTCGCTACGCATGGGCCGACAATCCCGTCTGCAACATGTTCAGCGGTGCCGGATTGCCGCTGACACCCTTCCGCACCGACGACTGGCCAGGCGTCACCGCCAACAACAAGTGAGTGCCCGACACGGGCTGCGAAGGGGTTGTTCTCCTGCTGAACAGTCCCGCCCCGCAGACCAATTCAGGCTCTGAATTCGCAAAGCCCGGCTCTGGTCGTCCAGACGCCGGGCTTTCTGCTGCGCTCCTGATGAGTGCCGCCCCACACATCAAACCTGATCGCAGAGTTCGCCAAGGCACAGCATTCCGCCACACAAGTTCATCACGGCACTGGATTCCGCTGCCGGACATTCCCGGAGTCCTCCTGCTCGGACTGCTCGACAGCAGACTCGCGTTGCAGCCTCTTTTCCGGTACCCTGCTTCGTGGATTCAGAAAGTCATAGTGGTCCGTTCGTTCTTCTGAAAGCGTGTGAAACCAACCATGGAGACGGCTCAGCTTCGCGTGGCATTTGTAGGCACCGGCCAGATGGCAACCGCTCTGGCCGCCGGCTTTACCCGCTCACTGCTCCGACCAGATCAGATTGCCGGCTGCGATCCCTCCGAAACAGCCCGAGCCGGTTTTCAGCAGGCCGCTGGTGCCGGCTGCCACGTCGCCGCATCGATGGCCGCAGTTGTGCCGCAGGCCTCCGTCGTGATCCTCGCCGTCAAGCCACAAATGATGGCTGATGTCCTGCAGGAACTGGCACCGCTGCTGTCCCACGCGCCCCTCGTGATTTCCGTCGCCGCTGGCATCACTCTGGCGCGCCTCGAAGCTGGACTTGGCTCCGGCACGCGACTGGCCCGTGTCATGCCCAACACACCATGCCTGATCGGTCGAGGTGCCAGTGGTGTCGCTATGAAATCCTCAAACCCAGACGACCAGAAACTGGTCACCTCACTACTGGCCACCGTGGGACTGGTCGAATCCGTCAGCGAACCTCTGCTGGATGCGGTCACCGGGCTGTCCGGCAGTGGACCTGCTTATGTGTTTCAGATCATCGAAGCACTCAGCGATGGCGGCGTGAAAATGGGTTTGCCCCGTCCCGTCGCCACTCGCCTTGCCGCACAAACCCTGCTGGGCGCTGCTGAAATGGTGCTGAACGGTACCCAGCACCCCGCAGCACTGAAGGACGCCGTGACCAGCCCCGGTGGAACAACCATCGCCGGGCTGCATGCTCTGGAATCCGGCGCTGTCCGTGCTGCATTGATCAATGCTGTCGAAGCCGCCACGACTCGGTCCCGACAACTGGGTTCCACCTGACGATTCACTGGAACAGCCAGCGGTGCTGCTGCAGGCCCGGATTCGACAGGTCCGCGACGGCACCGCGTACAGTTGTCATACACGTCCGGCCACCGTCAAACGTCTGAACCTGCTGACAGCCCGCTCCCCCGTGCTCTTCCGCTGCGCAGATTCATTTGCTCTGCGAGCCCGTCGCGGTTGCAGGCAATCGCAGGCAGGCGATCGCCAGAGCCAGCCAGCCGGCCAGTTGCAGAGTCCCCCCGATGGGCGCAATAGCGCCCCAGGGAATCCCGGCCCACCGCGGCCCGGCCATCACCAGCAGATAGAGCGCCCCGGAAAAGCAGATGATGCCGCCAAGAAAACACCAGGCTGCGACAGTCAGCACACGCGAAGGCCTGTGCAGCATCAGCAACCCGCACGCCAGCAACGCCGCGGTGTGGGTGAGCTGATAATCCACGGCCGTTTCAAAATCACGAAAGTACTTGAAACTTGCCGGGACTGAAAATCCCGCCACGGTCTTTGGTGCCATGTCGGCGTATTTGTTTTCGAGGAACTTTGTGTCATTCAGCCCATGGGCACCAAAGGCCCCCAGCAGCACCGCCACAAATCCGGAAACAGCCGCAAGACTCAGACACACACGAGCATTCATGGAACAGGGCCCCAAACGGCAGCAAAGACGGAGACTTCGCAAACACCAACCGCCAGCGACAAGTCTCTCGCCCACAACTGACACCTCGATTCTATTCCCCCCGCCCAACCCAGGGAACAGCTCCACCCCCAAAACTCGCAATTCAACAACCCCTTCTCCCTGAAAACTGAAAACCGAAAACCGAAAACCTCACCCCAGCCGCCCCCCCATGCCAACCATCAGTTCGTCAGCGAGTTCAACTGTCCAACCAGCGTTCGCCGATCATCGACGTCTGCTGTTGTTTCACGGAAATTGGCATTCTGAGGGGCCTCAGCGGATTGAATTCCTGCCTGGCGGGCTCACAATCCCCCGGAAGAATCGGCGAGATTGATTCCCTGCAGGATCCCGTCGATCAAATTCCGCCATTCCAACGAGTACCCGGTCACCATGTCGATACATTCGCCATTGCCGGCCGGCCGTGTCGACGGAAAGGCACTGATCCGGAATCACCGTTGATGCCGCTTCCGCCCGCACAGTGAACAGAACAGGATAGTTGCATGACCTATGCGATTGAGTGCCGTGGGCTGACCCGCACATGGCCCGGCAATCCCCCGGTAGAAGCGGTTCGCGGCATCGATCTGGTGGTGGAGCAGGGCACCTGCTTCGGCGTACTGGGCCCCAATGGTGCCGGTAAAACTACCACAATCGAAATCTGTGAAGGCTTGCTCGCTGCCACCAGTGGTGAGGCCCGGATTCTGGGGCTGAGCTGGAATTCCGACGCCGATCGCATTCGCCAGCAGATCGGTATTTCGCTGCAGGAAACACGGCTCTCAGAAAAGCTGACCGTGCTTGAAACACTCACGCTGTTCCGCAGCTTCTACCACGCCGGACTTGACCCATGGCAGGCCATTGACAAAGTGTCCCTGCGTGAGAAGGCTCACGCCCGCATCAAGACGCTGTCCGGTGGCCAGAAACAACGCGTGGCTGTCGCCACGGCACTGGTCGGCAACCCCAGACTTCTGTTTCTGGACGAACCCACCACCGGCCTGGATCCGCAGTCACGCCGTGACCTGTGGCGCATCATTACCGAATTCCGTCAGGCCGGCGGCACCGTCCTGCTCACGACCCACTACATGGACGAAGCCGAACGTCTGTGTGATCGTGTAGCGATTTTCGACCGCGGCCAGATTCTCGCAATCGATACGCCCAAACGGCTGATCGCCGCTCTGGGGGCCGAACACGTGATTGTCTTCGCCGTCAGCGGTGATCAGAACCTTCCGGAAGATTTTGGCAGTGGATTGCCTGGAGTCATTGGTGTCCGCAGAGAAAGCGATCACCGCTGCCTGTCAGTCCGCGAACCACACGTGGCCATCCCGGCACTCCTGTCCCTGATCACACAGCAGGGCCTGCAACTGACGTCCCTGACAACCCGCCAGGCAACTCTGGAAGACGTCTTTGTGCACTATGCCGGACGAGGCCTGAACGATGGCGAAGGAGGTGTTCGATGAAATCCGCATTCCTGATGCATCCACTCGTGCAGTTGTTCATTGCACGATTCCGCGAATTCATCCGCACCCCGGAAGCCGTCTTCTGGTCCTACGTGTTTCCACTGGTGATGATGCTGGCCCTCGGCCTGGCCTTTCGCAGTGAACCCGTGCGTTCCGTGGCCGTCACCATTCAGGATGGCCCCGGAGCCGAGGCTGCCGAAGCCGCTCTGGGCAAAGATCCGGCCTTTCGGATTTCCAGAGGGACAGAAGCGGAATGCCGTCGCCTGATGCGTTCAGGAAAGACCGAACTGATCGTCACGGCCCTGCAGAACGAAGGGCGAACAGAATGGCAATTTGCCTGGGACCCCACGCGGCCGGGAAGTGTCAGCGCCCGCGATCTCGTGAATGATGCCCTGCAGAAAGCCGCCGGACGTCAGGACCCCGTGACCACCACCGACGTAACACTCATCGAACCTGGCAGCCGCTACATCGACTTTCTGGTTCCCGGCCTGATCGGCATGGGCCTGCTGGGCGGAGGCATCTGGGGCGTCGGCTATGCCATCGTGGACATGCGGATTCGACAGGTGCTGAAACGCTTCCTCGGAACGCCAATGAAGAAGCCGCATTTCGTCGCCGCGATGATGGCCAGTCGCATGGTCTTCATGATTCCCGAGATCATTGTGATTCTGATTCTGGCACGACTGATGTTCGGCGTCACCAGTCATGGTGGCTATGCCGCCATTGCCGTGATCGTGATCCTCGGAGCACTTGAGTTCGCTGCCATCGGACTGCTGATCGCCAGTCGAGCCCGTACTCTGGAAGCCGTCGCCGGGTTGATGAACCTCGCTATGGTGCCCATGTGGATCGGCTCCGGCATCTTCTTTTCCTCCGAACGCTTTCCGGCACTGGTGCAGCCACTCATCCGCATTCTGCCACTGACTCCCGTCATTTCCTCGCTGCGGCAGGTGATGCAGGAAGGCGTCAGCCTCCTGCAGCTCGGTCCGGAACTGGGACTGATGGGACTGTGGGCCGTGGGCACATTTGTCGTCGCTCTGCGAATTTTTCGCTGGGATTGAGTCGGGTGGATGGCGGGCCGCTTTGCAGCCTTGGTGGTGTCAGGCATCGCCAGACTCACGACATCAGACGGCTGCGCATCGTTCAATACCCTGTGACGGCATCATTTGCTGCACCGCGTGTTGACAAAACGCCTCATGCCGTGCATTTCGGAAACAGCCGCCGAATTCCGCGCCGCTCCCGTCGAAAAACCGGTGAATTCTCGGGGAACACAATAACGCACTCTGTAATATACATACTACCCCATCAGGGGTGATGTTGCAGAATGCACCAAAGCCACAATCTGCCTGTCTTCACCCGTTGTTTCCTGATTTGCCGACATTCGTTAGACTTACAAACAATGAATGCCGGCACGCAG
>JBDKIW010000405.1:0-14038 GCA_039796955.1 Planctomycetota bacterium
GTTGATCCGGCACTCCCGTCACTGATCCCGAGTCAGCCGGGGTTCGGCCAGCCAGGTCATGTGCTGTTTCTCAGCAAAGTTCCGGAAGCTCTGATCCCGCAGGCGATTACGGGAATTGTGAATGCTGTCGCTGAGGATCCGGATTATCAATGGAGTAGTGATGTGGTGTTTGTGATTGGTGAGTCAGACAATCCGGATCATCGGCAGTTGCTGCGGAATCAGCTCTCAAATCTGTCAGTACGTGATGCCGTGTTGATGGTTCTGGCTGAGACTCCCTCACCAGCTGATCGCCCGGTATTCGTGGCGGGACTGGAATCTCCACAGTTGAATGCCGTTGAAGCCTGTCTGAATGCTCTGAAGTCACTGCCTCGTACACGGGAGCCGGCAGAGCTTTATCAGCTCCTCGGAACCGCTCGGCGTCTGATCAACGATAAACGCGAATTTCAACTGCGGGAACTGGCGATGCGTATCCTGCAGAACAACACCGAACAGACTCTGAAGTTCGTTTTTGGAGAAACCGGATATCAGCCGCAGCCAGAGTCAATGCAGGCGTGGCAGCAATGGCTGGAGAGCCGTTATCCTGATTATCGTCCGGTGAATACGTCAGAGCAGGCGTTGAAACTGCTCGCCTCACTGAACAGTGTGGCGTGGGATTCCGGCGATCAGGTACGGGGGCAGAAACTATTCGAAAAACTCAGCTGTGCACGCTGCCATGGTGGTCGCAGAGCTTTAGGACCGGATCTGACCGGAGTCGCACGTCGATTCTCGCGTAATGACCTGTTTGCCGCGATCGTGGATCCCAATCGCGACATTTCCGCTCGCTATCAGACAACTTCGATAGAAACAAAATCCGGGAAAATTCTGTCCGGCCTCATCGTCTATGAGTCCATCGATGGTTTGCTGCTCAGAGACGCGGAGCACAGGACTTATCGCGTCGAAGCAGCAGACATTGACTCCAAATCTCAGCAACGAAACTCGCTGATGCCGGAAGGCCTGCTCAAAGACTGCTCAGATCAGGACCTCGCGGATCTCAATCGGTATCTTCAGAGCCTGTAGTGCTGGTGCTTCATCGGGCCGTTGCAGCAGGTATGGCGCATAACACGGTTCAACTTGCTGCAGTCACCAGCCTCTGGAGGTCAGGATGCGACAGCGCTGGCAGGATGGTGCTGCGTGGAATCCTCGTCCTGCTGGACCGCGTTTTTCGCCTCAAGTCACGCGAGTCGGTAGTACAACACGGACGCTCGCACTCAACGCCGGTTTCACAGGTCGGACTCGGTGGCGGGCTTTCCGTCACTGGCATACCGCAGGCTGCTGTTACCGGATGGTGGAGAAAAAGTAACCCGGTCAGGCAGTCGGGTGATGCCCATCCCGTGCGGAAGCCGCTGGGCTGTTGCGAGATCCCGCTTCAATGTACCACCTGTCCAGGGTCCAATTCCCAGTACAAAGGTATTGCTGTCGCTGGCCTGAGCCATGGAGATACCGCCGTCACCAAGGACGGAACGGGATTTGGCGTCGTAAAGTACGAGGCCGATTTTGGCGTAAGCAAACTGGGATTTTTTCTGACTGAAACGGATCTCCGGAAAGGTCATCATGCCCGGCAGTGTGATCTCAGGTATTCCGATAAAGCTGTCTGTCGTATCTGTGCCGACTCCGCCGCTGCGCGGTTCAAGGATGACGTCTGATTCTTCAGCCGTTGCCACGACGTTTGCACCCGCACGTAACAGCCGATGTCGCAATGACCCCATGACATAGCCCTTGTCCACACAGTCAAGGTACTTGTCGTCCAGAAAGACTTTCTGACCGGACACGGGCGAAAAGTCGACCTTGTCCAGAGACTGGTCAATAGCGTTGGAGACCAGCATCTGCTCCTTGGCTGTTCGTGCTGTATTGGACGTGCTGGTGGATGTGCAACCGACAGTCAGTACAGCCAATAGAAGTGAGCACAGAGAGGGCAGCTTCATCAGGTTCGTCCAGGTTGTGAACAAAAGTTGATTCGTAGCAGCAGCACAATGCAACTTCTGCAGGCCGACAACGGCAAACGGGATTGCTCCGAAATCCACAGCCTGCATTGCACGAGGCCTGCCGGGACGCAGAATCGGTCATCGACCAGTTCCCTCCAGCGGCCTTTCAGCGAGGTCGAGGAAGGGCCAGCGCCGGGAAATGAGTCTATGAGTTTCAACGATCCGGGTTCAACGCGGATATCGCTGGATATCCCGCCCCTTGTTGGCCGTCTCCCCTGCTCCGTCTGACTCAGCAAATTCGTTCGGCATTTTCTGCCCGGATTGCTTTTGCGCGGCAGAATCGCCCCTGATTTGATGCGAGGGGCGGCAGGCGAAGGTCCATGTGAACTGGTCCGATGATGAAATACAGGCCAATGTTGAATTCCATATGCATATTGGCAGTAACGCGGGCCCCGCTGTTTTCGACGCGTCAGAAGCGAGCCCATGGAATCTCGACACGGCCGGTTATGGGCAAAAAAAACGCTGCGACCCGAATGAGTCGCAGCGTTTGGTGACTTGTGCTGTCAGCACCTGCTTTGCAGCAATGACCAGAGCTTATTTACCGGGCTCACTCTGCGCGCCCTCGCGGATTGCAAAGACGCGATTTCGGTTGGCGATGAACATGGTATCGTTGGCAATGACAGGAGTGGTGTAGACCGACGATCCCATGTTGACTTCGCCAATGAGTTCCATTTCCTTCGCGAGGCGGAAGATGGAAATGTCGCCGTCTTCGTCACCGATGTAGACTTTGTCTTCAACAATCAGCGGCGACGCCCAGCTTGCAGCGAACATATCATACGTCCAGTGTGGCTTGCCGGTTTTGACATCAAGGCAATGCACCAGACCGCTGAAGTCTGCGACAAACAGCAGTTCGTTTTTAATGGAGACCGTTCCACACGTGCGGTGCATCGTGGTTTCGAAGACGCTGGAGTCGGCCCCGGTGTAGTGCCAGACGGCTGCTGAGTTCGGATTTTCGCGTTCAAAGTCGCCTTCTTTTTCGACCAGCGCCTGCAGACGTTTGTGAGCGATCGGTGTTTTGGGGTCTTTGGAGTTATAGACCAGAGTCGGGCTGACATCACCTCGCTTGTTGGGATCAATGCACCACAGGTGCCCCTGACCTTCGCCATGCTCAGGGTCCTCGCCGACCCCGACATAAACCAGCCCGTCATAAACGACCGGTGTGGCAATCAGATGATTGCGGGTAGCACGACCACCGAGCAGGTAGATGGAATCCTTGGGGTTGCAGTCAAACTTCCACAGAAGGTCGGCCTTACCGTCCTTACCCTCAGCTGCGAATCCATACAGGTAGCCGTCACCGCCGCCTGCGATCACCTGAGCAACACCATTGAAGACACCGTAGGCCGGCGACGACCACTGTCCATGCAGCACATTGGCACCGGGAGAGCTGTCTGTCCATAGCACTTCGCCGGAGTTCCGGTTCAGGCAGATAAAGCTGGGGGCTCGTTCTTCGGGAATCGCAATATGGCTTTCATCCACACCGTTTCCGGTGATGACAAACAGCAGGTTGCCCACCGACGTCACTGAGCAGCTGCACATATTGTGCTGGGAGACGTTCAGATCCTTCATCATGTCGACGACCCAGATGATGTCCGCTTCTGTTTCATCGGTCAGCTTTTCATCCACGAACGGACTGTCATTCTGTCCGTCACGAAATCCCTCTGTGTCAAGGCAGACAACCTGACCGCGGCTACTGACGTACCACGCGCGTTGACCATCGACATAAGGCGAACAGCAGATTCCCTGATGTGGCCAGTCATGAACGCGGCCCGTGGGAAGTTTCTCGTTGCTGTGCTGCCACAGAAAATCGCCCGTCTTTTCGTCGAAACAGACGAGGCAACCGAGGTCTACGGAGCTGGGGTAACGCTTGATATAGCCGTTGCCGTTATTGGTTCCGATGTAGACCTTGCCGTTGGCCACGACCGGATTGCCGTAGGTTTCTGACCCCAGCGGCATCGACCAGACCACGTTCTCACCGCTCTCCACATCCCATTTGACAGGAATGTTTTTGCCCTCAGGCGTGTTGTTGCGTGAGTAACTACCGCCCCACTGCGGCCAGTCCTTCGCACCAACGTCCATCTTCGAGATTTTTTCGAGGGCCAGCCTGGTTGGGTCCTCAGCCTGCACCTGCAGACCGTTCGGAAGTGCCGCCGCAGCAGCAAGTACGCCCGCGACGATTGAGTGTCGGATTTTCAGCATCGTAATGTTTTCCTTGAATGCCTCTCGTACCTGGTCACAGCAGCCCTGTGGCTCGGGTGTATCGAGTTGCCTGGTGAACGATCAAACAGATTACTTATTGGGGGTTACCTGAACATTATCAATAAAGAATTCCGCATCTGTTGCATTTCCAAACAGCCCGGGGCTGCCTTTCAGATTGGGAACATCATCAGTGGCCTCGATCTGCCAGGCACTCGGCTCCTTTGATCCTCGCGGCCACACCTTGCCGCTGAGAGTCACCTTGTTGCCCTCTGTGCGACTTTGAAACTTCATGCTGTACCAGGTGTCTGCCTGCCACTCAAAATTCATGGTCTTTGCAAAACGCAGTTCCAGTCGTGCAGTCCATGATCGAATCTGCAACCGCTGTGCCCCCTGCAGGTCGAGGGTGTAGCGCTGATTGATCAGCCCCATGTCCGGCAGGCGATCACCCTTCTTCGTGGCCTTGAAATCAGCCTGAATCGTGTAGTCATGCAGGTCGGTCCAACCCATCCATGCCTGACTGCGTGTTCCCTTGGGAATAGTGCTGATCTTGACCAATCCCAGCTCACCATCCAGAGGTGCTGGCTTGTGTCGGTAATCTGCGCCAATCCACACCGCAGGAACTTTCTCGGTGGCGAAGTCAAACTTCCATGGCAATTCCGGAATCACCCGTAGTCGCGCCTTGCCGGTCAATTCCCCGGAGGTGGCCGTGAGGGTTACACCACTGATGCCCTCTTTCGGGGCGACGTAGACCTGATCGCTGCCGACGGTGCCGCCGCCTTCCACGGCGATCTTTGCGGTCTTAACCGGCCCCACCAGCTGCCCTGCTTTGTTGTAACCCAGAACCTGCAACGGCAACTTCTGGCCGGGTTTCAGCATCACTTCCGTGGGGCTGAGTACGAGCTGGGTCACCGTGCTGTCGTTTGACTTTGTCTCACGACTGATGTTGGTTTTACCTGGTTTCGTGACGGGGGCGTCTGCTTTGCCGATGCAGTACAACGCCTCGATCGATGGGAAGACCAACCGACCATTTGAAATTGCAGGCGAACCGAAGACTTCTTCTCCCTGAGCCAGCCGTGCTTCACTGACTGTTTCAACCCCCTTCTCGGTGGGTTTCAGCACATAGAATCGACCGGTGTTCTCAGCGATGTAGATCTTTCCATTTGCCACAATCGGGCTGCCGAACATGATTCGCCCCAGCTTTTTCTGGGCAACCTGAGCACCGGTTTTGGCGTCCAGAACGACCAGCTGAGCACCGTCTTCGAGGAAATAAATGCGGTCTTCCAGCTTCACCAGCGAGCTGCGTCCCAATGCACGCTTCGGAATCTTCCACAGTAACTTGTCTTCAGTAATCTCGCCCTCGACATTGCCGTCGAAGGCAAAGACCGCTCCCAGAATCGTGGTGTCACTGGAGTTCTGTTCTGCATGCCCACCGTAAACGATGCCGTTTTCGTCAACCACCGGTGTGGAGTTGATTCCACGGGTGGATGCCTGATACTTCCAAATGGTCCTGCCTGTGCGAGGCTGAATGGCGTAGATCGCACCATCAGCAGCGCTGAAAACCATCGCTGCCTGCCCGCGAAAAGTCGTAAACACCGGTGTCGTGTAGGTTGTATCCTCGGGACGAACTCGAGTACTGATCAACCATCGCGGGACGCCAGTCTTTTTATCGAGGGCAATCAGCCGATGTGCAGGAACGGCCGTTTCGCCCCAACCCGTCGTCACACCGCTGATGATCACGAGGTCCTCAAAGACGACCGGGAAATTGGTTCGTCCGCCATACGTCGACAACATTCCGAACTCTTCGCTCATGGAATGTTCCCAGACGACTTTACCGGTTTTTCCATCGAGGCACTGAAACACACAACCCAGCCCCAGAACGAAGACTGTGTCAGTCTGTGGATCCCCAACAACACTGGACCAGCCGACACGCTCAGCAGGAGCATCTGAAAGGTAGATGTTGTGAACGCTTTCCCAGATCAATTCTCCGGTCTTCGCGTCCACGCAAACGGTCTTTTCACCTTCCTGAGTCGTCTCGGGGAACGCACGACAAACGACGTACACACGGTCATTCATGATGACCGGTGTCGCTCGCGAGGCAAATTCTTCTTTTCGCCACAAAAGGTTTTCCCCTTTCGGCGACCACTTCTCAGGGACATCCGTTTCGAACGAATGACCGTCGTTGTTCGGACCACGCCAATGCGCCCAGTCCTCTGCAAATGCTGCCGTACTGAGCAACATTCCTCCGAGGATTACTGCCAGGTTATTTCTCATTGTCCTCACTCCCCCTGAAACGCTGCTGGCAACGTCTCTGACAAATGCCTCCAAACACCAACGGGAGGCCATTAGAAAATGTGTCGTTAATTTTATGGTATCCGAGAACACACCGCCGGGTCCACTCTTCACGGCCGAGATGATGGTTTTCGTTTGTTGCGAGTCCGTCGATCCAGAATTGTCCACAGCCTTCAGGTGTTCGAAAGGCCACGCCATTTTCGTTCAACCAGTCAGCCAGTCACAACTTGAATCCTCGTGTGGTTCCCGAACTCGTTTCAGCAATTCTGTAAACGCCTGCAACTCTGACGCCGACAGATGCCCCAGCTGCTGCTGATGCATCCGCCTGACATCATCCGCCATTCGATCGAGCAGCGCCAGCCCTTCCGAGGTAATCGCAATCTCCACCACTCGACGATTCTCGCTGCGTCGCGCCCGAACAACCAGTTGACGCTGTTCCAGACGGTCCAGCATCCGCGTAGTGTCCGGACCTCGGGAAATCAAGCGTTTTCCGAGAGCCAGAGTCTGCATTGAGCCTGGAAATACTGAACGGAGCAGTCGCAGGGCATTATACTGTTGAGCCGACAACTGGTAACCACCGAAGACCTGCTCCTCCAGCGCTTTCAGACAATCGTAGGTCCGCCAGAGGTTGAGGAAGGCCTCCTGCTCCGGTGAATCAAACCGACGTGTTGTTTTGTCCCGCAATGATGAAGTCATGGAAACAGCATCCACGTTTCGACGAATATTGTCAAGACAATGAACGGTTTCGCGAAGCTGCAGGCAGCAGATTTCAGGGTGCAATGCCCTCCCCTGCAGAATTTGATCGATTCATCCCCCTGGGCAACCGTAAAAAAACGACAGGCCCGTTCGGCCTGTCGCTGGCGTTCTGCCGCAAATTGGCGGTTTCATTTCCCCGAGACACAGTAAAGGTGGCGGTTAGATCGAAAAAAGATCTGGCCGCTGCTGATGGCAGGTGTTGCACTGAAGTCTTCCTGTTCTGCCGTCAACCGGTTCGTGGAGAGTTTCTCCAGCTTGTCTCCGGGCTTCAACACATGAATGTCACCACCCCGAGCGACGTAGTAAATCTTGCCGTCCCCCAGGACTGGTGACGCATAGTCCGAGCCGCCTCGACCACCACCAAATCCACCCCGGCCTCGACCACCTCCCGGCGGTTGCCCATTGCTGCCAGGTGCTCCTCCGCCGGCTGCATCGCCGCCACCCTGCAGTCGTGCCTGATAAACCTCACGACCATCCTGGGCGTTGACGCACTTCACTGTTCCCCCGGAGATCAGGTACAAACGCCCCTCGTACAGAAGCGGAGTCGAAAAGCGATTGCTGTCATTTCCTGTCCAGGCAATGTTGCTGGCTGTGACGTCTCCCTTTCCGCCCGCACGAATCGCGATGGAACCGCCGCCCCGCCCCTCAACGGCGTAAATCATCGCGCCGTCAATCAGCACGCTGGAGTTGAACTGGTCGGTTTCCATGGCACTGCAGTACCAACGCAGTTTACCCGTTTCAGGGTTCAGCCCCCAGATTTCATACGGCGCACCCAAAACCACGTCCGTTCGCTTTTCGTCAATCACACTCAGGGCCGGTGTGCCCCAGACATTGCCCAATCCGTCGCCTTCTGCTTTCCACAATTCTCGCCCTGTCGCCGCTTCAAGTCCGATCACGGCACGCGCCTCGGCGCCCGCCGGGACAATCAACACGCTGCCCGCCAGAATCGGACTGGAGGAGGATCCCCAGGCTCGGTCATCGGAACCCTTGCCCACTTCCTGATGCCAGATCTGCTTCCCTTCCAGATCCCATGCGTACACTCCGGATTTCCCGAAAAATCCAAACACATGTGTGCCGTCCGAGACCGGTGTGTGCGACGCGTAACCGTGTTCCGGAACACCCATGCCAGAGTACTCGTCTTCCGGAAGCACCGCGTCGACCGTTTGCTCCCACAACACCTTCCCGTCTGCCCGGTTGATGCAGACCATATGTCGCTTCAATGCACTCATCTCACCCGGTGACTGACGGTCCAGCCCATATCCTGAGTAACAAGTGACGAACACCCGGTCACCCACAACGATCGGACAGGACACGCCCGCGCCCGGCAGCGGCGTTTTCCATTGCAGGTTTTCATTTTCTCCAAAGCTGCTCGGTAAGGGTTCCTGATCCGGGCTGATGCCAGTTCCGTTCGGCCCGCGAAATCGCAGCCAGTCGGAGCCCTGAGTGACGCTGGCGGCCAGTTGCATCGCCAGTCCGCTGCACACAATCCACTGCCAGATGGTTCGCTTGAAAATCATCGTTGTTCGCTCCCTGAATCCTGCTTTGGTTGACCGCGTTACCGAGCGATCACGAGGTCGCTCTCAGATTACCCTGTGATTTTTTCTGTATAGAGCAGCTTCCCGTTTTTCAGGTGGCCGCGCAGAACACGTTGTGAAGTTCCGTCAGCCCCGGCGACGGTCCGGTTTTGAAATCCCTCCTCGCACTGTTCCGTCATCGTCCTCAGGAGTGACACCCAGAACGATCTCAAAGTGCGCCGTCAATTCGCCCAGTTTTGAGCCTTCCAGTGGTTTGAAGGGGACCAAAACACGCTCCCGCACTTTGGGGTCCCGCAGTCCTCGAAGCACCCCGTCCTGATCGTTGTCCGGATCTCCGGCAATCAGCATCTGGGTCGTCAGCAGGCGCTGGCCATTCCGACTGACCGCCACGTGAATATGTGGAGCCCGATACGTACTGCCTGCCTGATACCGAACGGGCTTAATCGTCCGGAAGAAATACTCACCGTTCGAGTTGGTCAGAAAACGACCGTAACCCTGGAAGTTGGTATCCACACCCTTTTCCACTCGACCGTTGGTGTGCAGATAAGATCCCAGATGATCAACCTGCCAGATCTCCACAAACGCATTGCGCATCGGTTCGCCCGCTGCACTCAGAACACGGCCACTCAGGTAGGTGATCTCCCCGACGGCGGGGGTCAGCGAATCATTCAGAATCAACAGGTCATTGTCTGTGTCCAGGGGTAACTTATCGGGGTAGAACGGCCCCTCCGTCATCGACGGGGTGGCTAATTCTTCCGCAAACAGTCCAGGAACCGAATACAGACATCCTGCGACTGCGGCCGCACGCAGCAACTCTCGCCGCTCAGTTTTCCCTCTACGCGTTGACATCCTGTTTCGTCTCCTGCTGAACCAACCGCCTTATTCACTTTGTCGCGTTGCCCGCCGGACGCATACACAACCGACGAGAAAACCTTTCAGACACGCCCAAGCGAGAAACCGAAATGACGTACAAAAGTGCCGAGGAAACTGCGATAAATCCGGGAATCCGCGGAAAACAGCACACCGCGAGCCTGATTTCCCTGGACTTGCCCAGTGCATTTCAAAATCAGTCCGGTGAGCGTCGCTGCTGACAATCTGCAGTGACCCGCCTGAAGCGACTGCGTTCCGCCGCAGCGTGCCACAGAGGCCGGCTGGTTTGTCTGAGTCAATCGCCCACCAGTCCCGCCTGTCAACCAACCTGATCTGCCCGGATAAGTCAGAGGAACACTCAGAGCCGGAAAACTCCCCGCAGATTTCCTACCAATACCCCCGTGATCAGATCAGAAAACATGGCCGCAGGAAGGCCCGCAGCATTCGCGAAATATCGCGATTCACGCAGCCGGAGGCAAGCGCCGGAAGTCTGAGTGGCTTGAAAACGAAGGTCTTCGTAGATGGGGTGTCCCTCGCACCCTATCGCTTCAAGGCTTAATCTGCGGAGCACGGAGAGCCACCATGATGGTCGCCGCAGCACGAAGCTCAGGCTGGCATTCAGTGTTGGGGTGAGTGACGCCATCTGCAGAGAGTCGTCCATTGAACACTCACCTGCCGGCGGACGCTGGATAGTCGGCCCCGGTCAGACTTCGCTTCACCGATCGCTTCCAGTCCAGCAACGCTTCACTCATCTTTGCCACGCGCTCCGGCTCAGATGCGGCCAGATTGGTCGTTTCCCGAGGATCTGACTGCACATGAAACAGCATCACTGCTTCCACTGCCCCGGTGTCGGCCCGCTGCTTCTTTCCATTGCCGGATCGAGGATTCGTGTGCAGCTTCCACGGCCAGTCCAGTAACGCCGCGTGCGAATCTTCCGTGTTGATCATTGCGACAAATGGAATTGCTTTCCCCCTTGTCTCCATCCGTCCTTCCAGCAGCGGCAGCAGACTGACCCCATCCAGGGGCTCAATCTGACTCTTCGCAGCCACCCCCGTCGCTGCCAGGATTGTGGGATACAGATCCAGCGTGGAACACGGCAGGTCAACCACTGCCGGACTGCGAATTCGCGACGGCCACTCAATCAGTCCAGGCACCCGCAGTCCACCTTCCCAGAGAGTTCCCTTGGAACCCCGCAGATTCCCAGTCGAACGCGGCCCCGCCGCACCCCCGTTGTCACTGCAGTAGCACAGCAAAGTGTTTTCAGCGGCGTTCAGTTCACGCAGAGCCGACCGTAGTCGACCCACGTTGCGGTCAATCCCGGTAATCTCGCCGTAATAGTTCTGCAGGTCGTCCGACAATCCGGCGTACAACTGCCGATCCGCCGGCAGTGCCTCATGCGGCACGTGCGGATTTCCAAACCAGATCACCGCCAGAAACGGCTTGCCCGCTTCTACCTGCCGACGAATGAACTTCAACGCCTCGCCCATCGTCACGTCAGAACCATCTCCCTGAAACTTCTCAGGCACACCCTTGCGGCCCAGCACCGGATCCAGATCAAAGAAGTTGTCCGCTGATACCCACTCGTCAAATCCCAGTTTCCCCGGAGACAGCGGATCCTCAGCGAGAATAGCCCTTCCCGGAAGCGTCTTCGTGTTGCGCTCTCCGTTCCGGCCGTTCAGATGCCACTTGCCGAAATGCCCGGTTGCGTATCCCGCCCCCTGCAGCACCTGAGCCACTGTCAGTTCCTCCGCCCGAATCGGACGCCCTGGTGAAAACGTCCCCATCCGATGAGGATGCCGCCCCGTCATGATGCTGGCCCGTGTCGGCGAACAGTTGAAATGCGCTGTGTAAAATCGATCCAGTCTCAGTCCGGCTGCCGCCATCGCATCAAGGTGCGGAGTCTTCAGCTGCGGATGCCCGTTGTAACCGGTATCGCCCCAGCCCTGATCATCCGCCATCACAAGGACCACATTCGGAGGCTCTGCTGCCGTCCCCGCAACAGTTTGCAGCAGTGACACCATCCCTGCACAAAGCCCCGCCAGCACCCCCCAAATCTTCAATGTTGACATTACGCTGTCCCCCTCGAAATCATCCCGGCAGACGCAGATCGGCCACACCACTACCACTCAGCACATGCTCGATATTCAACAGATCATTACCAGCCAGCCACTGCTCCGCAAACTCAGCACTGTGACCGTGCGACTGTATTCTCTGCCGTAATCTCCGCTTCAACTCCTCTGTCGGCACCTCCAGAAACACGCGGTAATCAAACAACTCATGCAGCCGACACCACGGATGCTCACGCAACAACAGATAGTTCCCTTCGACAAGCACAATTCGTGCTTCGGCGTCCACGATTGCTGCACCCGCCCGCGCAAACTCATAATCCCGATCAAACACCGGGATCGCGATCTCTGACTCTCGCTGCCGAATGCGCTTCAACAGCACCTCAAACCCCGCACAGTCAAACGTAAACGCAGCGCCCTTCCGCGAGCGATGCCCTCGTTGATTCAGAACCACATCGTCAAAATGAAATCCATCCATCGGCACGACAATGGCCCGTTCACCCCGCGCAGCAAAACGTTTCACCAGAGCCGCGGAAATGGTCGACTTGCCAGCCCCAGGAGCACCAGCAATCGCCACCATAAATCGCTCTCGCTCACCGGCCGCCTGCAGCACAAGCTCTGCCAATTCAGCGGCCAGCGCCGCTACCCCAGCCTCAGCCCCAACGCTGGCAGCTTGCAACATTCCATCACCAGACATCACGCCCACCCCACTGGAATCGACTGCCGACTGTTCTGCACCGAACGTCACGGAAAACAAAGTCCGACAGATGCGGTTGGTCCTTCCATTCGTCCGCGATTACGCTTACGACGAATTCTCTTATTTTCGCACCTGATTGGCAATCGCCGCTTCCGCGACACATGTGTTTTCGACGCGCTCTGGCACCAGGGCGATTGTCTTAACTTAACCTCGTGGGAAGCCAATCAACCGTCTAAAGCTCGGGGCCGACTTTGGCCCGATCCTTTGCCTTTCTCCGGTTATGTGTAATCAGCCCTCATCTGAATTGCTCAGGACTGGATTCTTCCAACGACGGTGACGTGGGCGGGTTTCGTCGGTACGGTCCGTATCTCCTGTGAGGGGTTGTCGAATGGCCGGGTGGTCCCTAGACCGGGGCGCACTCCGGGAGTGCAAAGATGTGTTTCAGGCCCTCCGTTTATCATCCTGCCGAACCTTCGCTTCATTCCCCGAGCCCACACAACGAAGCGACATGGCCTGCCCGACAGATGTCGTCGACGATTCCAATCCAGTGATTTGTGACGAATAGCCTGATCGCACTCCCATTCATCAGGCGCTGCCTGGTGCTGGCTGGTGACGCGCCTTCATGGAGGGAGTCTACTCATGTCGGAGCTACCATCAACTCACGGCATCAAACATCGTCTGACTAGCCGAGGCTTGTGGGGTCCATAAGTTCGACCGAGTTGCCGGATACGTCACTGATGTAAACTGAACGCGTCCCGTCGCGGTGAGGTTTCAATCCCGGATGCGTTGTCGCCTTCGCAGAGACGAAGGCAATGTGCGGGGGATGATGCCCCGGCAGGACAAGTGCCAGATGCAGGTTGGCAAATTTCAAAAAGGCCCACGTGGCGTCCTGATAGGCAATCTCACAGCGAAACTCCGCCCTATACCAGTCCACCGATTCGGCAATGTCCCGAACTTCAATTGCCACGTGATGCATCGAATCCAATTGTTCAGCCATCTGCTTCTCCCTGTGTTCCTGATTGCTTTTACCCTGCGTGATTCCAGCACACCCACCGGACATCATCGATGACCGCATGCCATGTGTCCGGCTCACCGTGAATCATAGACCGTTTCACGACTATGATCGAATGTTTTCTGAACGCCGCTGGTGCCCGCTGGTCTCTGAGGCCCCCATGAGCATTCCCGGCCAGTCTCAACGTTCCGGAATCAGCATCAGCATGCTCAGCCAGAGAAATACCAACCCCGTCATGCGGTCCAGCCACCAGACTGCCCGAGGATGGGATCTGAGCCCCTGGGAAATCCGCCCTGAAAAAAAGCCCAGCAGCCCGAATACCAGTACCGCAAGGCAGGTAAACACTAGCCCCAGCAGCGCCAGTTGCCATTCCTCATTCCCGGCAGATTCATTGACAAAGGGGGGCAAAAATGCTGTGAAAAACAAAGCAACTTTGGGGTTCACCGCGTTGGCCAGCAGCCCTTTCAGAAAATAACCGCGTGCTGATAATTCCGGCTGCAGGGGCCCCGATACACCGTCGGTCCCTGCTGACCCTGCACTGGTGCGAAGCAGTCCAATCCCAAGCCACAGCAGATACCCTGCCCCGCAGTATTTCA
>JBDKIW010000406.1:0-4241 GCA_039796955.1 Planctomycetota bacterium
CGGGTCATTGTAGCGGAATCACGGGAACCTTGCGCCAGCCCGTCTCTGATTCCGTGAACTCACGAAAGGAAAAGCACCAGATCACGACCCGCTTCCCAGCCATACGGTCCCGCCGCCGCAACAGTTCAATCCGCGTCGTCGTGGCTCCGGATCCTCGCACTCCCACGAGATCCACGGGAATCCCCAGTCCCTGTGACAGAAAATCGACAAAACCGGAGGCACTGCCGAACATTTCCGGGTCGTGGAAAATCAACGTATGGCTGTCGCCCAGCACGACGACGGGACTGCTCCTGTCAACCGCGGAAACCGGCTGTCCTGCTGCGGTCGTGACCGACATCACCGGCACAGATTCCGACTCAGACGGTACGCCAGGCTGCAGGTCCGCCAGATCTCCCCGCACTTTGAGTGTTCCTTCGCGTATGACAGACTCGTGTCGCACCATCTGACGCAGCCAATCGGCGTTTCCAATTTTTTCACTGACTGCATCGGCTGCCAGTCGAGCTCCCCGTGGCGTCCAGTGCGAATCTGTCCGACAGTACAGCAGACCGCCAGCCCCGAGACGCTCTTTCTGAAACTGAGGAACGAGGTCCAGCACATCTACCCCGGCTTGTTGCAGAACGTCGTAGAATTCCCGCTGCCATCGATCCAGCCGTGAACCCTCCGCCGATACCGAATCCGACCAGCGGATCGGGCCATCAGCCTGAGCCAATGGTTCCGGGTAAATCACCGATTTTGCCGGGACGGGCAACACAATCAACTGCAGGCCGGCTCGATTCAACTGCTGCTGAAAGTCGAGAATAGCGGCCAGGGGATCTGCCGATTCCGGTTTTGCCGCGCGGCTGACGGCCGCCGCGTCCGGGCCCCAGAATCTGCCGACACTCAATGCCCTCAGTTCCGAAGCCGGATACAGCCAGCCATCCTGTCCCTGCACCACGGTCGAGTTGTTCTGCTGCGCGGTCCGAATTCCCTGCGCCAGCCACGCCGGTGGCGCTGGCCGCGTGTCGGTGTCCTGCCCGGCCACACTGGGACCGTCAGCCAACGCTCCTGTCAATACGATCAGCATCAGGCCAACTCGGTAGCCAGTTTGTCCGGGCCGAGTCCTCACCACTGGCCAGCTGTCCGACAGCCCGAACGCTCGCCCGTGTTTTCGGCCTCTTCTCAGCCACCGCATCCCCATCGTTCTTCGCTCCTCTGCGTGTACTCTGCTGCATGGAGGCCTGGCCGCCTGCAAAACCATAAGTCCCCATCGACTGAACTCCGGGTCAGGGAGACTCCAGCCAGTAGATGGGCAGATCCACCAGTCGAAACTCGGGATCGTCCAGTTCAATCCGTTGAAATCGCTCGTAACGAGTGCGGACCTGATCCCACGCCTGCACATTCAGATTCACGGTCTGGCCCGGCTGGAAAATTGAGCCCGCCACGACCTCGCGGTTGCGGACGCCCCACGTGTAGACCAACGCTTCGCCGCCCGGCACCGCGGTGCCGGAAGTCGTCACGTCATCCATGTGCACGCAGATGATGGCGTCCGGGTAGGGCAGTTGCCGCGGGGTACGGACGGTTGTTGCGGCTCGCACCCGCCCGCGAAGAGACAGCCATTCTTCGTTGCTGGTCTCCACCGTTGCGGGTGACAGCGGGCGCCGTTCTTCTGGAATCATCAGCAACGGCCAGTTCCCCTCGGACAATTCCCGTTCAGCAAACTGCCAGATCACGACTCGGCAGTGGGTCAGAGACCACCGGCCGCTGGCCAGATCCCGGAAAAGTCTCTGCCGCGCTGCACTGGCGCCGCCACCATTGACTGCGATGGCCTGCACACTGACCTGCAGTTCGCAGGCCAACTGATCCGCGAGCCCTGCGTCGGTTCCCCAGCCCAGCTCTTCACTGTCATAGATATTCGTGAAACTGTCTCCCAGCAGCAGAACCGGGGCTGCTGTCTCGGCAGGATCCTTTGCCGACGGTATGCGCCGCACTGGCTGCACACTTGTTTCTTCCGGTCGATTCCAGCCAGTGGAGTCCGGCAGCTGCAGTAGTTGAGCCAGATCGCCTGTATTGAGCACCTGTTTCGGCGGATCTCGCTGCCACTGCTGCTGGCTTCCCTCGAACGAATGACGCATGCGAATCAGTTCGGCCAATTCCTCCGCTGCTGCCTGCACCGCCAGCGGTGTCCAATGAGTGTCCGTCTGCAGGTACAATGGCTGAGCCGGTCGCTGGTTCCCCGGTTTCTGCAGTGAATCGGCCACGTCGAACACGGTCACTCCTGCCGCTCTTAATTCGTCGACGAACTGACGGAGCGAAGCATTTCTGAGAACATCCGGACTCCCGGCTGAATTTGTTCCAGTTGCCCCGGACGTCCACGAAGTCGTGAAAGCCGCTTTGCTGGGAGTTGGCATGACAATCAGGTCGATGCCGCGGTGTTTGAGTTGTTTCGCGAAGTCCAGAATTGCGAGGCGAGGATCGGGCTGTGCCACCCATTCTGTCCCGTCGTCCGGCGAACCCGGATGTCCGGTCCGTCGCGCCAATGCGTCCGGGGCAAGGAACCCGGGCCCCGTCAAATGCAGGATGTCTGGTCGAAAAAACAGGGTTCGGGGACCGGGGGAATTGTGGAGGCTGGCAATATCCACATTTCCCAGACTGCGCAGACCCATCGAGACCAGCAACCCCCTGACTCCGGCGAGTGAGCGTGGGTTCAGCAGTGCGGTCTCTTCGAGACTACGTTCCAGCTGCCTTACACTCTGATCCCACTGGCGACTGAACGACTGCAACTGAGATAATCCGGCACCCTCAAAGTTCGGGAAACCTGTCAGTGTTTTCGCCAGCAGATCGGGGATCGTTGGGGACTGAGTTGTTGCTGCCGTCTCGTTGGCAGCACGTCGGACAGTTTCGATGACAATTGGAATTCCCGGACTCAGCATAGCCAGCACCACCAGCAGGCCGGCCACGGGCCGCGAAATCTCTGCGGTAGCGGAAGGCTTTGGTGTTCCGGGGGGCTTTGGCGATGCGACTATGGCTGAGCTCATGCGAAGCTATCCGGGATGGCCTGATCCGGGGATGACTCAACAATTCATGGAGATGCGTCGGCTGTTCGAGGTTGGCTGAACGGCACATCTGCAGCCCAGTCGCACCCTGTTTTCACGCAGCCTTTATAGAACGAATCCCAGTCGCGCCGCAACTGACAAATGCCCGCACCCTCCCCAATCGCCACGTCCGCTACATTTGTTTCATCCACAACATTGTGAACAACCAGATGATTCGTCATCCTCGGCTTCAGTCTCCGCACATGGCCAGGACCACGCCCCGTTCCCTGGATCTGAGCGTCAGCGGCAACCCACTGGCGTGCTCTGCGGCCGCCATGAATCTTCATCGAAAACATAAAAATTCCGTTAAAAATGCAACGAAGCTTTTGCAGGGGACAAGGCGTAGGGACTGCATGAAGAAGTGGGATTAGTGCAGATAGGTGAACTGCGGGAAATCTCGTGGCGCAAAGCGAGCCGGCTGGGAAAACGGTGGCAACTTCCGGGGGGGACTTTTGACGAAACTGAAATGGCCTGTAAGTTCCAGCGTTGAGTTATGTCGCATGACCTCGTTTTCCGGTGGCAGGCTGGGTCGATTTGTGCCTAGTCCGGCGTGCACCGGTCTGGCGCGGACAACATTTCCGGAGCACACCCCGGGGATCAGGCCGGCCGTAACGGTGGTAGGGGTTGTCGGGGCAAAGTGCACGGTCGAACGGCCCGCACTGTGTGTGTTTCTCAGTAGTTGCAACAACGTAGAATTCCGGGAAGTGAAGACAGCACCGTCAATTCGAAAATTCCCGAATTCTCTGGTGGATATTCTGAGTTTCTTTTGCAAAATGGAATTGATCTTCCGGGGCGTCACGTGAGTCGTTCACAGGGGCGTCGGATCTTTACGGAGTAGAGCACGTGTCAAATTCGATTGAAGGACAGGTTGTCCTGCCGCAGGGCGAGGAAAACAATCCGGGCCTTGATCTGCTTGGGTTTTTGCGGCGTCGAAAAGCATTCATCATCCTGTTTTCTCTGCTGGGCTGCGGTGTTGGCTACATGCTGTTGCAGCGTGAAGTGCCGCAGTACCGTGCCGAAGTGATGGTGCAGGTCATCCATCGTGCTGGTGACGCACGTGTCCGTTCGGTCATGGCTGAAAAAGACCTGACCGACGCCAGCTACGTCATCCGCAGCGAAAAGACACTGCGGGCGGCCTACAAAAACCACAATCTGAACTCCAAGTCGTCG
>JBDKIW010000407.1:0-9233 GCA_039796955.1 Planctomycetota bacterium
GAGGCTGGCGATGCGACCGGCGGCCAGATGCTCCCAGGCGATCGCGGCCATCGCGGCGTTGTCGGTACAGAGTTCCATGGGTGCGATCTGCAGATCAATTTTCAGTCGAGTGGCCATCGCCGTCAGTTGGTTTCTGAAAGCCTGATTCGCGGCAACTCCGCCCCCGACGCACAATCGCCTGTACTGCAGCTGCTGCAGAGCGAGGCGACATTTTTCAACAAGGACATCGACAGCGGCGGCCTGAAACGCGGCGGCGAGGTCGGCCACGCGATCCGGTGGCGTTTCGGCCAGTTGAGCGGGGCCGGGCACGCCGCGAGCCGCATAGAGGACGGCCGTTTTCAGGCCTGAAAAGCTGAAATCGAGACGACCACTGTTGAGCAGCGGGCGGGGCATTTTGAAGCGTCGGGGATCGCCTGCGAGGGCCGCCTTCTGGACGGACGGACCACCGGGATAGGGCAGACCGAGAATCCGGGCCACCTTATCGAAGGCTTCTCCTGCGGCGTCATCCGTGGTACCACCGATGAGCTGACACTCGGACGCAGAACGGCAGTCATAGAGATTGGTATGACCACCGCTGACGACAAAACCGACGCACGGGTAAATGGAATCCGGTCGTCCCATACCGCAGGCATAGATATGGGCTTCGACGTGATTGACGGTCACCAGTGGAATTCCAAGCCCCATGGCGATGGTTTTTGCGGCTGTCAGACCGACCAGCAGCGAGCCCACCAGGCCGGGTTCGGTGGTCACAGCGACGGCCGCAAGTTGTGCGGTGGTGCAGTCAGCGGCCTTGAGAGCGGCCTGAATCACGGGCAGGATGCGTTGAACGTGGGCGCGTGAAGCGATTTCAGGGACAACTCCGCCCCATTCCAGATGAAACTCGTGCTGGGACGCCACGATGCTGGACAGGACACAACCGTCCTCGCGAACGACGGCTGCCGCGGTTTCATCACAGGAAGATTCGATGGCCAGCAGAAGGCGTGACGGCGCGGCGGTGTTCACCATTGTATTTTTCAGAACGAGTGCGAAGATCCGAACGGGAGGGCGGCGGCCGTTCACTGAGGTGAACCTGAAACTGCTGCCCGCGGTGCCTATTGTTTCACAGTTCAGATCGGCTGAAAAGTCACTGCCGGTGACTGGCGGATTGTGAGCGTGATTCAAGTTGGAATCAGAGAAACAGAAAGGTCAGACGGCGTGATGAGCAGCAAGGACAGCGGAAGACGGCAGTTTCGGATCAGGTTTGGCGCTGTCACGGCCCTGGCGTTTGCTGGACTGCTGCTGATGGGCCCCGCGCTTCGGGGCCAGGAGCCTGTGCTGAGCAGAATCACGTTTGGGTCCTGTGCGAAGCAGGATCAGCCTCAGCCGATCTGGGACGCCATCCGGCAGGGGCGTCCGGAGTTGCTGATTCTGCTGGGTGACAACATCTACGGCGACACGAAGGATATGGAGGTGTTGCGGAGCAAGTACAGGCAATTCCGGGACCAACCAGGATTTGCGGCACTTCGTCGGGACTGCAGGGTGGCAGCGACGTGGGATGATCACGACTATGGGCAGGACGATGGGGGCGCGGACTACAGTATGCGACGCGAGTCGCAGCAGGTGTTTCTGGATTTTCTTGAGGTAGCGGCGGACGATCCGCGGCGACAGCAGGAAGGGATTTACTGGTCGCAGGTCTACGGACCACCCGGGAAACGCGTACAGGTGATTCTGCTGGACACACGATATTTTCGCAGTCCGTTGAAACAGGGTTTTGCCGTCCGCGAACCGGGTGAGGGATATCGTGGAAAGTACATTCCCAATACGGACCCGGATGTGACGATTCTGGGCGAGCGTCAATGGAAATGGCTGGAAGAGCAATTGCGGGTTCCGGCGGAATTGCGGGTGATTGGATCCAGTTTTCAGG
Source organism: Planctomycetota bacterium (assembly GCA_039796955.1). Lineage (GTDB taxonomy): Bacteria > Planctomycetota > Planctomycetia > Planctomycetales > Planctomycetaceae > SXXK01. The sequence continues at coordinate 1,904 of JBDKIW010000407.1, forward strand.
TGCTTTCTGATCAGCATGGCTGGGAGATGTGGGGCAACTTTCCGCGGGAACGCCAGCGGTTGCTGACACTGCTGCGGACGACGGCCGCCAATGGTGTGGTGCTGATCAGTGGCGACCGGCATTTGGCCGAGTTAGCCGCGTTGGACGATCGTGGGGAAGGAAGTATCGGTTATCCCCTGTTTGAAGTCACCAGCAGCAGCCTGAACCAGCCCAGCGGCAATCGCACGGGAGCGGGGACGCGATTTGCGAATGAGATCAACCCGTACCGGATCGGCCTGACTTATTTTGACACGAACTATGGCAACATACTGGTGGACTGGGCGGAAGCAGATCCGGTCATTCGGCTGCAGATTTGTGACGAGCGGGGCACCGTGGTGGTGCAACAGCGTTTGCGTTTGAGCCAGTTGCAACCGAAGTGACCTGAACTCTTCACCGTTTGCGATCAGGCAGCACGGCGGCCTCGGGACCAGGCTCGTGTCAGTAGTCGCTGTGTTTCGTGGTAGATTCGCTGCAGCCGGGAATGCCAGCGGGCCGCAGTGACGAGGCTGATTTTTCCTTCTCCAAACAAGCCGGAAACAGCACCTTCCGCGAAGCAGGTGGCCCGAAGTGATTGTCTCAAGTGAACAATAGCATCACAGAGTTCGCGACCGTCACGGGCCTGCCCCCGTGCAATCGGCTCGCCTCTTCCAAGGCTCCCCACCAGATCCAGTAATGCGGTCTGCAGCACTGTTGAAAATCCATGAAGACACAATTCCGACCTGAGTGACTGCAGGGCATCCATCGACAGGGCCAGTGCGTCTTCCTGCAGGGGTGTTTCGCTTCCAGCTGCCCCGGGTGTCTCATCGTCTGCTGACTTTACGTGACTTGAATCAGCACGACCATGCAGGGGCTCGCCGTCGTTGAGCGGTTGACTCGCTGGACACTTGCCGGTATCGCCAGCAGCAGTGTCCTCGTTCCACGCGGTATCATGCTGTCGACGCTGTTCCGCGCTCTGCGCTGATGTGGCATCGTGCGCATTGGCCGAGGCTGAATCATCGCCGTGCAAACCACTGGCGATTGCCTCGGCCGTCGCCCTCAACAACTGATCTTCTTCAATGCGATGCTGAAGCAGCAGCTCTTCAGCGTCCCGAACCCGATCAGCAAAGGACATCCGCGCGACATCCCGAAACGGCGACACCAGGTGCTGGCCCGGTCCGATCCGACGTCCGACACTTTCCACGAGGGCCGAGAAGACGCCGACAGCCTGACGGGCAGATTCCAGAGCCACCGGATAATCGACGGCATCCGGGCGCCCCGGCAACGCGAGTCGAGGAAGGGGCAACCTCGTTTGCACACGTTGCAACAGATGAGCATCCAGCTGCAGCCGATCCCGATGCTCCCAGTACCCGGAAAGATCAAGAACCTGCAGGTCGGAAAACCATTGTGCTTTCATCAGCGACAGAAGTTCGACCACTGCCGCGTGCCCATCCACGCCACTGGACGCTGTGTGTACGGTGCACCAGCGGGGCCATTGCGGGCAGGCCTCCGCAGGCGTGTTCAGTCCCACCGAGGCAATCAATTGCCCTTCGTGGTTCAGCAGGAGACTGACTGGTGACTGCCCCGGGCTGAGATGAAGTAAGAGGCCTCGAATCAAACGACTTCCCGCCGTGTCCGCCGAGCTTCGCCAGAGTGACACGCGACTTCCAAAGGCTGATGACAGCTTCAGGATGCGATCTTCGAAGTCTCGAATGAGCCTGAGATCGTCAATCCTGCCACGAAAGCGAACCTTGAGACTCATCGACCGGTCCTCCCCAACAGTCGCGTCGTTCGGGGATGACTACGATCCCCGGAGTGCCTTCCACTTGTCTCAAATATCAGGAATTCGGGGGTTCTCTATCAAGGACATTTCTGGGTATCTGGATTCCCCTCCCTGGAGCATGAACGTTTTAAATTTTTTTCGTTTTCGAAACGGTATATTCTGCAGGTCTCTGAACGTTTCTTCGCTGGGGTATCGGGTGGCGGGGAATCTCCACCTTTAGGTACTTATTTGGGAAGGAGGTCCATGGCGGATTTCCAGGCACCCCATGTTGCAGCGATCAGCAAGGCGACGGTGGAGATGCCAAGGGCGAAGTCCCAGAGGCGACCGGGACGCATACGCGGATCCGTCACGTTTCGGCGGAAATAAATCGCGGCATAACCAAGCATCGGCAGCATCAGGGCCTGAGTCAATCCTGCGATTTTGATCAGTTTGACAGGCTCGGGAAAGGCAATAAACGCCACCACACAGACCAGCGGCAGCAGTGTGGAAATCCACTGCACCAGCCGTCGCCGAGTCTCCCCTTCGTGATCTGCCGAGGTCAACCCGACCACACCGAAAAAGTCGGCAATCATGCGGGCGTTGCCGGCATTAGCCACAAGGAAGGTGGAATACAACACCGCAAATGCTCCGGAGAGAAATAACCAGCGAGCATATTCCCCGAAAATCGGCACATAACTGCGGGACAGTGTGCTAACCATCCGCATGCCTTCCGGATCCCTGCCCTCAGAGTGCAGGACGCACACACCCATCAGGTAAAATGCAGCTGTCGCGAGGGTATAAACAATCATTGAGGCAAACGCATCCCATTTCATGACTCCGAACCACCCCTGGGCTCGCTGCAGCCACGCTGCTGAATCTTCACGTGGCCCGGCGGACTTTGCGTACCCCTTTTCAATACACCAATAGGGGTAGCTGATCAGTTCTGTGGCCCCGACACCAATGATCCCAAAAGTGGCCAGCGCGGTGATCAGAGCCGCGTCGCCGGGTGGCAGGCCAAAGCTGAGCCCCTGCAGGAAGTCCGCCGCGGAAAGCCCATAGGAGGTTTGTTGCAGGGCAAGTACGTTACCGATCGTGATGAAGGTAAATGCCACCACAAGGGCCACCGAGAACACCTCAACAAGTTTGTAGCGTCCCACGTACAGCACGACGGACGTCAATCCTCCCAGCAGGACGGCCCAGATGCGATCGTCGCGAGTCGGCGGATCCACGAGACTGACGCCCGACTCGCTGACCAGCGGTTTGTCGGCGAGGGCCAGTTCGCGGATTTTCTGCCCCCGTTCCCCCAGAGCCTCAAGGTCCTGCTGAATTCGGGACATGACGCGTTCCTGTTTGGCCGTGTCCGACTGCTCGGCTGTCGTGGCGGCAGTGGGTTCTGACGCAGCGTTTGTCCGGGACCAGCGTGCCCATGCCCGCACTTCCTTTTCCGACGGGCATTGAGTTGCTTCGGCGTAGTCTCCGGTTAATGGCAGAGTCAGCGACAGGGATTGTCCCACCCCGCCAGCGATGCCCCCCAACTGCGCGGTGGACGTGGAGATCATGATGACCCAGAAGGCCACAATCCAGTTGATGCCGAGGAAACGCGGGCCAGGGACGCGGTTGAGAGACGTGAGGGTGGTTTCTCCGTGACTGATGGCAAACCGTCCGAACTCCAGCTGCACAAACACTTTGACAACGCATCCAAGAAGAATCAGCCAGAGCAGGGCGATCCCGGCCTGAGCGCCCGTCTTGGTGGTCATGATCAGTTCGCCGGAGCCGACAATATTTGCGGCAATGATCAACCCGGGACCAATGTGCCGCAGGATCTGCAGCGGGGCCACCGGCGGCGCGGCGATCTCTTCCGCGGTGCGACGATCAACGTACTGCCCGGAGGACGACGATTGAGATTCAGTTGGCATAGTGCAGCAGCCTGGTGGCGAGGGCTTTGAGCAGGTCAGGTCCGTGGATGAACGCCGGTGGTGCGGACTTCCCACCAGCCACGGCCACGGGAGGTTTTCGCAGGGCAGGGCAGTGACAGTCAGAGGTCCCGATGAGGCGTTGATCCCGGGGGAAAGTTTGTACAGCATACAAACATCCGTGCGCCATTCCATGCTGCAGGCATGCCGAGGAAAATTCACTCGTAAATTCCGTGGTGGAAGGCTGCTGACAGCTGCATTGAGACGGGGCTTTGGCGTAGACTTCCCGGTGATTCGTGGTCCGTTTCCGACTTCGGCGGTGCGTTCCGACTGAAGGCGGCCGGCGAATTCTCGCACTCTGTCACACAAACGCGATGTGGGGTTTCCGCAACGCGCTGGAATCTGCATGAACTCTGTCCTGGTTGCCCGTACTGCAGGGCTGTTCATCGGCCGCATGGCCTGTTGCCTGCTGATCGGCCTGTTAATGATGTCGCCGATGTTCGCCAGTCAGTCGGCGAGCTTGGCGAATTCACTGCAGGGAGTACCAACCCCGCCGGCCCCAATCCAGCAGGCAATGCCTGCTCGCCAGTCTCTGTACGCGTCCGGCATCCTGCTGGCAGGTTACTGCAGCGCGATTGTTCTGGCTTCGTTGACCGGTGGCTGGCTGCCATCGGTCTTTTCCCTCACCCACACCGCAACACAGACGGTCACCAGCTTCGTAGGCGGTCTGATGCTGGGCATCGCCGTTTTTCACCTGCTGCCGCATTCACTTCACGGTTCGCAATCCCCCAACGATGCAGCGTGGTGGATGATGGCCGGCATTCTGGCCATGTTCCTGCTGATTCGCTGTTTTCATTTTCATCACCACGGCCCTCTTGAAATCTCCACAGAAAAAGAAGACCCCTGCGCTGACCATCGGCACCTGCTGCCTCAGCTGACGGCAATACCTGTTCATGACCACGACCACGATCATGATCATGCCTGCGAACATCACGGGGCACCGATCTCCGTGCCGTCCACGTCTCCGCATTGCCATCACGCCCACGAACTCAGCTGGATGGGCATCACAATCGGACTGTCACTGCACACCCTGCTGGATGGCATGGCACTGGCCGCCAGTGTCAACGCCGAAGCCGGACGACCGGGAAACATTTCCCTGTTCGGGTTCGGTACCTTCCTCGCAATTCTGCTGCACAAGCCGCTCGACGCCGTTTCCATCACGTCGCTCATGACGGCAGGTGGCTGGAGTTCCCGGGCTCGGTTTCGAGTGAATCTCGGTTTTGCCGCCATGTGCCCGATCGGTGCGATACTGTTCAGCCTTGGCGTCCAACAACTGGACGGTCTGCAACAGATCATCCTCGACGCAGCGCTCGCCTTTTCCGCCGGAATCTTTCTTTGCATTGCACTCAGCGATCTGTTGCCCGAAATGGAATTTCATGCTCACAATCGGCTGCAACTGACGGCGGCATTGCTGGCCGGCATCCTGCTGGCCTACGGCATTACATTTCTTGAACCGGCGCATCTGCATTGATTCTTCACCTGTCCCGCAGGTCTGGTGTCGGCAGGACACACCAGGCGAAGTCAGGCGGCTACCCCCGGCGATTCCGGAGCGATGCCGCTTGCGTTCACGCGGACTTACGATAAAAGACGGAGCAATCCGGGTGGACCGACCTGTCGGCCACTGCAATCTGCATCAACTGCTGCCATCAGCAGTCTGCTTCGCTGACATCAGGACACAATTCATGACCACTGGTTTTGCCATCGTCGGAACGGGGATGATCGCTCACTTCCATGCGAAGGCGATTCAGGCCATGCCCAATGGCCGGATAGTGGCCTGCTTTAACCAGAACCTGTCCAAAGCACAGGCGTTTGCCGCCGAGTATGGGTGTCGGGCATGCGACTCGCTGGACCAACTCCTGGCTGACCCGGATGTGCAGATCGTCACCATCTGCACGCCCAGTGGAGCTCATCGGGATCCGGCTATCGCCGCAGCCCGCGCCGGCAAGCACGTCGTCGTGGAAAAGCCACTCGAAATTACACTTGAACGCTGCGACGAGATCATTCAGGCCTGCGACGATGCCGGTGTTCGACTCTGCACAATTTTCCCTTCGCGCTTCAGTCCCGCAAATCTGGCTCTCAAACAGGCCATCGACAGCGGACGATTCGGACGCCTGACTCTGGGCGACACCTATGTGAAGTGGTGGCGAACACAGGAGTATTACGACGGTGGTGGCTGGCGCGGCACATGGGCTCTGGACGGCGGCGGTGCCTTCATGAACCAGGCCATTCACAACGTGGACCTGCTGTCCTGGCTGATGGGTGACGTCAGCGAGATTACGGGTTTCACCGGCACCCTGGCTCATGAGCGTATCGAGGTCGAAGATGTCGGTGTCGCCTGCCTGAAGTTTGCCAACGGTGCCATCGGCGTGATGGAAGCCACGACGGCCGCGTGGCCGGGTCTGCTGAAACGCACGGAAATTCACGGCAGCCGAGGTACCGCGATCATCGAGCAGGACTCGATCCTGCGCTGGGAATTTGCCGAACCGCAGCCCGAGGACGCGGAACTGCTGCAGCGACTGGGCGGAGGCTCAGCGACCTCAGGCGGTGCGGCAGATCCCAAAGCCATCAGCTTCGTCGGTCATCAGTTGCAGCTGCAGGACTTTGTGGATGCGATCTCCGAAGGACGGAGTCCAAAGGTGGATGGAGCCGAAGGTCGGAAGAGTGTCGAAATCATTCTGGCCATTTATCGCGCAGCCACGACAGGCACCAGCCAGAAGCTGAAATCCGCCGGCGGTTGAAACACGACCTGTCAGACCTGATCCAGCCCGGAACCAGCCTTCCACAGGATGTCACCGCGTCCATTGTCGTTGGCCACTCGGGCCAGAACAAACAGCAGATCTGAAAGTCGATTCAGGGCAATCAGAATCGCGGGGTTCAACAGTTCGCTGGAGGCCAGCCGCAGCACTTCCAGTTCCGCCCGGCGGCAAATGCTGCGCGACAGGTGCAGCGCAGCCGCAGACGGCGTGCCACCGGGAAGAATAAAACTGTTCAGGGCCGTCAGCTCGGAATTGTATCGGTCAATCAGGGCTTCCAGCTGCGTGACGTGGTGACCATCGATCCGTCGCGGCAGCAGGTCCGGCTTGTCGTCAACCGGAAGCGGTACACAAATGTCCGCCCCAAGATCAAACAGAAACTGCTGCAGGGCCGGGATCAGCGTGTGCAGCGTCTCCGGGGGATTGGCCGCCAGAGCGGTTCCAAGGGCACAATTCAGTTCATCGACGGCCCCGCCGGCAATAATCCGTGGATGCAGCTTGGATACCCGCAGACCATCGCCCAGACTGGTCTCTCCCGTGTCTCCACCCCCGGTGTAAATCCGATCCAGCCGTACCATGGTTCTGAAGTCCTTGACCAAATGAAAACGCGTGCCGTGGATAGCATGAAGTGCGGGCGGTGTTGGCGGTCCCGCACAGTCACAACACTGCCCGGGGGCAGACTCGATACCGCATCAGGCGCCATAGAAAATCCGCCGCGACGCTCCGCCAGAACTCACCAATCACCCCAGCTGGAATAAAGTCGGCCAGAGCCACTCTGGAACCCGCTCAATCGCCAGCAGGCCACCGCACGAGGTTCTGCGAAGGCC
>JBDKIW010000408.1:0-4123 GCA_039796955.1 Planctomycetota bacterium
CCGATTTTCACTGGCGTTCCCTGCCCTTTCCGCACATCATAAAGCGGTTCGACTGTCCTCCGTCGACTTCGGAGTTACCTATGCAATCCCTCCCAGCTTCTCTCACCTCCTCCCGCCGTCAGTGGCTGCAATCCGTTGGCACCGGTTTGGGACTGCTGGCACTGCCCCAGCTACTGCCCGCCGCGCCCACCGACACCAATCCACTTGCCGTTCGCAGCCCCCAGCACACGGCCCGCGCAAAACACATCGTTCACATCTATCTGAACGGCGGTCCCTCGCAGGTCGATACATGGGACCCTAAACCGGAACTGACCAGATGGGGCGGCAAAAAACTGCCCCTCGGCAACCTCACCACCGAACGCGAGACCGGTGTCGCCCTGCCGTCTCCCTTCCGCTTCGATCAGTACGGCGACAGCGGTCTGTGGTGCAGCGAAATCTTCCGGAAGACTGCCAACTGGCACGCCGACCGGATCTGCGTCATTCGCTCGATGTATGCCAATACTCCCAATCATGAGCAAAGCATGCGGCTGATGAATACCGGCGACGAACGCCTGTCCCGCCCCAGCTATGGCTCGTGGCTCACCTATGGTCTCGGTTGCGAAAACCAGAATCTCCCGGGGTTCGTCACACTCTGCCCAGGTCTCCCCGTCGCCGACTCCTCAAACTGGCGCAGCGCTTTTCTGCCCGGTATCTATCAGGGCACATATCTCGATACCCGCAAAACCTCGGTCACTGAACTCATTGCCAATATCCAGAACCCTTCCATGCCCCAGTCTGATCAGCGCCGGCAACTCGACCTGCTGTCCCGCCTGAATCGTCAACATCAGCAATCACGCCAGGAAGATGCGCAACTGGAAGCACGCATCCAGTCTTTCGAACTCGCCTACCGGATGCAGATGGAAGCCACCGACGCACTCGATCTGTCCCGCGAGTCAAAAACAACGCACGAGCTGTATAACACGGCGACTGTCCATGGCCGACAACTGCTGATTGCACGACGCCTGATCGAGCGCGGTGTACGCGTCGTGCAGTGCTACCATGGTGATGTTCAACCGTGGGACTCTCACGGTAATATCGCCGGTGAACATCGGCGACTCGGTCAGGAAATCGATGGCCCCACCGCCGCCTTCCTGACAGATCTCGCTCAACGCGGACTGCTCGACGAAACTCTGGTGCTCTGCGGCGGCGAATTCGGACGCACACCCGCCGTAGAAATGCCGATCGGAGGAGGTACTCCCACCGGTCGTGACCACAATCATCATGGCTTCTCCGTCTGGATGGCGGGCGGCGGTGTCAAAGGCGGAATGGCCTGGGGCAGCACCGACGAATTCGGCTATCGCGCCGTCGAAAACCGCGTCCATGTCCACGACCTTCATGCCACCATGCTGCACCTGATGGGATTTGACCACGAACAACTCACGTGGCATCACGCCGGTCGAAATTTCCGACTCACAGATGTCCATGGACACGTCATCCAGGACATTCTCGCCTGAACAGGGAACGTCCTTCATCCGGAACACTCAGGTCACACAGAGAACAAAGACCACGCTCATGCAACCACAATCAAAACCATGGAACAGTGTCCCTCTCCGCCTCTGCTCTGCCCTGATTGTGCTCAGCACACTTTTCGTCATCACCAAGCCCACTGCCAGCGCTGACCAGCCTCCCACCAGACCGAATCTTTTGCTGCTGCTCAGTGACGATCACAGCTACCCCTTCCTCAGCACCTACGGAAATACCAGCGTCAGGACGCCTGTGCTCGATCAACTGGCCGCAGAGGGCATGAAGTTCCATCGCTTCTTTACCGGGGCCCCTCAGTGCGTACCCTCGCGCGCCTGCCTGATGACCGGCAAATCCGCCGTCGCCGCACGTATGACCCGCTTTTCGGCCCCACTGCCTCGCAGCGAAGTCTCCTTTCCCGAACTGCTTCGCTCCGAAGCCGGGTACTTCACCGGTATCTGCGGTCGCAGCTTCCACCTTGATGGCGCCTCCAACTCTTCCCCGACGCTCCGAAAGATCTACGAAAAAAATGATCTGAAGTCGTTTGATGATCGCGTCGATTTCCTGAATACCTGCGCAGACGACGATGTCCCGAATCAAATCAATTCCTTCCTCGATCTGAAGCCCGCAGACAAACCCTTTTTCCTGTGGGCCAGCTTCAGTGATCCACATCATCCATGGAAGGCCGAACCCGATCTCCGACCTGATCCGGCGTCACTGCTCCTGCCACCCCACTGGCCCGATCTCCCGGAACTCCGGCAGCAACTGGCTGACTACTTCGCCGAAATCAATCGACTCGATCGCACCATCGGCAAAGTTCTCGCGGTCCTCAAACAACGCCAGGTGCTCGATAATACTCTGATCGTCTTCTGCGGAGACAACGGCGCCGCACTGCCCCATGGAAAAGGATCCCTCTATGACCCGGGGTCCAATGTACCCCTCCTCATTCGCTGGCCAGGAGTCATCAAGCCCGGTTCCGAATCCCATGCTCTGATCAGCGGCGAAGATCTCGCACCCACACTGCTCGCCGCCGCACAGGTTCCTGCCCTCCCGGAAATGACAGGACTCAACCAACTGCCACTCCTCAAAGGTGAACCTCACACACCCCGCAAATTCGTATTCGTGGAACGCGGGTCGCATGGATCCAGAGCCCCCGTTCGCGTGGATATTACAAGTGCCGGCTTCGATCTCGGACGCGCCGTTCGCAGCGATCGCTACAAGCTGATCTACAACTGCACTCCATGGGTCCCCTACTCCCCCGTAGACTCCGCAGGTGATCCGGGCTGGAAGGCCATGCAGACCGCCAACCTCGCCAGCCAACTCCCGGACGCATTACAGAATACCTACTTCCGAACTCCCCGCCCCGTCTACGAATTGTATGACCTCCAGACCGATCCCTCAGAACTCAACAACCTCAGCGGTCAGGCCGAACTCGCTCCTGTCGAAAAAGAATTGCGCGAAGCCCTCACAGAAAAAATGATCCTCGACGTCGACTACCTGCCACTGCCAGCACTGCTTGAAGATCCACCAAACCCACCGTCCTCAGCCGGCCCCAAACGTCGAAAGTCCGGCAAATAGCAGTCACCCTTTCAACCCGCACCGAAATCACTTACGCCTCCCCAAAAAACGCCCCGCGTCCACCTTCGATGGCGAAACATAAATCCCTCGAATAGTCGCGTTTCGCTCCGCCGAAACGTGCGCTCTGGATTTTACCTCCCGAATTCAACAGACTGACACGTCTCTGAAATCAAGCAAAAACCACTCCGATTTTCCGGATGGCCTCCGTTTCGCTATCCCAGCGGCAAACCAGTGCCTGGTCATGTCAAACCGGGCCCTGAAACCCCTATCCACTTTTCCGGAGCATCCCCGTGACCACCGGGTCTCTGCCGCGCCGTTCCTTCCTGGCCTCCACCCTCGCAAGTCTCGGCCCATTGTCCGCCACAATCCACGCCGCGGCCCCCACACCCGGCAAAATTCGCATCGGTCAGATCGGCGTCGGGCATGCTCACGCCACCAAACTGTCCGTATATCGAAGCTCACCGGATTACGAAGTCGTCGGCTTCGTCGAATCCGATCCCCAATTGCGCGAACGCGCCCGGACACTGCCCGCTTTCCGGGATTTGCCCTCCCTGTCGCAGGAGCAACTCCTGAATCTTCCCGGGCTCGATGCCGTCCTCGTCGAAACCCGAGTCCGCGACAGCCTCAATGCTGCTGAAGCCTGCATCGCCGCTGGCAAGCATGTGCACCTCGATAAACCGGCCGGCGAATCGCTCCCTCAGTTCTCCGCAATCCTCGCCGCCGCCACAGAGAAAAATCTGCTCCTGCAAATGGGCTACATGTATCGCTATAACCCGGGGGTCACACTGCTTCGCCACATTCTGAAGCAAGGCTGGCTCGGACAAATCTTCGATGTCCAGACCGTCATCAGCAAAGTCGTCCCCCCGGCTGATCGACTCGAACTCGCTCAGTACTCCGGTGGCATCATGTTTGAACTTGGCTGCCACGTCATGGATCTCGTCATCCATATCCTCGGAGAACCCGCCTCCGTCACCGCTTTCCAGCGCCACTCCGCACCACTTGACGATGCCCTCAGTGACAATATGCTTGCCGTGCTGCAATATCC
>JBDKIW010000409.1:0-4744 GCA_039796955.1 Planctomycetota bacterium
GCGCAGGATCTTGACCTGGATGGGCTGCAGGAACTGTCCGTAGTCAACGGACGTGTCATGCGGGCCCCGCTGCTGCAGCCTGCGGCAGCCACCACGCACTGGGACGAATACGCGGAACGAAACCAGATTTTCCGCAATCTCGGAGAGGGGCGTTTCGAATCGATCATGAACGATCCGTTTTGTGAACCCGTGGAGGTTTCTCGCGGCCTGGCAGCTGGTGATATCGACAATGATGGTGATGTCGATCTGCTGATTTCCAACGTGGCCGGGCCAGCGCGGCTGTATGAAAACATCGCGGAACGCCGTGGACACTGGCTCAGTGTGCGTGCCATCGACCCGCGCTGGAATCGCGATGCCTATGGGGCCCGGATTGTTGTCAACGCTGGTGATGTCCAGCTCGTCAGCCATGTCCTGACCAGCACCGGGTACCTGGCCAGTCATGATCCTCGCGTGCACTTTGGTCTCGGTCCGACAACCACGGTGAACCATGTGGATGTGTACTGGCCGGATGAGCAGTCGGGATTTGAAAGGTTCCCCGGGGGCGCCGTGGATCAGTTCCTTACGCTGCGTCGCGGTACGGGAGAACAGCATTCGGATGCCCCGGTCGCGGGAGCGGTTCCATGAGTCATCACGAAGCCGATCCGGCAGGTTCCGCGGAAGTCCAGCCTGTCTCGGATGCCAATCCGCATACTGCTGCGAATTCCCCGGCAGCCATCGGAACAGCGTCGTCACGCAGGCTGCTCTGGATCATGGGGCCGGCTGCAGTGCTGCTCATCGCAGCAGCGTTGGTGTTCCTCAATCGCGGTTCAGTGCCAACCGCTGAGATTCCTGTGGTTAGTATTCCCGGGGCCAGTCCTGCCGTGCTCGATCTGTTGCAGGATCTTCGCTCACGCGTTGAAAGGCAGCGGGATTCTGCCAGCGCGTGGGGCGACTATGGCTTATGTCTGATGCAGCATGAACGTCCACGCGAAGCTCTGACGTGTTTTCAGCAGGCACTCCAGCGAGAATCCGATAACCCTGCATGGCATTACCTGTCCGGGGTGATTCTGGAACAGACCAGTCTGGAGCAGGCCGTAGCGGCCTTACAACGGACCGTAGAGCTGCGCCGTGACGCCGCAGTGGCCCGTCTGCGACTGGCCTCGGCCCTGATGACGCTCGGACAGCTCCAGCAGGCCTCCGAGCAACTTGAACAGGTGCGAAGTCAGCTGCCCGGTGCCGCGGAGGCGTGGATTCAGGGAGTGCGGATCGCGCGTCTGAGTGGTCAGCCGGAGCTCGCGGAATCCCTGCTGGCGGAGGCTCGTCGCGTGCAGGCCGTCACGTCCGTCCTGCTGCGGGAAGTGGCCAGTGCCGAACTGCAGCGCGGACGCGCTGAAGTGGCTGCAACGCTGCTGGACGAGGCAACTCGCGCGACACTCCCAATGCCCCTGCCGGATCCATGGCTTGAGCGATCAAAGGCCTTCGATGTCAGCGGTGCCGTGGCATCACAGCAGGCGGATCAGCAACGCCAGCAGGGGCTGCTGGATCAGGCCGTCAGGACGTTGGCGACCCTGTCACGACGGTTTCCGGAACGCTCCCGGCCCACGTTGAATCTGGCGCTCGCACTCCGTGAACAGGGACGAATTCCAGAGGCTGTGTCAGAGCTTGAACAACTGACCACGCGGTTTCCCAATGATCCGCTGGTGCGTTTTCATCTGGCGGTGACGCTGGCGCAAACCGGACAGACCGAGATCGCGATGCAGCATCTGAATACCTGCCTCACGCAGAAATCAGATTACGGAATGGCACGCGCCGTACTGGGGGACCTGCTGGATTCGCAGGGACAGGTTGACGCTGCCATCGCGGCCTATCAACGGGCCGTCACTGATTCCCCCGAAGAACCATGGATTCGTTTTGGATTCGTGGAATTACTGCTGCGGCATTCCAGGAACGTCGCTGCCGCGGAGCAACTAGTCGCCGCCAGTCTGGTGGTGGATGGCGATCAGCTCGCTGCACAGGCAGAATTGAAACGCCTGCAGTCACTGGTCGATCAGGCCAAACCTCAGCCGCCCCTGCCCTCCAGCCCAACGCCTCCGTGAGGTTTCCTTGAACACTGCTGAATCCCATTCATTATGGAAGCGACGACTCAGGATGCTGCTCGGCTTTGCCGGACTGGCCCTGCTGGCCGGCTTTGGTCTGCTGCAGTGGGATCGGGCTCGCGAACGTGCGCAGCAGGAACTGGCAGAACGTCGTGACCCGGCACTTCCGGATTATGATTGCCCCGATGAGACGCCTCGGCAGGCCGCAGCCGACGTCACCACAGAAGCTCTGCAGGACGTAACGGACGAACTGGGAATTCAGTTCACACACACGGTCGGGCCACTGGGGACATGGTTCATGCCGGAATCCATTGGCGCGGGGGCCGCGTTTCTGGACTATGACCGCGATGGCCGCATGGATCTGTACCTTGTGAATTGCGGTCGATCGCCGCAGGCCACGCACGACTTTCCAAAGTCTGTCGATCTGACAAATCGTCTGTTTCGCCAGGACGAAACGGGACACTTTGTGGATGTGACCACCGAGTCTGGTCTGGGCGATACGGGCTATGGAGCCGGTGTGGCTGTGGGTGATGTGGACAATGACGGATTTCCGGATGTCTTCATTGCCAACTATGGACAGGATGCACTGTATCGCAATACCGGCAAAGGACAGTTCGAAAATATTAACGGCGCATTGGGACGCATAGAATCTGACTGGGGAGCTGCCGCTGCCTTTCTGGACTACGACCGCGATGGCTGGCTGGATCTGCTGGTTGTCAATTACACCGCAGATCCCACCTATGGTCATTCCGTGGCCTGCGGTTTTTCACATGGTCTTGTCAGCTACTGCGGACCACACAAGTTTCAGCCCACGATCGATCGGCTGTATCGTAATGTTTCCGCCGACACACTTGCTGCCGGAGGCGGAGTTCAGTTCCGCGATGTGACGGAAGAAGCCGGTCTGACAGCCGCCACTACCTTTGGCTTCGGCGCCATCTGCATGGACCTGACAGGGGACGGCTGGACTGATCTGTTTATTTCGAATGATGGGGCCCCTAATCGTCTCTGGGTCAATCAGAAAAACGGCACCTTCCTTGAAGAGGCTCAGTTACGCGGAGTGGCTCGCAATCGCAACGGCGCTGTCGAAGCCGGTATGGGAGTGGCTGTGGGGGATGTGAATCACGATCGCCAGTCGGATCTGCTGGTGACACATCTGACAAAGGAAACCGCAACGCTGTACAAGGGAAACGCGGAGGGACTGTATACGGATCAGACACCGGGTTCCGGAATCGACATGGCGTCGCAGCGACACACCGGCTGGGGCGTCGCTCTCGTGGATCTCAACCATGACGGTCAACTGGATGTTCCCATCGTGAATGGACTAGTCATTCCCTGTCATTCCGGCTTTCCGTTTCATGGCGAAGATGAATTTCAGCAGCGGACGGAGGTCATTCTGGATTCGGAGGAGTACTGGAAGGCCTACGTGGATGAAAACAAGCTGCTGCTCGGACAGGCCGACGGCAGTTTTCTTGATTCCCCAATTCCCGGTGGAGACTTCACGGCAGCTCGGCGTTCCGGTCGCGGACTGACATTGGGGGACATCGACAATGATGGCGATATGGACCTGCTTGTGACGAACTGCGGTGGCCCGGCCCGTTGCTACCGAAACAACCTGCCACGTCAGGGAAACTGGTTGATGATTCGGACCGAAACCGGCGCTGCGGGACGCGATGCCATCGGGGCCCGAGTGCATGTTCTGCTTGCTGAGGACCGACATTTCAGTGGCTATTGCGTTCCACAAGGCAGCTACCTCGCCAGTCATGATCCCCGGATTCATTTTGGACTGGGGACTGCAGAGCATGTCGAGGCGATCGTTGTGGAATGGCCGGATGGCCCGGTTGAACAGAGTCTCGAGCGATTTGAGGGTGGTGGTGTGAACGAGCTGCGAGTCCTGCGTCGTGGCAGTGGTCAGCAAGTCGGGAGTGTCAGATGATTCTGGAGTGGGGCAGTGAATTCGACGGCGCTCAGGTCCTGTGGCTGCTGACCGCTGCGCTGATTCTGACAGCGATGTTCCTCCCGGCCTGTGCCGGGCTGTTGACCGGAGGGCTGTGCTTTCAGAAGAGCCGTCTCACGGTGGAACAATGGCTGACCGGGGCCGCGCTGCATGTGGCCGCATGGATTCTGATCCTCCACAGCCTCGCCTTTGGCCCATCCGCCGGAACCACTCCTGCTGATGTGCCCGCAGCGGCCCCCAAACCCCTGGAGGAGATGATTAGGGAAGCCGCACAGATCGTCGATCGGCGCGCCTTTTTCGGGCGTGGCGGATTTGTGGGGGACCTGCAGTTCGCCGGGTTTCGAAATCTTGAAGCTCAGGGCAATGCAGACGCTCCCATGTTTGCCTCCCGACGTCCCCATCACAGCGTCCCGTTAAGCGCGTTTGTTTATTTTCAGCTGGCGGTGTACCTGTGCGCGACCGGTTGTGTCAGTGCCATCGCTGCTTCGGCCGGCGTCACACCCGGACGTGTTCTGTGCTTCAGTCTGTTTTGGGGAGTGCTGGTCTATGTCCCCGTTGCGCACTGGGTCTGGGGAGAAGGCTGGCTGGGAATTCGCTATGCGACCGATGGCGGTGGCAGCCTGCTGCTGCTGATGCTCAGCCTTTCGGCGATGGTCCTTCCCCGACAGACACGCGACGCAGATACCCCCGGAAGACATCGTGATCTGCTGGCCCT
>JBDKIW010000410.1:0-3726 GCA_039796955.1 Planctomycetota bacterium
GCGGACTCAAGCCCCAGTCGCATGCCGCCAATCCCGGCAAACAAGTCTATAAATCGAAACGCCGCACTCATGAAGCCACTTCACCGAAAATCAGATTTCCGACCACCCGAACAACAACGTCGCAGTCGATTCAGCAACCGGCCTTGAATCTGTCCGCTCGACGCTGATCGGCTCCACCAACTCTGCCGTCGGATGTCCTGCACTTTCCCCCCACAGCGGCCATTAGACTTTTCACAAGCCCCGCTGCGCAGTCCGCCGGCCTCACCTCTCCGGTCAATCGCATCTGCCACACACGATTGATGCTGACCGAAGTATCGCAGAACGAACCCGGGATGCCAACTTGTGCGATCGCCATAGCCTGCCTGCCGCCCCGAACGATGCTGCTCACACTTTCATGGGTTACGTGATCTCCGCTCAGCTGGCACAACACACGGTCTGTTCACATCTCAATCCCGGCGGGGCAAATCAGAGCAGGGCAGGGCAGGGCAGTGCAGAGCAGACGCGTCATCACTGACGTTCACCATCGGGAGCGTGAGCCGCGCGCGTGCAGGGGTCTGCCATGTGCCAGTCAGCAAAAGTACTCATGCCTGCCACAGAGTCCGTTCAGCAAATCGTCGCGTTTCGCTCCGACCACAGGTGGGCCCGAATCAGAAACTCGCTGCCTGCAGCCGCGTGCTGCCGGTGTGAATCACACTGCCGAGCAAGTTGCACGGCAGCGCGAACACAGGCTGCAATTGGCACTGTTATCGAGTTCGGCGTTTGCTGTTGGCCCGGCCGTCACTGGGTCGGCGAGTCCTGGTGCCCTGAGAACGACCAGCACCGGCGGCCGGGCGTGTTGATGGCCGTCGTGCCGCTCCGGAAACTCCCGCTGGCTTTCGCCCCTTCGGCATTCCCTGAGCAGGTTGAGACCGTGGTGGTCGAGCAGCTGCGGGGGCTTGCCCTGCCGAGGCAGGGCGCGTCTGCTGGCGCGCTGCTCCACGTCGAGGCGCCACGGACGCTGGTGCACCCGAATTGCCAGCAGGTTGGCCAGCCGGGGCGGGCTTGCGGTGTTTTTTGCCTCGTGTCTGCCCGGGGCGATAACCAAATCCCGGTTTGATCCGCCGACCCGTTTTCTCGCCGGTTTCCAGAAAATGGCGCAGGTCCCGGATTTCAGCCGGTTGGAGTTCGCGAAATCGTCCGTACGGCAGCGAACCCAACTGGAGTGGACCGAAGGCGATGCGCTCCAGTTCAATCACCTTGTGCCCGACTCGTGCCAGCAGTCGACGGATTTCGCGGTTCTTGCCTTCCTGAAGTTCCAGTTCCAGAACCGTGCTGCGTCCCTGATGTCGCACCACACGAATGCCCTGGAAGCGAAAGAAGCCTTCGGCAAAATACATCCCATCCCGCAGTTGATTCAGTGTCTCCGGGGTTGGCCACCCCGCCACATGACAACGATAGCGGCGTACAACTTCGAAGCGAGGGTGCGCCAGTCGCTGGGCGAGGTCGCCGTCGTTGGTCAGCAGCAGCAGGCCCTGCGTGTTTTCGTCCAGCCGTCCAACGGTGAAGAGTCGTTGATCTGCGACCGGGATCATGTCCACGGCACGCGGACGCCCTTCCGGGTCCCGGTTGGTGCAGAGCACACCTTTGGGTTTGTTCAGCAGGAAGTAACGGAATCTGGGAAGTCGCAGCCGTTCGGAATCGAGGCGGATATCGTGCGTTTCCGGGGAGACGGCACGAGCCGGATCGTTGACGACGACTCCGTCCACCGTGACGCGGCCATCCCGAATGTATTCTTCGCAGTTGCGCCGCGAATCCACTCCGGACATGGCGAGAAATTTCTGCAGGCGCATGGTGTCGGAGGCTTCACCTGTTTCACTGGCGGCCTCTGACGCATCAGGAATCATCGCCCCTCGCGCTTCCGGGACTCGCAGAGACACCGGCCGACGACTGGGGACACCCGGTCTGCCAGGACGCGTTCGCGGATTTGCCCGAGGTGGGCGGGCCGGGCTGCGATCCGTCTTGCCGGCGCCTTTTACCGGACGACTGCCTCGTGATGCGGGTCGGTCTTTTCCTGCCATACTGTTACTCGTGTTTCTACTGCCCGAAATCGCGGGATCAATCGGGGCTTTATCGTTGCGGGCATTAAGACCAGACGGGTGATTGACCCGAGGATTTCGCCCGAGGATTTTCCGGGCACACCGCAAGAGTGCTGACTTCGGTTACGTCACAGCAACACACTCAGCCCCACTGCAGCCGCTGTACCGGCCGGGAAAGCCCGGCATTGTACCGTCCAATTCTGGATTTGCGGTCAAAATCACGGAAATCCACCGCGATTTCCAGCGGGTGCGTGTTTTTCGGGTCGTCACAGAGAAAACACGGGGACTCCAGGGCCTGTTCCGGGCGAGTTAGCCTTTTTGAGAAAAGACAGGATGCCGTCGGATTCTGCTTTCTTCCGGTCGTCAGCTGTGTTCCAAAGTCGCAGACGTCCGGCTGTGCCTTAACCCTGGTTCGGGAGCGGTCCTGCTGAAGTCGCGCAGGCCGTTATCCCGTTTTCAGCGCCTTTTTTCGCACTATTCTTTAGGTGTTTTTACAGCGTAAAAGACGAGGTTGGCGATCTTCCACTGTCCGTCCTGTTTCAGCAGTGTGAAGTGGTCGTAGCCGTACTGCAGTCTGGGCCCTGCCGTCAATTTCCAGTAGACAACGACACGCGCAAGGTCCGCTTCAAAGGTAATCGCAGTCCTCACCGGAACTTCAACCGCTTTGAAGACGGCCATTTTATGGTAGGTCGCCTGAGTGGCCACAAATGGGCCCTTCATCTGCGTCGAAATATCGCCGGATCCGACTTCCTGAATGACAGCTCCATCGGCAAAGCAGTTTCCGTAATCCCGCATGCGTTGTTCGGACCACGACTTGAAGTATTCCTCGATCAACTTCTCCACCGCAGCACGCTCAGGGTTTGCCGCCTGCCCGCCGGTGCTGCCGGACGCGGTCTTTTTTTCCGTATCCAACTGTTCCGCCTGAAGACTGGTTTGTTTCCACGCCCCGAGGAATTCAAGAACAAAGTTGCGGACATAGTTTGCGTCCACAGTGGTGTTGCCGATCATGGATCCCAGCGGTGGCACATGGCAGAAGGCCACCACGGGCTCCGGCTGAAACTTTCGCCGCAGTGTTTCCAGTGAGTACAACGTTTCTTCGCAAAGGTACTGACCAGCCTGATCCGAAATTCGCAGGGGCAGCCCCTTCTTCTGCAGCACGGCCGCAACTTCTGCATAGGAAAATGAAGACAAAAATTCCGTTGGACCGTCGCCGACAATCAACGGCAGCGAGGGCTTCTGGCCGGAGTTGTCTGCGATGTCGCCGCGCTGATTTGACGCGCGAGTTTCTATGGCAAAGGCGCCTGGATACCCCTGCCCGAAGGAAAAGACCGCCACCGGCTTCAGCTGCTGTATACGCGGCTCCAGTTCCTTCAACGGAGCCCCCCAAACCACAGGGAGCTGCACAGCAACAAGGCGATACCCCTGCCATTCGGTGTCATGCAATGGTGCAATGGCCTCCCACGACGGATTCGGTGGCCGCTGCGCACCAAAGGGTTCAAATCCCGTCAGCAGAATCACCGGTTTATCAGCCGCCGCGAGCACCTGAATGCTGACAACAATGGCCAGCAGGAACGCACCGGCCCGGCCCAGCCCGCAAATCCCGCAGCTGTGATTCTCTCCGGAACCTCGAAGTGTGCTGCACGCCATAACG
>JBDKIW010000411.1:0-12197 GCA_039796955.1 Planctomycetota bacterium
TGGAGTTTCGCGAGGTGGCCCTGCGGGCTTTTGCCTCAGAACTGCTGCATGGGATTCTGCAGCATCAGGCGGCTCTGGATCTGAAGATTCGGAACACGGCCACGAACTGGCGTCTTGAGCGCATGGCTCCGACAGATCGCAATGTCCTGCGAATGGGCTTGTTTGAGATGCTCTACCAGGGGACTCCGCCGGCCGTCGTGATCGACGAAGCGGTGACCATCGCCAAAGAGTTCGGAACGGAGAATTCCGGGGCCTTCGTCAATGGGATTCTGGACAAGCTGATGCCGGCGACGGGTACCACAGAGGTCGCCAGGCCGGAGTAGTCAGCCATCCCGCCGAGTCGCTGAGAGCCGAGCACGGCGCCATGGACCGACTCGGTTTGTGGATCCGATTCTTCGGACGATTGGTCGCCGTTAATGACGTCGCGGGCTTGTTACGGTTTGGTCGTGGCGGCGTCTGCTGTGGTCTTCTTCTGGAAGACGATCACATGTTGTCGTGGAAGGATGTGGATGGTTTCGGCCCACGTCAGCCCGAATTCCGGCTGTTCGGCTTCTTTGCGAACCTGAGCCTGAGACATCTTGTGGACTTCCTTGATGGGAACGGCGGGGTCTTCCTTGCGGTACTCCACAAATACCAGTCGGCCACCGGG
Source organism: Planctomycetota bacterium (assembly GCA_039796955.1). Classification (GTDB taxonomy): domain Bacteria; phylum Planctomycetota; class Planctomycetia; order Planctomycetales; family Planctomycetaceae; genus SXXK01. The sequence continues at coordinate 650 of JBDKIW010000411.1, forward strand.
TTTCAGCGCTGAGGAAATATCCTTCAGCATTTCCCAGGGGTACTCGAATTCGTGGTAGACGTCCACCATGATGGCGAGGTCAACGGACTCTGGTTTGAGACCGCTCTTTTTCTGGCTTCCGAGGATTGGTTCGACGTTCTGCACATCGTATTTTTTGCACCATGCGGTCAGGCGGTCGAGCATTTCCTGCTGCACATCGACGGCCAGGACCTTGCCTTCGGGCAGCAGTTGTTCGGCCATCAGCATAGAGATGACACCGCTGCCGGCGCCGATGTCTGCCACGACATTTCCGGGCTTCAATTGCAGGGACCGGACCAGCAGCGTCAGTCGCTCTTCTTCTTCACGCGTTGATCGTTCCAGCCAATCGGCTCCGGCAAAGCCCATGACATGCGCGATTTCGCGGCCCATGTAAAACTTGCCGATACCGTTGGGATCGTGTTCCCGTCGGACTTCGTAGCGTGAGCTGCGTTCGTTGTTTTCGGGTCGAGCGGGCGGCTCGTCAGCGAAGCTCGGGACCTGAAGTGCGAGAACTGCGGTGAGCAGCAGGAGTGCTTGTTGGGTCACGAAACGCATGGCAGAACCTTCAAACTGAAGACGTTGGCATGGGGCGCAGTGCTGATTGGGCGGCCGGCTGCGGAGCTGTTCCGAACCTACCAGGCGTTATCATGGGACGAGGATGACGGATCCAGCGCCCCGTGATGAGTCTGGAAGAAGGCATCCGGGAAGTCCACAGCCATTGTGAGATTGTACGACATCCCGGAGGTATCAGCGGACTTATTCAGCCGGGACAATGGTGGCCTTTTTGATGTAGTCCATTTTAGGGAACGACTTTTTCAGGTAGTCGTTGCCCTGTTCCTGAATCAGGCCCTGCTGGGGGCGTTCGCCGTACTGGGACGTGATTTTTTCCACGACGGGCATGCCTTCGATGACCTTTGCAAATGGTGCGAAGCCGAGGTCATCCAGGCGTGCGTTATCTGCGAGGTTGATGAACAACTGGCAGGTCCGAGTGTCAGGCCCGCGGGACGCAAAGGTCAGCATGCCCTTTTTATTGCTCTGAGTGACCGGGTCATCCGCGATTTCCTTGTCCTTCCACTTGGCATAGGTAGCGGGGTCACCATTCATGCCCCACTGCACCACGAACCCCGGGACGACTCGGAAGAAACGACATTCGTCATAGAAACCAGCCTGCACCAGTTCATGGAAGCGATCGGCGCCTTTGGGGGCCCATTTGCGCTGGACTTCGACGACAAAATCACCGCAGGACGTTTCAAATCTCACCCGAAATTGTTCGGGAGTGGCAGCGGCTTTGGGGGCTTCCTGGGCGGACACAACGCTGCTGGACAGCAGCAACACGACAGCGAGACTCCAGATTTTCATTCGACACTCCATAGATTCGCGGAAGCAGAGAACGGTTGCGGCATTGCAGAACGAACCGGTCAGACCGGGGAAATCTGTCGCTTGCGGACGGGCGATGTGGACACCGTGTCGGCAGGTTTCCGGATTGCGTCTGCAATGATCCTTCGGGGAATTCATACCTGAAGAGGCAGTTACGTGCCACTGAGAGCGTGGGTGACTGGAATGGCGCGGGGATGTGGATTGGCGTGGAGTGTCGGCCGAAAGGCCGCTTCGTGACTCGCTGATTAAGCTTTGAGCATTTTTTGTGCCAATATTGGTTCGTTTGTTGTATTTGAGACTGGAGCGGATTACTCGTCCGCATGTTGGACATTTCTGAGCATGTCGAGCCCACTCAGGGGTGCTGCAGGGTATAAATGCGGAGTAGAATCTGTTGATTGCGTGTTGAGTTCGCGTATTTGTCGCGGTGTTTGAAGCGAGTGCCGCGAGAGAATTCCGGCATCTGCTGGTGCTGTTGTCTTCCGAATCGTCCCACCTCCACATTTTTCCATACGAATCCCACCGGCATGTTTTCGCATCGACGCACTGCTTTGATAGTGATCTGTTTGAGTCTGGGCTGCAGTCAGCAGTCGTCGGAAGTGGTTCAGTACACGGTGAAGCGCGAGGATCCGCGAATCCTGACTTCGGATTTGATTCGGGACAGGTTTCAATCGTCCCCGTTTTCCTGGGACGTGCCGGGAACGTGGCGAACTGCGGACAACGATCAGTTCAGTAAGTTTGCGTGGACCACGGGTGCATCGAAGCGGACGCGAATCACGATCAGTGACTTGCCGAGTGCGGCGGGGCTGGCCCCGCAGTTTGTGCGTTGGGGCGGTCAGATTGGCATCAAGGTTGAGGATCCTGCTGAAGTGATGAAGCTGGTTGAACCGCTGGAGCTCAAGGGAGCCAGTGGTCAGTGGATTGAGTTGGCGGGGGAATCCGAGACGATTCTGGGGATGATTGTTCCTTACAAAGAGAAGTTGTGGGTGGTGAAGCTGCGTGGTGAAAACTCGGAGGTCGCCGCGGTCAAAGGGTCGTTTCGCGATTTTTGTGAATCGTGGCGGGCGATTTGACGGGATTACGGCAACGGGATCAGGTTCCACGTTGTGGGGCGAAACCTGACGTTTTCAGAGATGGTTGTTGCGGGCTACCGCTGCTGTCTGTCCTTCAGGGGCGGAATCCGGCGGTTGGCGATATTGGGTGGTGAATTTCGGGTGACAGGAATTGGATCGGCAGTTGTTTGCGGCGGGGGACTTTTGTTCCGGACTGCAGAGGGTTGCCGCTGAGCGGATAGAAAACGGGAGAGAGTGCGATGTCAACGACAGCAGCTCCGGGTGGATTTGGCGCGATGAGTTCCCGAGTGACGGATCGAGAGGATTCTCGACCGCTGGTTCGGGCGTTGCACATGCTGGCATCTCTCAAGCTGACATGCGTGTTGTTTCTGCTGGCGATGATCATTGTGTTCATCGGCAGTCTGGCTCAGGCGCGTCGCGACGTCTGGCAGGTGATGGCGGATTATTTTCGCTGTTACGTAGCGCGAGTGGACGTGCAGGACCTGTTTCCTCCTTCGATGTTCGGGACGTGGGGTGACCAGTTTGCAGCGAGTCTCGGGGCCTTTCGCTATCTGCCATTTCCGGGCGGCTGGACGATTGGCTGGCTGATGCTGTTCAACCTGCTGGCGGCTCATGCGCTGAAGTTTCGAATCGTGGCGAAGGGTCGGCGGTTGCAGGTGGGTGTGGGTTTGCTCGTGCTGGGATTTCTGATGCTGGCTGCTGTGGTGATTACGGGAAATCAGCAGACGGGCGTCGAATCCGGGAACACAGTGTTGTCCGCGAATCAGATCTGGATCCTGATGCTGGCTGTCCTCGCTTTGTCCGGAGGGGCTACTGTTGCGATGGGTGTGATGGGCCGCGCGGCGTCCCGGCTAAGTCGCGGTGTGTTGATATCGCTGGGCCTGTCGTTACTGGCCGTGTTCCTTTACTACGTGATTGGTGGCGAGTCTGCGCGACTGAACCTTTCGGCCATGCGAATTCTCTGGCAGTTGCTGAAAGGTTCTGCGGTCTCACTGGTGCTGTTGCTGGGTTCCAACATGCTGTTTGAGAAGCGTGGTGGCATTGCCCTGCTGCACTTTGGTGTTGCCCTGCTGATGATCAGCGAACTGCAGGTGGGATTGATTGCGAAAGAGACCAATCTCTCCCTAACCGAAGGTGAAACGTTGAATTACGCGCGTGACATCCGCGAGCGAGAGTTGGCGATTCTGTCGCAGAGAACAGACGGTCAGGACGATGTTGTTGTGGTCCCGGAATCGCTGCTGGAAGGCAGTGTTCCGCAGGAGCCTGAGCAGCAGCAGCCAGGGGGCAAGTTCACGGATTCGCAGCGGATCACGCTGAGTGCCCTGCCCTTCGACATTGCTGTGCGTCGGTTTTTCAGAAACAGCGAGTTGCGATCACTGACCCCGGAGGATGACACTCGCACTGCGGATGGTCTGGGATCGTTCGCCGGTGTGGAGAAACGAGATCCGGTGACGGGGATGGATGATGCGATTGATCAGAGTACGGTGTTGATTGACCTGATCAGCCGGAGTTCCGGGGAGGTCCTGAAGTCAATGCTGGTGTCGCAGAACGTCAGCGAACTGCAGTCATCCCTGGCCGAGAAGGCGACGGTTGATGGGAAAGACTATTACTTTTATCTGCGTTTCCAGCGCAACTACAAGCCCTACTCAGTGACGCTGCTGGACGTGAGTCGCACGACTTATGTGGGTTCTGCAACGCCGCGAGATTTTCGTTCAGAGATCGAGATCACTGATGGTGATGCGAAGCAGCGATTCACGTTGTGGATGAACAACCCGCTGCGTTACAAGGGCGAGACCTTTTATCAGTCGAATTATGTGGCCATGCCGGATGGTAAAGAAGCTTCAACGTTGTCGGTGGTCAGAAATTCGGGCTGGATGCTGCCGTACATCGCGTGCATGATTGTGGCGTTCGGCATGTTTGCTCAGTTTGGCCACACGCTGTTGCGATTCCTGGATCGCAGTTCACGGGTGCGTCGTGTGGAGACTGCTGAATCGTTTGCTCCGTCGCTGCCGCGATCCGGTTTTGCTCCTGCACGGAGCGTTGAGCCACAGTTGCCGGTTGAGTCACCATCAGTGCTGCGCACGTGGCTGCCGATCGTGCTGACCGGTGTTTGCGTGCTGTGGATTGTGCGGGGCATGCAGACACCGAAGCCATCCACCGAGGCGATGAATCTGTACGAAGCAGCGCAGTTGCCGATCGCCTGGAACGGACGGGCTCAGCCGCTGGATTCGCTTGCGCGAACACTGCTGCTGATGAGTTCTCATAAGTCGACATTTGAAGCGGAGCTGGAGCCGTGGCAGCTGAGTTCGCCAAAGGTCAGTGAGGCGATTCTGGCGAGTGTTGCAAAAGGTTGGCCGGAGGCCGACGCTGGAGCCTTGAAAGAGTTTCAGGGGAACTACACGGCGTGGATCGAGAAAGTGGCGGAGCTGACGAAGGCCGAAACGGCTGCGGTTGAGGAAAGGCTGCGGCCGCTGATGGTGCGCAAAGCTCCGGCCGTACACTGGTTGCTGGATGTGATGACACGACCGGAGGTCGCAGCACGACACCGAGTGATTCGGATCGATGACGACCAGGTGCTTTCGAATCTCTCGCTGGAGAAGCGGGGCGGGATGACCTATTCACTGGAAGAGATCCAGAAGCACCTTCAGGATCTGGAGGGAATCTGGCAGAAGGGGAATGAGAAGCGTCGGCTGAAGCAGGAATTTGATCTGTCGACTCTGGAGCGTCGAGTCGGGACGTTGTTTGAGGCTGTGGGGCGGATCAGTCAGATCGCTCAGGTGTTTCAGCCGCAGACCTCGGACAACCTGCTGGATGGATCGATCACTGCATGGCGGATTCTGCAGCGATTGGGTGAGACGAAGGTGGCCATGGCTGTGCCGACGGGAACCGAGAATGAGCAAAAGTCATGGGAGACTTTTGTGGTGGCCAGTGCTCTGCGGGACGTCAACCGGGAGTTGGTCGCGCTAAACATCACGACGGCTGAGCAGTTTGCAGCCTACATTCGTGAGGATCGACCGCTGGAACTGGTCCGCAACTCAGTGATCGGGACGTGTGAGATTCTGAAGAACACGCCGGATCCGTCGGAAGCTCCCGGAGCAGCACCTCTGGATGTTTCCCAAAAGGCGGCCAATGCGTTGCTGCGGGTGGAGGATCCCTATCTGAATCGGATTCTGAAGTTGGTGGCGGATGCGGGTCCGGGGAAGACTTCAGAGGCGATTGCGGCGGGTGTTACGAAGGAGCAGGCTGCGGAAATTGCGGCGGACCGGATTGCGATGGATTTGTTTGCGGTCATTTCTGAGCTGACGGAGAATTCACCTGAGGACAAGCGAGTGGCTCAGATCCGTCAGAAGATTCAGGCGATCGGGACGGAGAGTACGGAAAGAATTTATGCCGTGGTCAACGAGGAGATTGCTCGTCTGGTCTGGGGTGATCTGGAGCAGAGTGTGGGACCGTTGCTGAACGGTGGCGAGGCCAGTGAGAAGTTCACGAAGTCGGTGAATTGCGTGACAGATGTTCTGGAGGCGTGGAAGCAGTCGGATGTGGAGAAGTTCAATGCCAGCCTGACTGCGTACCGAGAGTTCCTGAATTCGACATCGCTGCCGCACGTGGACGTGTCCGGCGTACGTCTGGAGGCGTGGTTCAATTACTTTGAGCCATTCCAGAAGGCCATTCGCCTGTATCTTCCGATCATCGTGCTGGTCTTTCTCAGCTGGCTGTTTCCACTGGGGGGAGCTGTTCGCAGAACGGCCCTGTTCCTGCTGGTGTTGTCCTTCGTTGTGCACTCCGCCGCGTTGTGGTTGCGGATGGAAATCTCGGGACGTCCACCGGTGACCAATCTGTACTCGTCTGCCATCTTTATCGGGTGGGCCGTCGTGATTGCCGCGTACGTGGTGGAGCTGTTTCTGAAGAATGGCATTGGCAGTCTGGTGGGGGCTTCGACGGGTGCTGCGGCGCTGATGATCGCTCACTACCTGGCTCTGGATGAGGGCGACACGCTGGGCGTGATGCAGGCGGTGCTGGATACGGCCTTCTGGCTGGCAACGCATGTGGTCTGCATTACTCTGGGCTATGCGGCGACGTTTCTGGCAGGTTTCCTCGGGGTTGGTTACTGCGGGGTGGCTCTGGCGGAGCGGATGGCGAGTTCCTCTGAGAAGGCGGCTGCTCGTGGTGTTCTGAAGAGTCAGGTGGGGCGGATGGTTTATGGAGTGCTGTGCTTCGCCTTGTTTTTCAGCCTCGTCGGGACGGTTCTGGGAGGTTTGTGGGCGGACGATTCCTGGGGCCGATTCTGGGGCTGGGATCCGAAGGAAAACGGAGCCATGCTGATTGTGCTGTGGAATGCCTTGATTCTGCATGCTCGATGGGACAAGCAGGTCGGCGATTATGGAACCAGTGTGTTGTCCATGTTCGGAAATATTGTGACAGCGTGGTCGTGGTTCGGTGTCAATGAATTGCGAGCGGGGCTGCACAGTTATGGATTCACAGAGGGGCGTTTGCTGGCTCTGGCTGCCTTCATCTTTCTGCAGCTGGGAGTGATGGTCTTCTTTCTGGTGGTGCGGCGTTCTGTGGCCCGGCAGTCGGCGGTCGTCACCGGTTGAGACCGGATCGTGATCATCAAGCTGAAAGCAGGCGACTCTGAGTGACCAACATCAGAGCAGTTCGGCTGCGTTCGGATCAGTATGTTTCCGCGTTGGAGGCCGCTTGAGTGAGTGAACCGGTGGCGTGGGTGAATGGAGCGATCGTTCCGTGGTCGAGGGCTGCTCTGCCGGTCTGGGATCTGGGTGTGGTCGCGGGGGCTGCCGTGACCGAGGCGGGGCGCACCTATGGACAGCGATTTCTGTGGCTCCGCATGCATTCAGATCGCTTCTGCAGGGCGATTCAAACGCTGGGCTTTCCGCTGCCATGGACTCAGGCGGAACTTGAGGCGGCGGCGCTGGATGTGATCGCTGAAAACGTCCGAGGATGCGATCCTGCTGAGGATCTGGGGGTCGTGTTGTGTTCAACGGCCGGGGCGAATGCGACCTACCTGGGTCATCGCTGTGAGCAGGTGACCACGATCGTGCATACCTACCCCCTGCCGTTTTCGATGTGGAAGCCGGCTTTTGAACAGGGGGTACGCCTGCGGATTCCGGCCGTGCGACAGATTCCGGCAGACTGTTTTCCGGTGGAACTGAAAGTGCGGAATCGACTGCACTGGTGGCTGGCGGATCAGCAGGCGGATCGTCTGGAACGCGGCAGTCGAGCATTACTGCTGGACCATGACGATTGTCTGACGGAAACGAGTACGTCCTGCGTGTATGTGGTTGTTCAGGGGCGGATCCTGACGCCGGCGGCGAACGTCCTGCAAAGCCTGTCTTCGGTGATTGTGGAACGACTGGCCGGCGAGTTACGTATTCCGTTTGAACGCAGGAGCATTCCTCGGGACCTGCTGTCGGAAGCGGATGAGGTATTTTTGTCGTCATCGCCGTCGTGTCTGTGGCCGGTGTCCACGATCGACGGCCAGGCCTGCGGTCAGGAAGTCGGGGGCCCGATCTTTCGGCGACTATTGCAGGCGTGGAGCGAGGAGACGGGTGTCGATCTGGAACGGCAGATGCTGTCGGCAGGCCGCGGCTGAGTTGTGATTGTCAGATGCGGCGGCTGAGTGTCTGGTGCGCGGCGGTACGGTGATATGAGGTGGGGCAGCAGACACCGGGCTGAGCGCCCGGGTGTCTGGTGTGCCGAAACTGTCCTGTTGAAATTGGAGTGCCGTTGAGAGCACGTGGCGGCTGCGGGAATCAGGACGCCAGCCATGCGGCATTGGCTGCGGCGACGCCTGCACCTGGATCAGGACGAAGTCCCTGGCGATTCAGGCACTGTTCAAGTGCTGCCAGAAACAGCAGGACATTGGATTTCTTAGCTGTTTCGCCCATCAGTCCCACTCGCCAGACTTTGCCCTTCATCGGCCCCAGGCCGCCGCCGATTTCGATACCGAATTCATTCAGCAGTTGTGAACGAACAGCGACGTCATCCGCGCCCTCGGGGATCAGGATTGAGTTCAGCATGGGCAGGCAACTGTCGGCTGCACCGGAGTAGCGAATGCCCATGGCATTCAGACCGGCCTTCAGGGCCCGGTGATGCTGCATGTGGCGGGCAAATCGTGCGGGGAGACCTTCCTGCAACACCAATCGCAGAGCCTGATGCAGGGCGTAGTTCATGTTGATGGGCGCTGTATGGTGATAGGCTCGGTTGCTGCCCCAGTAATTGCGCAGCAGACCGATATCGAGGTACCAGCTGGATACGCGTCGGGTGCGTTTGTCCATGGCTTCCAGAGCTCTGGGGCCGAAGGTGACGGGGGATAACCCTGGTGGGCAGCTGAGACATTTCTGGGAACCGCTGTAGGCCGCGTCAATTCCGAGACGATCGATTTCCACGGGCACACCGGCCAGCGAGGTGACGCAGTCAACAACCAGCAGAGCTCCGGCGTCATGCACGATGGCGGCGATGTCATCGAGGGGTTGCCAGGCGCCTGTGCTGGTTTCCGCCTGAACGATACCGACAACTTTGGGTTGCACCTGCTGGACCACGGCACGGACTTCTTCGGGGGTAAAGACTTCTCCGAAGGGGCGTTCCATGCGAGTGACCTGGGCACCGAGTCGTTCAGCCACTTCTGCCATGCGGCCGCCGAAGACCCCATTGATTCCCACGACCATGCGGTCGCCGGGTTCGATCAGATTGACAACGCAGGTTTCCATTCCGGCGCTGCCGGTCCCGCTGATGGCCATGGTCATCGGGTTGGTCGTCTGAAAGACGTCCCGCAGCATGGACTGAACTTCATCCATCAGTTTCAGAAAGTAGGGGTCGAGGTGCCCCACGGTTGGCGCGGCCATCGCGGCGAGAACACTGGGATGAATCTCACTGGGGCCTGGCCCCATCAGAATTCGCTGAGGCGGAGTAAGCTGGGAAAAGGTCATCATTCACCTGACAAAGCAGCACTCATGTCGCAGATGAATCCTGTAGAGGCAGCGACGGATGAGTCACATGGGAAAGGGGGCAGAATGGACGGAAAGCCGCGAGCATATCAGGCTGCCGTTGTTCGGCAAGTCTTTCCTGAGGCGTGTTGGCAGTGAGCGTGAAGTTTATCCCGGGAAACGGACGTTTTTGCAGATCCTGACCCGTTGCCCGTGCGTTGCAGCCACCACTCACCCGGGCTCAGAAATCTGACAGAGCTGTGGTTGAACGGGACCTGTGACCGGGTCCGCAGTGCAGCCGCGAAAACGGCAGGCCGTGATCAGGCTCCCGGAAGACGTACCGGTCCAGTGAATCGCATGTTGCTGAAGTGGTGGTGAACGCCGATCGCAGATGCTTAAACCCATCAGTGTCATGTCTTCGGAGTTGTGCAGCCGAATACCGGCCGGCGCGGAATCGAGAATCTGACAGTGGCTGACGGTGATGTTTCGGCAGTCGATGATTTCCAGAAGGGCTTCCCGCTGAAGTTCCGGAGCTTCGGGATACTGGTGCCGCCCCGTTTGGCAATCCTGCAGAATATTGCCACTGAAGACGCTGTCGCGACAGTTTTTGAGTGTCACACCGGTGCAGAGTTCTTTTTCGATACCGTAGTCGGCATTGTGTCCAAGGCTGTTGTCCCCCACGGTAATCTGCGAGCAATCTTCCAGCAGCAGATTTCGATGGTGTCCTGAATAAATGCAGTTACCGGACAGTGTGACGCCCTGAACGGAGGAGAGGTGCACGTTGACCCACTGGCTGCCGATCAGATTTCCGGTGACCGCGATCATGCCCACTTTGGCATTTTTCGCATCAGCCTGACCAATCATTCGGATATTAGCGCCATTTGGACTGTAGGTGGCCTGAATGGTGTTGCTGCTGATGGTTCCTTCCCGAATGCTGCCTTCGCGCGCATCCAGCCAGATCTCTGCCGTTGGGATCGCATCAGCGTCGGGAATCTGATGGCCACCGTTGTTGTTGTATTCAATATCATTGCCGGTGATCTGCAGATTCCGGATCTCGCTTTTTTCAATCCGAATTCCACCCAGCCTGCAGTAGCTGATATGAGACGCGCTGATGATGGTCTGATGCAGGTTGACGGCATCCAGAAAAATGCCGATTCCGGTATTGTGATAGATGTGGCAGTGGCTGATCAGCAGATTGCGTGCACGTCCGGTGACATGAATGCCATGACGCAAATGACGCAACAGGACCCCGTTCATCGACGGCTGAAAGACTCCTTCCAGGCGGACACCATCCGCGTCCGGATGCAGTCCGGTGATTTCCAGATCGCGAAGCATCGGCAATCGTTCTCGCTGCCAGACCAGGTCCTGAACACTGCGAGGATCGGCTGTGCCACCGTGAGTGCCTCGGAACAGAATCGCCGGGCCAGGACCATCCATCAGAAGTCTCGCCGTACCACTTTCGCCGCATAACGACGTACGTCCGGTGGTGGACAGGCTGATGACCAGCGGTCGCGTGATTCTGTAGTCTCCGCGCGGCAGTCGTAATTCGCCAACGCCTTCATCGATTGCGTGCTGCAGTGCGTCGGTGTCATCTGTTACGCCGTCGCCTGTGGCACCAAAATCGCCAGCCTGAGTCATAAGTGCGAACCTGTGAATACGGGTTGCTGAGGGGAATGGTTGCGCTGTGTTCCGGATGACCTGTACGGGATCCGGGCAACTGAGCGAGGGCGTTTCAGAAGGCACTGACCGTCGGATTGATTCCGCAGCGACGACATGATGGCCGCGCTGGACCGTAGTCTGTCACAGGAGGATGCGTTGTGCCAGCGGGCGTGACATGGTTCGAGTGTTCCCGCGGCTGCGTTTTGCGATGTGCAGTCTGTTGCTGATGCAACTACCGCAGCACGACCACCTGCAATTGATTTTCGATCTGGTGATCAGGATACATTCTTGCGGCGGCCATTGTGGCCAGTTCCTTTGCGTAAAAGGAACCAGCACGCCCAGTCAGGGTGATCGAATGAAACCCAACGTCCACGCAGAGATCACTGACTACGACGCTGCCCAGCTGCTGGATGAGGTCCATGCAGCGATCAGTTTCCGGACTGGTTCGTGGCTGACTTCGCATGCAACTCTTCCGTGAAA
>JBDKIW010000412.1:0-3932 GCA_039796955.1 Planctomycetota bacterium
GGAATTCAACCCATCCTCGACAGCTCGCTCAATCCACCGAATTCACCTAAGCCCCGACTGACCGCCCTTTCCAGTCCAGCCCAGCCATGCTGCCAAGCGCCTGGATCAGCGCCTGAGTCCCATGTCTGCCCATGCCCTGCGATTTCACAGCCTGATACAACTGCTCTGCCAGCGCGAGCCCCGGCATGAACAGGCCCATGCGTCGTGATTCTTCCAGCACAATGCCCAGATCCTTCACGATATGCTCGACAAAGAAGCCCGGATCAAAATTGTTGTCGATCATCTTCGGCCCAAGGTTGGTCAGAGCCCAGCTTCCGGCCGCGCCACTCCCGACGGATTTCAACACCGTCGGCAGGTCGAGCCCGGCTTTGTAGCCGTACAGTAACGCTTCGCAAACGCCGACCATCCCGGCTGCAATCAGCGTCTGATTCACCATTTTTGTGTGCTGCCCACTGCCAGCCGGCCCCTGGTAAACAATCGTTTTGCCCATCGCCTGCCACAGCGGCTGCAACGACTCCACTGTGTCCGGATCTCCCCCCAGCATAATGGACAACGTGGCATTACGCGCACCAATGTCGCCGCCGGAGACAGGTGCATCCACACTGTGAACACCACGGGCCATGGCCGCCTGATAAATCTCTACCGCCAGCGAAGGCTGACTGGTCGTCATATCCACCAGCACCGACCCCGGTGCGGCTCCCCGCAACGCCCCACTGTCGCCCAGCAGAACCTCCCGCACATCCGCGGGAAATCCCACGATCGAAAACACCACATCCGACTGTTCCGCGACCGCTCGCGGTGTCGCGGCCCACTGCGCCCCGCGCGCCAGCAAAGACTCAGCCTTCTGCCGTGTTCTGGAATACACCGTGGCCGAATACCCCGCAGCCATCAGGTGACCACACATGCTGGCCCCCATGACACCGGTTCCAATCCAGCCAATTCGAGTCTTCCCGGGAACGATCTGTGCCAGCGCCATCTGAGTTGCTTTCTATGATTGACCTGTCCCCGAACGGCCTCAGGAACCAACTGGGCCACAATGCCAAGTCCGAAAAATACGAGTCGGCCGTGCTGTTGCACACCTGCGGCTTTGCCCGGTAACCCTGATCACCTGAAAGCACCACATCCATGCACCGCGTAGACAAACAACGACAACGCACTCTGTGGAAATCATAGCTGATGCCGAACAGGGCTTCGAGTATCCCCGGCGTGATTCCCGAGTTGTTGGGGCTTTCGCATGCTCCAGACTGCAATTTGTCCGGACACAACGCCGCTTGCGCTGCACACAGCCGCCAGCCCAACCCGATGGGGTGTCGTTTTCAGCTCAGCCCGGCTCTTGTTGTCGTCCGCGCATGAAAATGGGCACCGGCATGATACCGGTGCCGCGAGGGGACGCACCAACCAATGAACAGAACCGAGGGGAGAGGAGAGGGGGGAAGGGAGGAAGGGCTTCGACAGAAGTCGGACGCGATGCCGACTTCTCTGAATCAACAGAACTCAAACACCGATTCGCCGCAGTCAGTTGTCTCCAACGGTGTCGGCTGCGGAAAGAGCAGGACTGGCGGACGACACACCCGCAACTTCCGAACTACGCGGTCGGCGACTGGCATGCCAGCCTGAACCGTCCGAAGTTCGCACGGAGGCAGTCTCCACAACAACTCTGGAACGCGCGGAACGGTTACCGGATGGCTCCGTGGTCCGCTTCGTTTGTGGCAATGGAAAATCCGGCTCGCTGTCGTTCGGTTCACGAATCTCACGCTCGTAGCCCGAGCCGCGAACGTTCTCACCGTCGTTTGAACTTCGCTCAAACCGACGCTCTCCGTCGCTGCCATCAGCAGACCTCTCGGCTGAGCCGCCGCCAATCGGATCCGGGGCAGGCGCCGCCGCTGTACGGGAAGAAGGCACACCGTAGACGGTCTGAGTGCCACCGATCCACGGACTAAATGCCGTGGCCGTGCCAATCGGAACCGTTCGCCATGATGTTTCCGGACGCATCACGACTCGCTGTTCCTTTTTCATGACCAGCCGCTGCACCTGCACCTTTTCTTCACGAGCCTCTGCCACCATGCGAGTTTCCTGCACGCTGACACGCTGAGTCCCACGCACCGCAACCTGCCGAGTCACCGGAACATTACAGGTCACCAGATTCGGCACATATTCACGCGACGTTGTGTAGTTCGGCATAAAGGCTGTTCGCATCGAATACCCTGTGCGATTGAACCAGCCAATCACACCCGGGCGAGGATCAACCTGGCACGGGGCATACTTCGTCACGGGGTGATAACGAGTGATCCAGCGACCCATGTCACGATTGACCGTCTGATACTCCGTCACGTTCTGATAACTGACAGTTGGTACCTCAATTTCCTTCGTCTGCGTCACCGGGCGATATACAGTGACCTTACGAGTCTCCCAATCCGTTTCATAGGTGGGCACTTCCACGGTCTGCTTTTCCTGGACATAGCTGGTCACAGGAACCGTCTGATAGCAGGCGGAATACGCCGGCTGCATCGGCGTCCATGCAGCCACCGAGGCACCGGACACAGGCCCACAGCCGCAGGAGGACCCAAAGAACTGTGCTCTTGCCGTGCCGCATGGAAGCGAACAGATCAAAAGCCCCAGAGCAGCACCAACAGACATTCTTCTGGACAGCATGTGCTTCTTCCCTGAAGAGAGGGTCACCGTCGCAGCCAGCCGAAGAACCCGCTGCGAAGAGAGAGAGATGAGAGCGGTTTCAGAATCCAGACGTCCCACCATGGACGAATGAGATGATGATTGAAACCCGTGAGTCAGGAGGGAATGAGAACCGGACTGAGGAATCATCCGGGGCCGGATGAAACAGCAGAAAGGAGACAGGATTCGCGTCCGTCTGGCCATTTCTGCCGAGACATCGACCGCGAACGAGAGGTGATTTATCCCATGCCGGAAATTGGGTCAATACCGGTTAAAGTTTTGATTGCATTTCTTCCGGGGAGCGGTTCCAGCAGGCTCTCAGAGGCCCCGGCAGGGCCAACCACCCGGCAACTTATGCCGATACGCACACCAACCGGCAATTTCTGCCGGTCTTCACCGCCGAGGACGTTCCACTCACCGCTCTGAAACGGCAGATCTCTGCACTACTTCTTTCCCAGAGCACGCTGTTGCCGAAAAAATTCCTGAAGAATTGCACGGCAATCTTCCTGCATCACGCCACCCAGCACCGCACACTGGTGATTCAGACGCACATCAGACGTCAGACTGTAAAGCGTGTGACAGGCCCCCCCTTTGGGATCCGGTGTCCCATACACCACGTTCGGAATTCGCGCCTGCACAATCGCGCCGGCACACATCGGACAGGGCTCAAGAGTGACATACAGTGTGCAATCCAGCAGCCGCCACGAGCCCAGAACTTCGGCCGCCTGAGTGATCGCGATCATCTCAGCATGCGCCGTCGGATCCTGCAGCATCTCACGCTGATTGCAGGCCTCCGCAATCACTCGATCCCGATGCACAATCACCGCACCAACCGGTACCTCGCCCTGATCAAAAGCCACCAATGCCTGATCAAGAGCCTTCTTCATCCAGTGCTCATGAGGATTGAGCGGGTTGTGCAACAACAGGTCATCGTCCGAGTATTGCACGTCTGCCACTTTCCACTCTGAACCGCGTTTTCGCAGTTTGTTGTATCGCTTGTTCGTGTTTTCGCACTGTCGTGTGATGGCGCCTGACGACTTCACTCAGGCATTGTCCACACTGATCTGAATGTGACGCGGCCCCCCTGCGCACACCCACGCTCTGACTCTGCGGCGGCAACCGGAAGCAGGTCCTTTGTCAGACGTGACTCAGAGCCATCCCACCACGCTGCGAAGGATAACAGCAGATCATCAGCATTCCAGCGTCGCGGCACTCAAGGGCTTCCCGAATGCAGGCGATTCACCGGATTCCGCCTGATGCTG
>JBDKIW010000413.1:0-15636 GCA_039796955.1 Planctomycetota bacterium
GCCAGATTCCTTTCCGACTGAGTGTTTCAGTTCGTTTGTCCGGGAATCTGGCCTATTTCATTTCGTCGATTTTAGAAATCCCAGTGTTTTGACTTTCCGAAATGCTGCACAGCGTTGCCCAGCGGGGCGACATGAGTCGCCCTGCCTGGAATTCCCATCGCCCCGTTCGGGGCTTTTGTTGGCGGAAGGCTTATACTCCGAGCACGAGCACGAGCACGGGGATGGGAACGACAGGTTGGCGGAAACGCAAGGGGGGACCTTGATTTCAGTCACCTAACGCGGGATTCGACTGTTCCATTTTTTGTCCCCTCAATTGTGCTCACCGCAGCGATGCTCGCGCTCGAAACGACTTCCGCGTTTTCGTTATCGAGCGTTGGAGCCACCCCTGACGGTGCTTCGCAATTCAATCGCCATGCAATCACATCACCGTTGAAACGCGACGCAACGTCAGGTGACAGCCTCGGATGCCAATCCGAGGTCACCTGTTTGCTTGCCCCTGGCTTTCACCCCGGAGCCACAACCAGCCTTCCTGCGCCAAAGGTCACAGGCATTCAGCAAAACCCCGATCCAGTCACAGAAGTCTCGTGCGCTCAGTGCCGACTCACGCTGCTGCGCCACCCACGCGACCTACTGTTGCGCTGAATATCGCTTCACCCTCGCTCACCCACCACCCCGACAATCTCTGGAAGATACCCCGCCCCAGGCAACAGGCACTTTACCGGGCGTTTACCTGCGTGCGGCGAGTTGCGCAGCCTGTGCTGACTGCCCCGGGTTTCCAGCACGTGCACATATTCGCACGCAAAGGCGGGCTATTAGGGCCGATTCCTGCGGTGTTTCAGACAGAGTTGGGACGCCAGGAAAACACCCCAGTTCAACTGCAGCGCCCGGGTGGATGCAGGGACGCACCTGTGATGGTCCTGATTGAAGAAGTCGGTTCGAAATCCATCGCAAGTCAGCCGCAATCTTCAAACACATGGCGTTGCAGGCAGTGCTTTGGGCCAGACATGCTCCTGCGGGTTGGCCGTTCAGGAATTCGGTCGGCGGCGAAGTCGCCATTGAGTGGTACTGCATTTGCTCTTGATATTTCTGCACAGAAGACGAGGAATCATACGACCGCGATTCAGCGTTGCGTTGCGGAGTGGGTGGTACCTCGAGGCTTGTACCTCGATGCCTGGACAGGGGAATATAGAAATGCCTGGAACCATTCTGCTCATCATTCTGATCCTGCTTCTTCTTGGAGCAATTCCTGCGTGGCCTCACAGCAGAAGCTGGGGCTACGGCCCAGGCGGTGGCCTGGGGCTGATTGTCATTATCATCATCATTCTGCTGATGCCTGGACGCATCTGATGTACGTGCGTTTATAATATAGGTGAAAACTCTTCTATGGCATGTCGATCGTGTGCCATTTTGGTGCTCATCAAGTGATATTTATAAGCGTGAACGGGATTTATGAAATTTACAGCTGGCTATTTTTAAGGGAGATTTCAGAGATGATGCGAGGGTCATGTCTCATTCTGCTGGTGGTGATTGCCACAGTCGCTGGATGCGAGCGGTCGAGTTCTGCTCCGAAATCCGGAAAAGTGACGTCGGAAGACGTTCGCGATGGTGCTGTGAAAGCTGTGGATACGGCTGTTGAATTTTCTCAGCAGACGAGGGAAGAGTTTCTGACGAAGCTTGAGGCTCGGATCGGCGAACTGGATGCCGAAGTTGCGAAACTTCGGGAGAGGGGTCAGGAACTGAAAGATGAGGCAAAGGAAAAATGGAATCGGAAGCTGAGTGATTTTGAAGCGAAGCGTGATGCGGCTCGGGCCAAATTGCAGGAAGTGAAGGAATCCAGTGGGGAGGCATGGAAGGACCTTCAGAAAGGAGCCGAGGCTGCCTGGGAAGACATGGACAAAGCCTTTCATGAGGCGTCGCAGGAGTTTTGATGGATCATTATGTACAGAACACAAACCGTTGTGGAAACGAGGAGTCGCGATATGAGTGGCCAGACAGACAAGCTGAAGGGTCGGATTAAGGAAGCCGCCGGTGCATTGACGGGCAACGACAGGCTTCGGGAGGAAGGCAAGGCAGACCAGGCCGTTGGGGAGGCCAAAGAAGCGGTTCAGGAGGTTGCCGACAAGGTTAAAGACGCCGTTAAAAAAACGATTGGTTAGAGTCCTCAGTCTGGCGCGAGGCTATGGACTCGATCTGAACTACGACTTTTGGCCATCAGCTTCGCCGGCTGAAGACGAAGCCATCCGGAAGACGGACGATGCATTCCTCAAAGCCTGGGAGGAGGGCGATGGCGAATGCATGTGAAAGTTTGCTGCAGAGAATCTGGCTGTGCAGGAAGTCGGAGTGACGTGCGCCATCGAGGAGTACCGTCCTTGTGCTGGATTGCAGGGTGTGTGAATCACTGATTGTCGACGTGATTGGCGGCGGTGATGGGAAAATCAGTTTCAAACTGCCGGGTAGTGATGATACGGATTCAGGTCATTATTTCAGCAGGTAATCAGCAAGGCGAAGGTACTTCGTAATCGTCTATTCAGCTTGAAGGAGTTCCCGCCATGAAACGCGATCAGATGAATAGGGATATGCGGCCATGGAGCGACACCTCGATTGGCCTGGGGCAACAGTCGACAACTCAGGATCTGAAGGTTGCAGAGACGCGAGAAAAAATGGCTGGGATGATCAGTCCGTCTGGCAACACCAGAACTGCGGCGCAAACAGAAATCGACGAACGAGCCTCCGCAATCGTGCCTGCTCAGGTTCGACCGAGGTTCATGTCTGCTAAGTCGCTTGTTGATGCAATGACAGAACCGCAAGCTCAGTCAGGGCGAATTTCCATGTGTGCGGTGGACGCCACCGTGTGCAGAGGGGATCCCTGAACGCCATGGCCGATGGGCTGGTCGAGTTGCAGGCATGACGGCAGGAAATGTTGTCGGCGTCAGAAGCCGCACACGGTTGCGGGTGTATTTATGAGTGTGTCACAACCTGTAATTGAAAGGTGTTGGAAATGCTCTGGACAATCTTTGTCATCTTATTGATCCTCTGGTTGTTGGGCATGGTGACTTCGACCGCGCTCGGCGGATTTATTCATTTGCTGCTCGTTATTGCCATAGTCGTTGTGCTGATACGAGTGATACAGGGCCGGCAGCCTGTCTGAGGAGCTGGCGCAGGAGCATGAAGTTGGTTCTGGTCGACATCAATGTTTATGCGATTCCAGGCATCCGGGAGCCGGTGAACTGCATTACTCATTTGCTGGCTGTCATTCTTTTCTCCATCCTGAGTTTCTACCTCATCCGCCTGGGCCGCGGGAGTTGGCTTCGGGTGGCGAGTCTGAGCGTCATGGCAATTTCCACCGTATTTCTGCTTTCCATGAGTACGGTGTACCACATGCTGGGGCCGGGCACTGGACGTGCAGTGATGCGGCAGCTGGACATTGCTGGAGTCTTTGCACTCATTACCGGAACAATGACACCCATACACGCGATCCTCGACAGAGGCTTCAAACGCTGGTGTTCACTACTCGTCGTATGGTCTGTTGCGGCATCTGGTATTGTGTTGAGAACAGTTTTCCCGGAAGGCCTTCCATACGGTGCCGGGACCGGCATATTCCTGCTGTTCGGCTGGTCTGGTCTGATCACATGCATCTCGCTCTGGAGGCGATATGGTTTTTGTTTTGTAAAGCCGTTGTTTTGGGGAGGCGTGATTTACTCGCTGGGTGCTCTGATTCTGGGACAGAATTCGCTGACCCTTATTCCTGGTGTCCTTGGTTCTCATGAGGTGTGGCATCTGGCCGTGCTTGCCGGACTGGGGCTGCACTGGAAGTTTGTGTTCCAATTCGCTCACGGGGCTCCTCACTCGCCTGTCAGCCGACAGGGTGGTTAATCCGAGTGGGAGCATTATTTGCCGATGTTGTGATGTGATGAATCACAAACCATCCGGATCTAAGCCACTCTGCTCAGAGTGTCGGGTGCCGCGAATCAGGAGAGAGGGATTGAATTGTTCGGAAGTGTTTCAGGAGCCGGAAATTATGCCGTGAAATACGATTTTCGGGTGGGGCGTTCATGCGGGACTTGAGAGTGCAGTGTGTGTCCAATGGCCAGAATCGCTGATCACGGGAGTGCAGTTATGAATGACGCGGTTGGCAGGTTCTGTGAAAACGTGCATGGGAAACTGGAGACGCTTCAGGGCCGGTTGGAGTCACTGAGGCTGAACATAGGAGCCACGTACCATTTTCTGCACGAGAAGGTTGGCGAGATGCGCAAGGCCAGCGAAGTCCGGCAATTGCGAATGGCTGAAGCGAGGGCGTTGCTGGACGTGTGGATCCAGCAGACAGGGATGGCCTCGAAAAACAGCACCGAGTGTGAAACCGGCATGCGTGATGCTCAATATCTTTCCTCCCGAGCAAGGATTGCTGAGGCCTGTGCTGAAGCTGCACTTATGCTGGCTGAGGCCAGCATTGACGATGGCGAATGGATGATCCTTGAGGCCATTGCCGCGCGGCGGGATGCCGAGGCATTGACGAGTAGCGGATCCTGAGGCGAGTTTTTTCAGTACATTATCGTGGCCTGAGAACATCGGGGAGAGAGTGCTTGTCAACAACGTCATCCGGGAATGTTCACACGGGAATGGGGGCCATGCCGCATGCGCACGGCGTAGCGTTTCGAGTCTGGGCTCCGCATGCCGATGCGGTGTTCGTGACTGGATCCTTTAATAACTGGTCGCGAGACGCACATCCCATGACGAAAGTGGACGCGGGCTACTGGTATGCGGATGTATCCGGGGCAGCAATTGGCAACGAGTATCGCTATCGCATTCTGAACGGCGACAGGGAACTGCTGCGAATCGATCCCTACGCGCGACAGGTGACCAATTCCGTTGGGAACGCGGTTGTCCATGACCCTCAGTTTGACTGGCAAGGCGACGACTTTCATCTGCCGCCCGTGAATGAAATCGTGATCTACGAGATGCATTTGGGGACGTTTCACACCGACAAAGATCACCAGACCGATAAATTTGCGGAGGCCATCCAGAAACTGGATCATCTGAAGCGGTTAGGTGTCAATGTCATCGAAGTGATGCCTTTGGCGGAGTTCGCGGGTGTGTTGTCATGGGGCTACAACCCAGCCTGTATTTTTGCGATCGAAACGGACTATGGTGGTCCGGTCGGGTTCAAACGCTTTGTTAAGGCTGTGCATCAGGCGGGAATGGGAGTGATACTGGACGTCGTCTACAACCATTTCGGTCCCAGTGACCTCGACCTGTGGCAGTTTGATGGATGGAGTGAGAATGGGTTGGGGGGGATTTACTTCTACAACGACTGGCATGCAGAGACCCCATGGGGTTCGACCAGGCCGGACTACGGTCGCAGGGAAGTTTGCCAGTTCATTCGCGACAACGCGATGATGTGGCTGGAAGAATATCGCGTGGATGGCCTGCGGCTTGATATGACGCTCTTTATGCACCATGTGCGTGGTGATGGCGATCCGGGTGCTGACCTGCCCGATGGATGGAACCTCGTTCAGCGGATCAATCAGGAGGTTGCGCAACGGTTTCCGGGACGCATTACAATTGCTGAGGATCTGCGTGACGATGATCGGATTACAAAGGCAGCGAACCAGGGCGGTGCCGGTTTTGTGGCACAATGGGTGGCATCCTTTGTCCATCCCATCCGTGCCGCTGTCATTACTCCGAATGACAACCAGAGATCACTGGAGAGCATTCGACGTGCTATTGATGGAGGCTACAACGGAGATCCGTTCCAACGCGTTCTTTACAGCGAGTCTCATGACGAAGTCGCGAATGGTAAGGCGCGTGTCGCATCAGAAATTGATCCCCATAATCCCGAGAGCTGGTTTGCCCAGAAACGTACAACGCTCGCCGCAGCAATCGTACTCACGTCACCTGGCATCCCGATGCTGTTTCAGGGGCAGGAATTCCTTGAAGATGGATGGTTTGAGGATTCAGTTCCGCTCGACTGGCATAAATCGGAAGAATTCAGTGGCCTCGTGCGTATGTATCGGGACCTGATTCAACTCAGGCTGAATCGGTCGCATTGCACGCGAGGTCTGACAGGATCGGGCGTCAACACCTTCCATCAGAATCAGGCAGACAACATGCTTGCCTATCACCGCTGGTATCACGGCGGTCGAGGTGATGATGTTGTCGTCGTTGTCAATCTTTCTCACCTGGCCCACAAAAACTATCAGCTTGGTTTTCCTGCAGCAGGAGTCTGGCGACTTCGCCTGAACAGTGACTGGAGTGGTTACAGCCGAGGTTTCGGAAATCAGGCATGCTCTGATGTGATCGCGAAAAACGGAGAGCCGAATGACCAGCAGGTTGTGAGTCCGGTTAAACGGGATGGTTTTCCCGCCGAGGGAACAATCAGCATCGGCCCTTACAGTGTTTTGATCTTTTCCCAGGACATTCTCGGCTGATGCGATATCGTGTGCTGCGACGGACGTTGACGAAAATCCGACCCGAGACGGTGGAGTTTCCGAATCGACGCCGTCACCGTTCCAGTGTCTCGTGGCACCCGGCCAGCGTTGAATCTGGTCCCCGAGTGCGAGTTACTTCCGTTGAGCTCAGTGGATTTCGGCCTGAGTTTGTTTCCCTGGGGCGTGGCGGAAAACAGCGGCCTTCTCTAAGAATCATCACTCGATACAGAAATTCCCCCTCTGCAGCTTCAAAAAAATTGGTTCCTCCCTGAACTTTGTGGCCAGGCTCTGTGAGCAAACCGGCGTTGCATGCGTATCGAACGAAGACGGCGATCGGTTCCGAATGCGAAAGGAGTTGCATTCGGGTATGGAATTTTTGACGGATGAGTAATGGGCACCGATGACCGATTTATTCCCTGAGTCCCGAAAGGCAGGTTCACCTCGGGTGGTTCGGCGGACAGTTCTGAACCAGATTTCGTGAAGCATGCGAACCGGGGCACCGGGGCGTGACCTGCCTGCGGAATTCCCGTCGCCTCGTTCGGGGCTTTTGTTGGCGGAAGGCTTAAACTCCGAGCACGAGCACGAGCACGGGAATGGGCATGAGCACAAGCGTGGGCTCAGCGCATCAGGCAACGAGCTTCTGATCAGGGACCGCTGCGAATCTCGTTTTTCGATGGGCCGTTCGAGTGCGACCGGATCGCGGACCCGGTACAATCTCCCGCTGTGTGACGTGATCAGTAGATTTCTGCAGCGGATTCTCCGGTGATTGACGAACAGACTGTCCAGCTCCTTCAGCAACTCTGTGGTCACCCGCTTCCACAGGATTTTCTGCGTTTGATGGCTGCCTACCCAAAGATCCTGAAAACCGCAGGTCGCTCAGACAGTGGTTCCGGCAGTGAGGGTGTTGTGTCGCAGGTCGAGTTGCTGGATGCGGCCGACAGCCTCATCGAAATCAATCGCGAAGCACGCCTCGGTATGCTGTCGGATCCCAAAGGCCAGGAATTCTGCTGGCCGGAACCCTATCTGGTGATTGGAGAAACCGGTGACGGTGACTACTACTGTCTGGATACCAGTGGTGAACAGCCGGGTGTGCTGCAGTTTCTGAACCAGCCGGCAGAATTTGAGTGTGTGACAGAGTCGCTGGAAGAATTTGTTGAAATGCTGGTGCTCGCGTTCACGGAAGAGGACAACGGGTGTCTCTCCGACGAGGATGACGCGGACGACGAAGAAGATCTGCTTGATGAGGAGGATGACGATGAAAGCGCCGGGTAATGTTCGAGTCCACAAAGAACGGCGGCTGCTGGAATTGGTCTGGGATCCCGCTGAAACGTCATTCCTGCCGTTTCAGCTGGTTCGGCAAAGCTGTCGATGTGCGTCCTGCGTGGATGAATTCACCGGGCGGCAGATTCTTGATCCGGCCAGTGTGCCCGAAGATCTGGGTTTACTGGAGGCAGGATTAGCCGGGAACTACGCCCTGCGAATCCGCTGGTCAGACAACCACGATTCAGGGTTGTTCACATGGAACCACCTGCGTTCCATCTCTGACCGCGTTCGTGCGAATGATCAGCACTCAGGTGCACCAGATGCTTCGTGAGATGCCGTGCGCGAAGGTGAATTGATGTTTCACCACCCAATAGTGGCGTTTCGCTCCCATGAAACGTGCTCACCGATGTTTTCCCTGCAGCATTCAGCCGGTAAGCAACTGTTCGCGATCAAGTCGATGACACACCTGAACTTTGACATCGCCATCGTTTCACTGTCCCTGGTTCTGCCCCGAGAAAGTTCGTCACGATGATTGAGGTCGAAGCCAAGTTTGCAGTCACCAGGCCTGATGTCCTGCTGAACCGACTCCAGACGCTCTGGCCAGATCTCACATTTCAGGACTCGGAGGAAGTGGATGAGTACTTTCAGCACCCAGTGCGGGACTTTCGCGTGACCGATGAGGCCCTGCGGATTCGGCGGACCAGCGACAGCGTCCACTTGACGTGGAAAGGCCCGCGTCTGGATGCTGTCACCAAGTCCCGCAAAGAACTGGAACTGCCCCTTGCCGTTGCTCCTGCGACGCTGGCGCACTCGGCTGACCAGCTCAATGCCATTCTCCTGGCACTCGGCTTTACAACTGCCGGGGTGGTCCGGAAGACTCGCCGGAGTACTGTCGTACATTTCGAAGGACAGGCCGTGACGTGCTGTCTGGATCAGGTTCAGGGATTGCCATGGTACGCGGAACTGGAACTGCTGTGTGCAGAAGCAGACCGCCAGCAGGCCACGGAACTGCTGCTGCGCCTGGCGCAGATCCTGGAGCTGCACCAATCCGAAAGACGTTCGTATCTCGAACTGGTGCAGATCGCGGCTCGGGACAGCGCTGCCACCGTCTGAATCCCGGGTTCGTCTCAGTTCCTGTCTACATCAAGCCGCGGCGGGACAATTCGGCCACGACCTGCTGCACAATCGCGGAAACGTCCTGGGGATTGGGCGTGCTGCCTGCGTTGTCGGCCACTGCACAGCCGCCAATCGGCTGGTCGGTAAAGCCATGAGCTGACAGCATGCACTGCAATTCGCGGCTGAGTGTGGTCAGGTCGGTTTTCTGTTTGTCAGACAGCGGCTGACGCCCCTGCCCCATCTGAAAACCACGCAGACCAACCGCAGCTCGGAATCCCTCGGGGAATTCAGCTGAGTAGATCATCGTGTCAAACAACCGGATCAGGTCATACTGGACTTCGCGGGCAGCATCGATCTGGTAGGACACTGTCAGATCATACAGCTTGCGGGTCAGCTCTGGCACAACACCAGAGCTGGCATTCGTACCGCCATCGGCGCCGGCCAACAGCATCGGCATGAGAGCCGCGTCCCAGCCGGTCAGAAAGGCAAAATCCGGTCGGTTCGGGCGCACAGCCTGAATCATGCGAATCATGTTCGGAATATCGCCGGACGAGTCCTTGATCGCCACGATACGTTCAAATTCCTCAGACAGGCGCTGAATCGTGGGCACATCGATTGGACTGGCAAACATCGGGATGTTGTACAGCGTCACATCAATCGGAGTGTTTCGGCCGATTTCTGCAAAGTACGCGTAAACCGAGGCCGGGCTGAGCTTGTAGTAAAACGGCGCGACAATCGCAACGGCTCGAATTCCCAGTGATGAATAGTACTCACAGGCGCGAATGGTCTCGCGGACATTGGCTTCGGCAGCCCCCGCCAGGATTGGTACGCGGCCACGTACCTGGTCTGCCAGAATGGCGACAATCCGCCGCCGCTCTTCCGGTGTGAAACGTGTGAATTCACCGGTTGAACCGTTCGGGTACAGACCGTGCACTCCGCGAGCGATCAGCCAGTCCGCGTAACGCCGGAGTTCTGCTTCGTTGATACCACCATCCGGCGTGTAGGGAACCAGATTGGGAGTAAAAATTCCCTGAAGTCGGGTTTTAGACATCGCTGAGCTCTTTCAATCTGCTGATATTTTATTGGGGATATACCTTGGGGCAGCATTCAGGCAACCGCTGAGTTCGACGAACAGGATGATCGGGTGGCTCCCGAAAACACTGGTGCGAGGCTGGTGAGTCCGATGATGCTGAGTGTACTTTTCAGGAGCGATTTACCCACGCGTTCGTCAACGAACACATGATTGGCTGGGGAGCCCCCGGTCCCCAATGGTCAATAAAGCTCACAATCGGAACCGGTGCGCGGGCAAGTTCAGGAGACCCGGCGCTGTCCTTCGGATGAAACTCCGGACATCTCGGTTGAAAACACTTGCGCCTTGTATTCCGCTGAAAAGGCGGTCAATGCCGTATTTCATGAAGCGTCTCTCGTTTTTTTCTTGACATTCCGCCGATTCTGTGAACCGGGGACCTGAGTTCAGTTGCCGGTGGACTGCAGCGGGAGCGCCAGGCAGCAGGTGATTCCGCCCTCGCTGCCCTCACGAAGGTACAGCAGGCCGCGGTGTGACTGCACAATTCGCCACGCCAGACAGAGTCCGAATCCGAGCCCGCGTCCGGCGGATCGCCCTGAATAGAATGGGTTGAACGCATTGCGTCTGGCCGTGGCAGAAACCAACCCCGGTCCGTCATCACGGATCGTCAGTTCTACCACACTGGGAATCGATTCCTGGAGCGAAATTGAGACTGTCCCGGGACGTCCGGCACCGCGAATGGCTTCGACACTGTTTCGAATCAATTCTGTCAGCATGTGACTAATCTGGGCCCGGTCGGCGGTCATGGCCAGTTTTTCGGAACCTGCAGAGAGCAGAAACTGTACGCCTGACGATTCGGCCTGCTCTTCCAGTGATTCGAGCGCCTCCTGAATGGGATGGATCAGGTTGAAACTTGAGAGTTGTAACGCGGGAGGGCGAGCGAAAAGCATGGAGTTGATAATCATGTCGCGGACCCGCCATGCCTGGGCCCCGATGGTTTCCAGAGACTGCCGCCGATCCACGGATGATTCCGTTTTCAGCAGTACCTGAGTCTGGCCGATGATGCTGGCCAGCGGATTGTTGATCTCGTGCCCAGCCCCGGCGGAGTACTCAGCCATCGCCTCCAGTACGGCTGGATCGGGAATCATCGCGGGGCGATTGTTGACCCCGGCCAGCAGTCTTGCGGAGGTTGTTTCGAGACTTTGAAATCGAGATGCAGAGGGATCGATTGTGGCGTCCGGAAACTGCAGCACGATCGCCGACAAAAGTTGCGGCCAGCAGTGAAGACTGAGGTGCAGGCCGCCGATCAGGCCGGTGGAGGCGGCTGCCTCCAGCAGCTTCTCTGAGCAAAGCAGCGTCGAATACGGAACCTCAATCGTTGTTTCGGAAACCTGCAGTGTGCCGTCGGTCCGGGTTCTGAGGCAGGTTGCGGTCAACTGCGTGGGGGATTCCACGCCAAGAATCAGCGTGGCTGAGGCCGCGGCCTGTCGAATCCATAATTCAGCGACGACGGCAGCCGTGGATTTCCACGAGGCCCCCAGAGCCAGTTGTTCCAGCAGACGCTCGATGAAGGTTCTGTCAGAAGTCGTATTCTGCTGTGCTGCCACAGATCACCTGAAAAGAAACGAAAAACGGTCGCTTCTGGGCGACCGTTCCCGGGCAAACTGGTCGCAGCCTTCGGAGCCGAAAGACTGCGAACCGACCTTGCTGCTTGTTGCTAGGTCTGCAACTGCTCGATATCCAGCAACCGACAGATGTTGTCGATCAGCGACTCCACCTCGAACGGCTTCTGCAGGAAGTGATTGGCACCGGCAGCACGCAGTTCCTGGATCTTGTCCTGTTCGACCATACCGCTGATGCAGATGATGCGAACATCGTCCAGAGCCGAATCGCTGCGGACTCGCTGACAGACTTCCTTGCCATTGATGTCCGGCAGCATCACGTCCAGCACGATGATATCGGGATGGTATTCCTTAACCATCATCCCGGCGTCGAACCCGTTGTTGGCGACACGGACCTCGAACCGACCGTCTGCGACCAGAGCATCCGTGATCAGTTCGACCAGTTCCGGATCGTCGTCAACGATCAGCGCCTTGCGTTTTCCGCTTTCCAACGCGTCGGTAGGGATCCCGTTTTCCTTCATGAATTTGTACAGGATGTCCCTGGGAATTCGACGAAATCGAGATCCCGGAACACGGAACCCTTTGAGCTGCCCGGAGTCAAAACAGCGGATGATTGTCTGCTGACTGACTTTGCAGATCTTGGCGGCTTCGCCAGTCGTAAATACAGTTTTCATAAGCACAATCCGTTACGGGAAAAAGCGATGAGCTGCCAGCGCAGCATCCCATCGTCCAGCCTGGAGCCAGACGCCATCCCTGACGCTTCCACACCAGCTTACGTCGCCAAACTCACGTTCAATCGACGAAACCCGGTGAGACTCGCCTTAACTTTGCAGCCTGCCCGGATTCTGCGGCTGCTGCACACCACCGAAACTGCCTGCCAGCAGTTCACACAGGTGCAGAACTACAGTCTCTAAACAGCCAGGTTCCACAAAGCCACCCCTTCTGACAACGCTCAGGTTCAAGCGTAACAGGCAGAGTCTTTGCAAGGCGTTAGATCATCGGCAAAGCTGAGTCCATTCAGTCTTCTGGATCCTGTTTGACTTTCGGGAGTTCCCCCGGCTTTGCCAACTCTCAATCCAGCCGATTGTATCTATTCGTCATTGATGGTCAACGGCAGTTTTCTTTTCGCATCTTGCCCTCTTTTACGTTAAAATCATCCCCCAATTGCCAGAATTGTTCTCAAATTTCCTGAATTGTGTATCTTTTTTCTTTTGACTGGTTCCAGCGCGCATCAGAAAAGGGGTCAGGAACCAATAGTGCGGAGCACCCTCCGGGCCGTTCGGCTATTGGTTCCTGACCCCTTTTCTGATGCTGGAGCACCCTTCGGGCCATTCGGCTATAGGTTGCTGACCCCTTTTTGCTCTGACCCCTTTTTGCTGCCTCAATGCCAGAGCTCTAGTTCAGGGAGCTCTCCAGCTTGTCGGAGATTTCCTGCAGAGCGTCGCGCAGCTTGTCACGGACGCCGTCGGATTGCTGATCCAGTGCCTGCAGCAATCCTGGAGTCAGTGCTTTGTTCAACTTGTCCAGCATGGCCGAGGCACGTTTCCAGAACTGCTCCGGCGATAATTCCTGCCGTGATGCCGCGGCACCCTCGTCCCGGATTTTTGGCGCCGGGGCCGCTGCATCCGACCGAAATGGCGCGTAAGACGACTCGCCCGCATCTCGCGCTACAGCGTCCATCGTCGCGATGCCCGGTCGACCGGCTGTCGCCAGACCCGCTCGGTCACCCGTGCCCGATGCCGCATATTCCGCTGGGTCCACGACGCGCGACAGCGGCATTGCCGATGTGTCTACGCCCAGTGGGGCGGCCCATTCTGAGTAGCCTTCAGCGGATTCTACAAACAGGTCTTCACCACGTTGTGCTCTGCGCCACGCCCGCATCTCCGAGACCGTTGCGTCGGAGTCCTGGGCCCAGGCAAGGCAATCCCCCGCATCGTCCCAGTTCAACGCCACATAGAAAAAAGACCATTTCAGGCCGGTGTACTGCTGGTAGGTTTCCCCAAAGGCTTCCCAGACACGCCTCCGCTGGAAAATCTGGTCGCCACTCAATCCTACCATCTGCCCAAAGTCCGCGTCCGTTCTTCCTTTTGCATACCGTTGAGTCCATTTGGAGGCGCATTCGCCCACGACCCAGTTGCATTGACTGACCGCGTCCCGCGCCGACTGGATGAGTTGTTCTTCGGATTCTGACATGCTCGTGTTCCTCACCAGAGTCTCTAAAAAATGTGCTCGCCGATCCTGTGACCGAACTCAGCCTGCCGCTGGCGGTCACAAGGCCCATCACCGTCGGCTATCGCCCAACCACTGATTATTTGGTCCAATCGTGTCCGGTTGACGGCGTTTCCCTGCGGCAGGACAGACGGTCCCGGACGGAATTCCCAGGCCCGCAGTCCATAAACCACCCCGTTTCAGGGGCCATACTACGCACCGAATTTCCCGACTTCTACAGGTCTCAAGGCGAACCTCCCGGGAATCCGGAATGTCCTTCTGGAGGCTGGAGCATCGAGTGCTACAGATTCATCTTCGCTATTTTATCCATTTTTTCGACCTGCGGGAGTCTGAGCTGCCATGTGTGTCCAAAACCGCAGATTGTCTCCTCTGAGATTTCCACGGGAATTGTCTTCAGGTGCCTGGACCTGCTGCCGATATATTCGCTATAACGAAGCTGTTCTGCGGGACCTGTGGATTTTACCCAGGGGACCCAGATTTCGCTCGGGGCGGTAGCCAAGTGGCTAAGGCAACGGATTGCAAATCCGTCACGCGAGGGTTCGACTCCCTCTCGCCCCTCTCTAAAAACGGCGTTCTGATTTTTCAGGACGCCGTTTTTTTTCGTCCAGCGATCACGCCATTACGTCCGCCCCCCTTCTCTTCGCCGCTGCTGCACGGGCCCCCAAAAAACTGCCGCCCATTGGTTTGAGTCGCAAGCCGCTTCCCGGTAAAAGCAAGCCTTCTGCATGCGGGGAGCAAAATCATGCTTCAGTTGGTCCGTTTGGCGTTCGTAGCAGCGTTCATCATCAGTTTTTGCGGCCCGGGACTCGTGTCGTTCAGCCCCGTGTGCGGTCAATCGCAGCGCCTTGAACTGGGGCGACGCCTGCAGCGATTCGAAAATGCATGGCAATCCGCCGATGCCAGGAATCGGGCCGCCTGCGTCGCGCCGCTCAAGACTGCGGTGAGCAGTTTTTTCAGCCTGCGACTTTCCGAAGCCGGTCGATCCCTGGACGTGGCGTGGCAAACGGCACGAGGTTCTGTGCCCGCTTCCCCGTTCGAGCAGTCTGTCATCGGTCTGCAACTGGTGGCCAGTCCAGTGTGTGCCGAAGTCTCGCAGCAGACGATGACGCTCGAGCTTCGCAACTTCTACAAAACGAACACGACACCTCCTGCAGACACCCGCGTTGTTGTCGCGATCCGGGACAACGGTGGACGCCTGCTCGTTGAATCCTCCTTTCCCGGTACTGCTCTCAACGCGTCCATCGACTGGACGACCGGAGTACTGCCCGAAGGTGATCACCGCTTATCTGCAACACTCCAGTCGGGGACGGAGTCATTCGGGCTGCCGGAAATGATTATCACACGGGTCTCGCAACTCTCAGAACGGCTGGATGCTTTACGAGATAAGGTCCCCCAGCGCACAGCATCTCCGCCTACCCCGACCGAATCACCTGATCTGCAGCAGTTCACCTTGCAGTCCACATGCCGGAGTACGATTTCCTTCCTCACGGCCCTTTCAGATGGCCAGGCTCAGGAAGCCGATTTTCCGGCCCTTTCACGGCTTCAACTTTGTGAATCGGTGACTCAGATGGATGCCGATGTTTCTCAGGTCCTTCTGCAGCACGGACAGTCCCAAGATCTGTGGTTGACTCTGGCGAACGCCCGTCGCAGCGTGCCGGCCCGCATTCGCTGTCCAGCCTCAACGCAGGGGCCGATGCCGGTGCTGTTCGTGTTTCACGGTGCCGGCGGCAGTGAGAACATGTTTTTCGAAGCCTACGGTGCCGGCCGCGTGGTGGAGGAAGCCCGGAAACGTGGCTGGCTGGTGGTGGCCCCCGGCCAGGGACTTCTGGGATTGGCTCTGGGCCTCGAGGACATGCTGGCAGCCCTTGAAACCTGCTTTCCTGTGGATCGACATCAGGTTCTGCTGCTGGGGCATTCCATGGGCGCTGCACAGGTGATGCGGCAGATGCAGCAG
>JBDKIW010000414.1:0-4261 GCA_039796955.1 Planctomycetota bacterium
AGGGCGAGAGCCGATTGATGCGGGCTCTGCAGCGAATTGCTGACGTGCCGGTAAGTACCAGTTTCAGTTTGCTGGGACGTTCGCTTGAACAGTTGCAGGCGATGTCCGCACAATTGCAGTCCCAGTTGCAGAATCGTCTCCGCACCACTCCCGATTCTCGGAATTGAAGCAGCTCCCGTTTGATGCCGATGTTGTCGTCCTGATGCCGTCCGAACATGTCACAACAGGAAACCATCTCATGACGTCCCACGCGCGATCCAGCGGCATTGATCGCCGATTTGCCACGACCATTCCGACCGCGGCTTCCCCGGGTTGCTCAAAACCCTGATCTCCGAAGCGCCCCTCAAGCTTCAGCGACCACTTCGAATTCCCCCCCACCGAATGACAACTGCTGAACGTCGGAAACTCCGATGAGTACCCGCGGTGATCAGCTGGGCAAAACAGATCGGCGAGCTGTCAGCACGCGCCTTGATGACTCCCGACTATTGTCCCTGCACGCGCTTCTTTGCTCTCTCGTGCAGTTCAACCGGCACCGTTTTCAACAATTTGTCAATCACCTCGTCCGGCGTGACGCCCTGACTGGCCGCAGCGAAATTTGTCATAATCCGATGGCGCAGCACCGGACGGGCAATCGCCTTGACATCGTCCGTTGTCACATGGAATCGTCCCTGCAGCAACGCATACGCCCGCGCCCCCAGAATCAGAAACTGACCGGCACGCGGTCCAGCCCCCCACGAAACCAGCTCTTTGACAAACCCGGGGGCTTCACTTTCACCTGGTCGCGTTGCACGTACCAGATCCCGTGCGTAGACGTAAATATATTCCGCACAAGGCACGCGGCGAACGACTTCCTGCAGTGCCTGAATCTGACGTCCGGTCAGAATCGGCGTCAGTTCCGGTTTTTCATTGCCCGTTGTCTGCTTCAGAATTCGCAACTCTTCCGCGGCAGTGGGATAACGTACCACAACATTGAACATAAACCGGTCCAACTGGGCTTCCGGTAACGGATAGGTGCCCTCCTGCTCGATCGGATTCTGAGTCGCCAGTGTGAAGAATGGATCCGGAAGATCATACGTGCTGGATCCCACGGTCACATGGCGTTCCTGCATCGCTTCCAGCAGTGCAGCCTGCGTCTTGGGCGGTGTGCGGTTAATTTCATCCGCCAGCAGGACATTGGTGAACAACGGCCCGGGAATGAACTGAAAAACTCGTCGCCCGGTTTCCGGGTCATCCTGCAGCACATCCGTTCCTGTCATGTCCGATGGCATCAGGTCCGGAGTGAACTGAATGCGCCGGAAATTCAGCTGCAGAATGCGAGCGATCGTGCTGCACAACAACGTTTTCGCCAGTCCGGGGACTCCCACAAGCAGACAGTGCGCGCGACAGAACATGGCAATCAGCAACTGATCCACCACCTCGTCCTGACCAATAATCACCTTGCCGATTTCCTGACGCATCTTCTGGTAGGCCGTGGTCAGCCCGCGAATCGCCTGCTCCTCCAGCGCTGTTGGCGGCACACTCGAACGCTCGGGATTCTGAGATTCAGCATCAGACATGGCGGGAACTCGGAACAGTTTCTGAAAATTTCGCACCGTTCTGCGAATTGAAACGCCTGCAGCAGGGAAATGCGAGCACGATTGGGCAGAATATCCGCAGAGTGGAATTTCTGACAGGGTCAACCTTGTTTCAGTTTGCCCCGTTCAAATCTTACGGCCCGTTCATTCCGATATCTCAGGTTCACGCATCCTCCAGCCGTTCAGCCATTGCCACAACGCCTGTGCAATCCGCTGGCGGCTTTCCGTAGCCCTCAACAGGTCCCGCAATACTCATGAGCGATATCCGATATCTGATTTTTGATATTGAAACTGTCGGCGATGGCGACCTGATTCGACGCGTCCGGTTTCCCGACGAACAACTGACACCACGCGAAGCGGTGCAGAAATATCGCCGAACGCTGCTGGAGGAAACCGGACGGGATGTCCTGCCGCTGACGTTCGTCCTGCCAGTGTCAGTGGCCGTGGCCAAAGTTGCTGAGGACTTCCGGCTGATTGACATCCTCGTTCTGGATTCCCCCGAATTCCGCCCTCAGGAAATTGTCCGCCGATTCTGGCAGGGCTGGAACCACTACGAACGCCCCACCTTCGTTACCTTCAATGGCCGCGGCTACGACCTGCCCGTCATGGAAGTCTGCGCCTTTCGCTTCGGAATCAGCCTGCCCGCCTGGTTCAACGTCGATTCCCGTTCCTTCGAACAATGCCGCAATCGCTACAACCAGGACGCACACCTCGACCTGCAGGATCTCCTGTCCAACTTCGGTGCGTTTCGAATGAGCGGCGGGCTGAACCTGCTGGCGAACCTGCTTCACAAACCCGGAAAGTCCGGGATAGACGGGTCACAGGTTCAGGAACTCTACGACCAGGGACGCGCCGACCTGATCAATGACTACTGCCGCTGTGACGTCCTGGATACCTACTTCGTGTTTCTCAGAACTCAGGTGCTCCTTGGACGACTCACCCTGCAGGACGAACAGGCACTGGTCGACAACGCCCGCGAGCTGCTGGTCAGTCACGCCGCTGAACACCCCGCATATCAGCACTACCTGCAAACCTGGGATCAGCGAATTGCCCAGAGCATGGATGTGATGACCGCCATCGGCAGGCAAGCTGCCCGCGGGTGATCAGCGTCCCACCAAAACGCCGGCAAAGAACCTTCGCTCTCAGACGTTGTCCACCGCGGCTTCATGCTGATTCAGCCAGTCCGCTCCGGTACTGATGTCAACTTCCAGTGGCACATTCAGCATCATCGCCTGCTGCATCGCGTTCCTCAGACGAGGGATCAGCAGGCCGGTTTCTTCCGCCGGGCACTCCAGCACCAGTTCGTCATGGATCTGCAACAGCAGGCGGGCACGCAACCCTGACGATTTCAGCATGGCGTGCACGTCCAGCATTGCCTTCTTGATCAGGTCGGCTGCCGTGCCCTGCAGGACCGTGTTGATCGCAGTCCGCTCAGGCATGTTGCGGTTGATCCCCGTGGTTCGGCGAATTCCGGAAATCTCCCGACGACGATTCAGAATCGTCCGCGCGAAGCCAGTTCGCACAGTGTCCTTCAACACCTGTTCGCAGAACTCCGCCACACCCGAATACTTCTGGAAGTAACGGTCTATAAAGCTCGCTGCCGCACCCTTTTCAATTCCTAACGCCGCCGCCAGCCCCCACGGTGTCTGACCATAGATCACTCCGAAATTCACAGCCTTGGCAATCCGACGCTGATCCGAATCCACCTGCTCCAGCGGCACACCAAACACCTCCGCCGCTACCGTCGCGTGAATGTCCTGCCCGGACTGAAATGCCTCACACAACGCGGCATCCCCACTGAAATGAGCCAGCACTCGCAACTCGATCTGCGAATAATCCGCACAGACCAGAGCCCATCCGGGCTCTCCCGGATGAAATGCGGCGCGCACTCGTCGGCCCTCCGCAGTTCGAATGGGAATGTTCTGAAGATTCGGATCGCTGGAACTTAAACGCCCCGTTGCCGCGACCGTCTGATGAAACGACGCATGAATCCGCCCCGTCTCCCCACAAACCAGCGCCGGTAAAGCATCGAGGTAGGTTCCGCGAAGCTTGATCAGGTGCCGCCGCTCCAGAATCAGGCGTGGCAGCGGATGCAATGCAGCCAGTTCCTCCAGAACCTCCTGATCCGTACTGGCTCCGGTCTGAGTTTTCCGGATGACGGGCAGTTGCAGGTCGGTGAACAGCACACCAGCCAGTTGCTTCGGCGAATCGATATTAAAGGTCTTCCCGGCCGTCTGAAAAATCTCAGCCGTCAGTCGATCAATAATCGTGCCGGCCGCCACACTCTGCCGCTGCAGCTCAGTCACATCCACCCGAATACCCGTGTGCTCCATTTCTGTCAGCACATGAATCAGCGGCTCTTCCACATCGCGATACAGATTCCACAGGTTATCAGCCTCCAGTCCAGCACGCAGCCGTTCACTCAGGACCAGCACCTGACGCACTGTCCGCGTTGCCGACGTAATCTGTTGCGAAGCTGCAGCCGTGCTCTCATGATCCTCATCGTCAAACATCGTCTTCTGACGCGCTTTTGCCGGCGCTGCAGTCAGCCCGCCGGAACTCACATCGGCCGGTTTCCCGTAACGCTCAACAATATCCGACAACTCGTGCCCACGCGCTCCGGCATCAAGCAGATAGTCAGCGATGGACAGATCAAAGAATCGCTGCGGCAGCGCTGCGCCCACATT
>JBDKIW010000415.1:0-30317 GCA_039796955.1 Planctomycetota bacterium
TGGGCGTCGCTGGTACTCTCGGTAGGGTATTTGTGGCTAACTGTTCGGTTTTTTACAGAACGCTCTGATCGCAGGGCTCGGCAGTTGATGGTGGGTTCCCTGATTTGTCTGCCAATTCTGCTCGGCTGTCTGGTACTTGATTTTCTGCGGCTGACCGCCTGAATCGCGGGCGCGTCGTTTTCTCTCACTGGTTGTGAATGAATATGTCTCACTCTGCAAAAGCACCTGCCCTCAGGATGGGGATTCCGATTCCGAATTCGAAACTCGGAATGTGGTTGTTCCTTGGTACTGAGATTATGTTTTTCACAGCCTTCATCGGCTCCTACATCGTGCTCAGGTTGGGGTCCAATGGCTGGCCGACTCGGTACGAAGACACGCATATCAACGTTTTGCTGGGTGGAATCAACACTTTTGTGCTGATCGTGTCCAGTTACTGTGTTGTGGTGGCGCATGAAGCGATGGCTCAAAAGAGCTTCGCCAAGGCGCGCATGTATCTGACGGTGACGTTGGTTCTTGCGGTGCTGTTTCTCGGGATCAAGGGGATCGAGTACAAGGGGAAGATTGACCACGACATTTTGCCGGGGCGGATTCCTGAGACATCGAGTCAGGCGGTTGTGAAAGTGGCGGATCAGCTTAAGCAGTTGGTGCTTGAGCGATTTTCGGTGTACACGACATCTGGTGTCATTGAAAATGTGGTACCTGAGAACCTGACAGCCATGGCGCCGCTCGTCCAGGCTCTGCCGACGGCCGCCCGGCCGGAAGATCTGACGGATGCTGAGTTTGAAGTCTATAAGGCCAGTGCTGCTGATGACTACGCCTTGTTTGAGAAGTGGGATAACCTGCAGAAGCACATTGTGGCGAATGTGTCATTGGCCTACCCGGCTCTGCCTGTTGAGTACATGGCGAAGCGTGCGGAACTGGAGGACGGTGCCAAGCCGCCGGAACTGTCACTGGACGAGGTGAAGAAGTATCTGGGCGACATTAAAAAGGACGGACCGCATGCTGCTCTGGTGAGTGCTCGGGTGTTTGATCCGCATCCAATTGTCTACGGTAATATCTTCGCGTCGTCGTACTTCATCATGACTGGCTTCCATGCAATTCACGTGATCGTGGGGATGATTCTGTTCCTGGCGGTACTGAAGCAGGGTTCAGCACTGAACGAGAAGTGGACAGATTTCGTCGAAAACAGCGGGCTGTACTGGCACTTTGTGGACCTTGTCTGGATTTTTCTGTTCCCCATGCTGTACATCATCTGAGGGTTGGCGGGGTTGGGTTCCGGGCGGTTCAGTTGTCCGGGTTCAAATTGGCGTGTTTTTGAATTGAAACTGGCAGGCAATATGTCCCACGATTCTCATTCAACTCATCATGTGAACTACCTGGCGATCTTCTTCGTTTTGTGTGGCTGCACTGCGTTGTCGGTTGTCTTTGATGTGCTTTCCATGTCGAAGCCTGTGACGATGGTTCTGGTGCTTGCGGTCGCGTGTGCGAAGGCGCTGTGCGTGATGATGTTCTTCATGCATCTGAAGTTCGAGGGAAACTGGAAGTATGTGCTTCTGGCCCCGACAACGATTCTGGCCATTGGATTGCCGATCGCCTTGTTTCCCGATATTGGGTCCTCCTACTACACCAACGCGGCACCTCAGGTTGGTGTCTGGGCGGATGAGGTTGCGGAGTATGAGAAGCAGCATGCCGCTGAACTGGCTGCGCCGGTTGCTCAGGAGTGATCGAGAGCTCAGGCCTGATACCTGACTGAGTAAGTGCAAAGAGCAGCCCAATGTGGCTGCTCTTTTTCGTTGGTGCAGTGTCGGGATGCGGATTGGCCATCATCGAGCGGCATCACAGGCGGCTGGTGAGTCCCAGATCGGGGACTGCTGGTCGTCCGGGAACTGCTGCAGCAGTTGGTGGGGGCGAAAGCTGTTTTTGTAGTTCATGGAGGGGCACTCACGAATGTAGTATCCCAGGTACAGCCAGTTGCGGTTGAGTTCCTGTGCGTGATGGATTTCCTTCAGGACTGAGTAGGTCCCGATCCCGGCGTTTCTCCATTCGGGCGAGTGGTAGAAGTAGATGCTGGACATCGCGTTGGCGGTGATGTCGACGAGTCCGACGGCGATGAGCTGATCATTAAGGCGATACTGGAATTCGCGTGAGAAGGGGAAGTGACCTTCGAGGAAGGATTCGAAGTACTGATCACGTGTGATTTCACGAAAGGGCCATTGTCGGCGATGGTGCATGTCGAGGTGATAGTGGTTGTACAGGTGAATGTGGTCCGGAGAGAGGGTCGGTTTCTGGATCGTGAGGGTCAGGTTGGGCAGATCAGAAAACGTCTTGAGGCAACGGCGCTGGCTTTTTGAGGGATGAAATGTGAGGGCTGGAACGCGAATCCCGGTGCATGCGGTGCAGGTCGGGCAGTTAGGGCGAAAGAGGACTCGGCCAAAGCGGCGCCAGCCGCGTTCCAGAAGTTCTTCGTAGCGTGACTCGGAAAGTTTTTCAGCGAGTCGGTAGGCCATTTTGGCGGACTGCTCCGGGAGATACGAGCAGGGTTCGAGGGAACCGTCGATTTCCAGTTCACCCGGATGTGCTTTCGGCGTGCACTTGGTCTCAGACATAGTAAGATCCAGGCTTGCAGTGGGGCTGGTCACGTGGGGTGTCAAAGCCGTTCAGGGCTTTTCGCCATTCTGGTTGTGGAGTGGCAGGGAATCTACCGCGTGTTCGGAAATCCGCGTGAATTCTCTGGTGATGAACGTTTTGTTGCAGGGGTGCGTGGGATGAACGAGTTACTTCGGCACGCGGTTGTGGCGATGCAGTCGGGGCGCGACTTAACGGCTGACGAGTGTGCTGAGGTCGTTGGCTGCATTATGGATGGGGGTTGTGAGTTTGCGGACATCGCGGTGTTTTTAACGGCGCTGGCGATGAAGGGTGCGACATCTGTTGAGCTGACGGGAGCTGCCCGGGCTATGCGATCGCGTGCAGCGGTAATTCGGACGACGCGTCGACCACTGCTGGACACCTGCGGTACGGGTGGAGACCGACTGCACACATTCAACATCAGTACAGCGACGGCTCTGGTCGCCTCCGCCTGTGGTATTGCGGTGGCCAAGCATGGAAATCGAAGCGTGAGCAGCTCCAGTGGTTCTGCGGACGTACTCGAGGCGCTCGGTGTGAACATCGGTCTGTCGGCTGAGGCGGCCGGGCATTGTCTTGACGAGTTGGGGCTGGCATTTTGTTTCGCGCCGTTGATGCACGGGGCGATGAAACATGCGGCACCGGTTCGCAAGTACCTTGGGTTTCCGACGGTGTTCAATCTGCTGGGGCCGTTGACGAATCCGGCAGGTGCGGAATTTCAGTTGGTGGGTGCATCGACAGTGGCAAGGGCCGAGCTCCTTGCAGGGGCTCTTGGGGCGTTGGGGGGCACGCGTGCTCTGGTGGTGTGTGGCAACGGGGAGCTGGACGAGGTTGCGCTCTGGGGGACAACGACGGTGTTCCGGGTGCAAAGTGGTCAGGTCGCCCGGGAGCTCTGGACGGCGGAGACATTCGGACTTCCGGTATGTGACGTCGCGGCCTTGCGTGTGGGGTCTGCGATGGAGAGCGCTGCCATGATTGAAGGGATTCTGTCTGGCGCGTGCGGTCCCGCCACGGATATGGTCCTGGCAAACACGGCGGCGGCGATTTTGGTGTGCGGGCTTGCGAATGATCCTGCCGATGGTGTGCGGCTGGCGCGTCATGCACTGACGACAGGGGCGGCACAGCGCAGCTTGCAGGCGTTGCGAGAGTGGACGGCAGGTGTGTCTGGCTGAAGGTGAAAGTTTGTGGGTGGCATGTGGTTGGAGGTGTTGTGTCATGACTGTATCAGGCCCCAGTGAAAGTGAGTTGCGGCAGTCGCTGCAGCAGTTGTACAGTGATCCGATGCAACTGGAACGAGCCGTGGCGGGGTTGCGGAGTCTGGGCCTTGGGAGTGGGGAAATTTCCGGCGGGTCGCAGGAGAGTGACCTGGATCTGCTGCGTCAGCGGCGATGCGGTTTTCCAGAGGTCGTTTACGGTGCCGGAAAATCGGCGGAGCTGGTGGTCGAAATCCTGGGCCGTCAGCAGCAGGCCGGGCAGGATTCCCTTGTCACTCGTGTTACGGACGAGCAGGTTGCCCTGGTCCGTGCTGCGTTTCCGGGGGTAATTCACAATGCCATTGCACGGACTCTGCGATTGCACAGTGGTGGGCTGCAGGACAGTCACTCGGGGCTGGTGTTTGTCGTCACGGCTGGCAGTAGTGATCGAGCTGTTGCCGAGGAGGCGATGGAGACGTTGCGCTGGATGCGGGTGAGCTGTGAGTTGATTCAGGACGTGGGAGTCGCGGGGCCACATCGGTTGCAGCAGCACATTCCGCGATTGAGGGATGCAGAGGTGATTGTGTGTGTGGCCGGAATGGAGGCAGCATTACCTTCGGTCCTGGGTGGCTACGTGCCGTGTCCGGTGATTGGTGTTCCGACATCTGTAGGCTATGGGGCTTCGCTGGGGGGATTGACGGCGATGCTGTCGATGCTGACCTGCTGTGCTTCGAACGTGGTGTGTGTCAACATTGATGCGGGTTTCAAGGGCGGTTATGTTGCGGGAATGATTGCGACTCGACGGCAGGCTGGTTTTCCACGCGATCCTGAGTGCTGAGTACGGCGAATCGGACCGTATTTGGAGACTGGTATATTCAGGTCTTCGCCGGTGTCGAGATCTGATTCTGGCGTTTTCCGGGTGTGCGGCAGCGAGACTGGTTTACAAAGTGAGGTCTGACGCAATGACCATCAGGGCGAACCAAGGAGTAGCGACCACCTGGTTGCTTAAAGTGTTGCTGGTGTGGGTTCTGGCAGTATGCGGCCCGGGTGCCCGGGACTGTGTGGCTGCGGATCCCGTGTCAGCGGATGGCGAAGGTGCGGTTCTTGTGATTCTGGCACCTTCTGGTCCGGTGTTACTGGATCTGCAGATTGCGGTTGGTGCAGAGCCTTACCGTCGCTGGACAGGGCGATATCTGGCGCGATTGCTGGATACGGATCGTAACGGGAAGCTGGAGCGTGGTGAGTTGTCGTTGATTCCGCAGCGAATCCTGATTCTGGCACAGCAGGACACTATGAGCGATCTGCTGACGACTCTTGCCGGTAATGCTGAGTCCGCGGAGGTTTCAACGGACGTCTTTGTGCAATGGGTTGAGGGCCGGATTCCTCGTCTCGTGGAGTTGATTGCGCAGCCAAAACCGGCGGACGATGCGGTCCGTCTGGCGGGGTTGCTGGACCGAAACTCTGACTTTGCGGTGTCTGATCAGGAGTTGCAGCAGGCCGTAGTCAGCCTGCGATTTCGGGATCTGGACGACGATGAGACGTTTACGATTTCCGAGCTGGTGCCTTACCGTGACCCGCGAAGTCGGAATGCGGCAATTACGCCGGATGTGGCAAGTCTGCCATTCTTTCTGATGACGGACGTGTCGTCGACGGAGCGTGTGGTGGATCGGATTCTTGAGCAGTATGGTCGGGAGGGGCGCGTGCGGCGCGAGCAACTGCGAGTCCCCGGGGAGGGTCTGGATACTGCGCAGCTGGATCGCAAAGCTTTGCTGGAATTGCTGGCACAGCCAACATGCCATGCTGAGCTTAAGTTTCGTCTGTCGGATAAGGCGAATCAGAGTGATGTCGTTCCGACCGTGTACAGCGGCGCGGAAAATGTTCTGCAGATTGCGTCGGTGGTTCGTGGTCGCGTGAATCTGATTGTTGATGGGCTGAAGATGTCGCTGGTGGCGCGTGGAGGTGGTGCCAATAATCGGATGGTGACCCGGGGATATCTCGGGCAGGAGTTTTCTCTTTTGGACGCAGATCGCAGTCAGTCGCTGGATCAAATGGAATTTGAAGGGCTGAAGCTGGCGCTGCAGCGTGCCGGAGCAGACGTGGAGTTTCAGCAGATTGACACGGATCAGGATCTTCAGATGACGCGTCAGGAGTTGTTCGGGTATGCGGAAAGGGAACAGGCTGCTGTGCTTTCACGGTTGGAAATGATGGTGGAGCAGAGTGGCCGGACGATGTTCAGTCTGCTGGACAGCAACAGCGATCGAAGACTGACGCGACGCGAGATGCTGCAGAGTGGTGATCGACTGAAGGAGTATGATCTGAATGCTGATGGTGCTTACTCGGATGTGGAACTGGGGACAGAGTATGTGCTGACGATTGGCCTTGGGCGATCAGAACTGGGCAGGACGCAGGGAGGAGGACAGATGGCCGGGATGGAAATGCTGAACGCCGGAGATGCCATTCTTCCCGGTCGTGGAGGTCTGGCTGGGCCTGCGTGGTTTCAGCTGATGGATCGGAATCAGGATGGCGATGTTTCGCGTCGGGAGTTTCCGGGCACGACAGAGCAGTTCAGTCAGCTGGATCTGGATCAGGATGGGTTGATGAGCGTTGAGGAAGCGGAGCGACTGGAGAATCCCGGAGATACGCCCTCGAAGTGAGTAACGGAACGGCTGCAGGGCCGTCGACATTTGTCAGCTGCTTTTCAGGTGGCGATTCAGCCAATTGATCATTTCCCAGAGGGTGTGCTCAACAGATTCGCGAGCGGTGTAATTGTGGGCTTCGTGTGGCAACGCCACGTAGCGAACCGTACCTCCGGTGCCCCGAATGGCCTGGTACAGTCGTTCGCTCTGGACTGGGAATGTTCCGGGATTGTTGTCTTCTTCACCGTGAATCAACAGCAGCGGTGCAGTGATCCTGTGGGCAAATGCAAACGGGGACAACTGCATATAGACCTCAGGTGCTTCCCAGAACGTGCGGCGTTCATTCTGAAACCCGAAGGGTGTCAGGGTCCGGTTGTAGGCGCCACTGCGGGCAATTCCAGCGCGGAACAACTGACTGTGTGCCAGCAGATTGACGGCCATGAAGGCACCGTAGCTGTGCCCGCCAATGGCGACGCGATCCGGATCTGTCACACCCAGTTCAGTGGCCTTGCGGATTGCGGCACGGGCGCTGTCCACGATCTGTGT
The DNA here is from genome assembly GCA_039796955.1 of Planctomycetota bacterium. GTDB lineage: Bacteria > Planctomycetota > Planctomycetia > Planctomycetales > Planctomycetaceae > SXXK01. Next base: position 6,998 of record JBDKIW010000415.1, read on the forward strand.
GACAAAGGTGTTGTTGGCGACATCCGGTGGGCCGACGACAGGCATGGTGGCGTTGTCGAGGATTGCGTAACCCTGCGACAGCAGAAACAGATGCGATGCACCGGCGAACGACAGGAAGCGATTCGTGGATCCGGAGACCTGACCGGCAGTTTCCGGATCGTTGAACTCTTTCGGATAGGCCCAGAGCAGTGTTGGTCGCGGCTTTGGGGGAGATTCCTGTTGAGGAAGATACAACGTGAATGACAGAGACACTCCGTCCGGACGCTGATAGGTAATCAGCTCCCGATGCACTTGTCGCAGTTCGGGGACTGGATCGGTGAAGGCTGTGACGGGCCGCGGAGGCTCGGAGAGTGATCGGATCCGATAATTCGGCGGATTCCCGGGAGTTTCAAACTGTGTGAGAAAACGGCTGCCGCTGTCATTCAAAAGTGCGACGACGGATTCAAGAGACGTTTCGTCGCACTGGAACAGAGACCGTGTTGCGCCAGACTCCAGATCGTAGTGTTTCAGAAATGGACGGTCTCCGGCGGGAGTGGCGCCGTTGCTTTCCAGAAACAAGCCGTTGTCATGCACCCGCAGAACACGTCGGCCGTTTGGAAGCGCCTTCAGCAGTGGACTGCCGGGGTCTGCATAACGATCATGAACCGAGCGATCCCAGAGCAGACCTGGGGCGTCCAGCGGGGACGCAGGGGAAAATCGCCATGTGCGGGACCAGCGACGATCTCGATCATACTCACGAATCAGGGCGAAGTCCGCGGTCTCGCCCCAGTGAACCCCGAGGCAGCGGTGGTGGCAGCGGAACAACTCTCGCGGTGCCTGCTCAAACGGTGCGTCGCAGGCCATCAGAGCGTCACGAAATTCGGCGGGGCGATTCGGATCACCGCCGTCGAGTGCCTCGAGCCATACCAGTGTGGACGGAGCAATTGGCGACCAGCCTGCAAGTCGCGGGCCCTCAGAGACACCTTCCACCGGAATGCGATCCTCCAGTGGTCGCACAGCCAAAGTATGCACGACATGCCCATCGTGATCCCAGACTTCCATCCGCCGTGGAAATCGCCCGCATGGCAGGGTGAATGACCATGGTCGCTGATAACGCACCACATAGATTAAATCAGCCCCGGGAGCGGGATCGATATCGCTGAAGATTGACGGCACCCCAATCTCGCGAATCCTGCCCGTGTCCACCGAAATCAGGGACAGTTGAGAAGTGCAGTAGAACTCAAACAGTTGTTCATCAAATGGAGAACGCAGCAGGTCGGGCCATGTTCTTACAGGCCCGGATTTCCCGGTGGCTTCCTCGACGACGGGACCGGAGGGCGCGTTCGGGGGCACTGGACGCAGGTGATCCGAAAATGCCGGCTGCTGGATCAGCAAATGCCGCGAATCCGAGGTCCATTGGGCCGGAATGCCGCAGGTCATGTTCAGCAGGGTCTGAGTGCCGACAGGACGAGCGGTGCGATCGCCGGTATTCAGGACCCACAGCTCGATCCCGGCAGTTCCAACGATGGCAAAGGCGTAGTACTGGCTGTTCGGAGACCAGCCAAGGAGGGTGATGCGGATGTCTGAAGGCAGAGTGATGCTGGTTTCGTGACCATCGGCCATGTCCCGCAGGCGGAGACCACAGATTCGAGGTTGCTGCCACGGGCCGCGGTTCGCGGGATTGATGCGCAGGCCAGCCAACTTCAGTACCGGGATTGCCAATTCCGCGACAGGGGGGTAGTTGAGCCGCTCGGCCAGCAACAGAAATCGGCGATCGGGACTAATCGAGACGGATGGAATGGCCGGTGTGTGCAGCAGCTTCAGAACGTTTTCCGGAGGTTGCTGATAGGTCGTGACGCTGTCGGAGGTCATTGGGACGATCTGGTGGAAGTGTCAGAAGGGGCTGGCTCAGCGTGGCCATAAAAAAACCGACTCTGCGGATTTGTTCGCAGAGTCGGCTGGTTCAAGTGCAATTCAGGGGCGTTCCCTGGATCAGCGGTCGCGACATGCCTGCTGGCCCGTCAGCAATGCCTACTGCAGGCCACCACCAGCTCCACCACGAAGTTTTGAGTTTCCGCGACGACGGGATCCCGAGTTTTCGCCTGACCCGGAGAGAGCACTGCCCTGCCCCATACTTCCGGAGAAATTCATACCGGAACCAGGACCAAGCATTCCTGATCCTCCGGCTCCACTTAAATCACCGCCCATCATCCCCATATCGCCGTCGCCGTATGGTGATGTGTTCTCGCCTTCCGCTGCAGGGCGAAGATACTCGTAGTTCTTCAGAACGAAGGAGGTCAGGCGGAGGTCATCAGCTTTGGAGACATCCTTATTACCGTTGGAAATCGAGTCACCGACGAATCGGCTGACGATGGCTCCCGAGGAGTCCACGACAGTGAGTCGGTCTCCCACGGCCCGGGCTGCTCCCAGTGAATCAAACAACTCTTTCAGTTCCGGAAAGTCACTCTTCACGATTTTGGGAGCTTCGGTAACAGAGGCGAGGTAATCCTGCGACTTGAGATCGACTTCGGTGATCTCCAGGCTGTTCTTCCCGAGGTCCACAACATCCACTGCCTGTTTACCGCCAATTCTGGTACCGGCAGGGACTCGCACGGTCGCCATGATCGGCGTACCGGCTGTTTCGTGTTCGTAGTACATCGACAGGGCTGCGTATTCATCGGCCCGAGGACGCGATTCGACCTTGTCAGCGTAGTACCGGTAACCGTTGGGAACGTACACGGGTTCTGTCGGTTCGCTCCATTCGGAGAAGACGGTTTTCTGAGAGGCTGTTTCAGGGTCCACCAGTTCATCGATGGGGCGGTTGAAGTTCGGGTTTCGCATTTCGAGTCGAACACGGTATCGATAAGCAGCTCCGCGATCACAGGTGAAGTCCATGAACCGCACGAGCAGCAGTCGACCAGCCACCATGGAATTTCGAAGCTGCTTTTCGAATTCTTCACGGGACTTCTTCTCATCCTTTGGATCCTGGGAGGCGTTGTCGCCGTTGTTGTTCATTTCTGAATACAGGTCATCCAGCATTCCAGAAGATTCATTGCCGCTGAAGCCGGAATTGCTGAGACCATTGAACAGGTCGTTGTTATCGAAGGAGAATCGGCGGAAGCCTTCGCTGCGAGCCTGCTCCGGCGGCAACTGGGCTTTGCGTTTCTCGGCTTCTTCGCGCAGTTTTTCGTTCAGACGATTGATGATCTGCTGCTCCTGCTCAGACAATTGAAAGTCTTCCAGCAGCTTGTGAGACGCATCGGCCGGTGTCCATCGTCCTGCGGCACGCCGCGGCAAGGGCATTGTGATCTCTGTTCGAATCACAGACGGATTAACGATGTCGATGTCAAAAGCCAGCGAGGTTTCGAGGATTTCTCCAATGGTATCCAGCGAAACGGGTTCCCACTCCCCGGCCCATGGATCAGCGCCGGGGATTGAACGCTGGCGTTCAATCTGCAGGTTCACGAAATCGATGTAACGGCGAGCCGCGTCGCCTGGAAGGTTCATTGCCTCCGCCAGCTGCTGGGCCTGCTTGTACATGTCAAAGATGTAGCGGACAGAAACACCGGCGTGCGATCGCACTTTCTTCTTCTCGATCACAGCCAATCCGGCGCCGCCGTAGCCATAACCGTCAGACGTTCCAAGTCCCATGCCGCCTTCAGAGTCACCCATGCCTCCCATGCCGCTCATACCGCTCAGTCCACCCATGCCCGGCATTCCCATTCCCGGGGCACCTCCGCGACCGGGCATTCCGGACATTCCACCGCGTCCGCGTCCTGCCTGACCGGGACGGCCACCTGGTCCGGCCAACCCGCCCGGGCCACTCATGCCGCCGGGGCCTGCAAGTCCACCTGGACCACCGAGGCCTCCTGGCATTCCACCGGGTCCCGCGAGCCCGCCCGGATCACCAAGTCCTCCTGTCAAACCGCCAGCGCCGGACAAGCCACCCGGACCAGAGAGCCCCCCCGGGCCGGTTCCAAGCCCCGATCCAATGTCACCACCGGCGATCGTGTTCGGCTGGTTGGTGCTGCCGAAGAGTTCTTCGAGATCTTTAGTATCGTCCTGTTTTTTGCCTTTTTTCCCGGGGGTCTTTGGCTTGTCTTCCGGTTCGGTTTCCGTTGTCTCTGGTTCATCTTCCCGCTCTACCAGTGGAAAAATGACCAGTGATGATTCGGGAACTTCCGGGGCGAGGACGGCGACACTCTCCAGCTTTTCCCTGGACTTTCGGAGTGGATCATTCCAGCGGCGACTGGTGGCATACCTGCCGGCGTCTTCGTTGGACTCCACCATCCTTCGTGCACTGTCTTCAACCGCCGGGGTCTGACTATAAGCCAGACGATTCTCTTCAGGCCAGTTGCTGGACAGCCACTGCGTTTTTGTTTTATCGGCATCCGCTTTCAGTTGCAGTGGGTCGAGTTTACAGGCGGACCAGTTGGCGGTCGCAAGTCCCGTCAGGCCGACGAGGGCAACAAGTCCCGCACCAAGTTTTTCGCCATGGTTCAGCAGCAACGCTTTGAAGTCGGGGCCCTTCATTTTTGCCATGTTAAATCTCCTGATTTCGCGAGCGATCTGATGCTGAGTTGAGAGAAGCGTAATAAGAGGGGGCGGGCGCAAACAGCTGTGGTTCTACTGCGGCGGCGGATTTGTTCCGGGAGCCGCTGGAGTTGCTGGAGGCGTCGTCACGTCACCAGCGGGTGTCGTTGCGGGCGCCGGAGTTTCCGAGCCTGCCGGATTTCCATCAGCGGACGGAGTCACCGTGCCGTCAGCTGCGGGGGGAGTTTCTGTGGTCGCTGGCTGCGCTGCTCCATCCACCGAGACTGGTGTTTCCGGAGTGGCTGGTGCCGCAGAGTCTGTCGGTGCAGGTGCAGACGCATCAGCTGCTGTCGCTGCTGCCGCATCTGCAGCTGCGGGAGTTGTGCCTTCGGTTGCTGTTGACTCAACGCCGGTTGTTGCCGGCTCGGGCGTTACCGTTGGTGGTGCTGCCGTAGACTGCTCAGTCGCACCGGCGGCCTCTGTGGCAGCTTCCGCATTGGATTCCTGAGCGGACTGGTAGAGTGTCATCAGTCCACCAATTTTCACAGTGACTAGCAACGGATCGGACAGTGCGTTCTGCAGAGCATCGCCACCTGTACCCGACATGCCACCATCCATACCGCCGTATCCGCTGAGCCCTCCCATCGAGGGATCACCCATCTCACCACCTGCTCCGAGCCCGCCGAGTTTGCCCGGCATCGAACCCATACCGGATGAGAGTCCACCGGCACCTCCCGGCGGCGGAGGAGGCATCATACCGCCGCCCATCCCACCACCTGGAGCCCCGCCCATCCCGGACAAGCCACCCGGAGCCATACCCATTCCGCCGGCGAGGTCATCGCCACCACCCATGCCGCCCATTCCTCCAGTCATCCCGGCGGCTGCGGCTCCACCCTGTGTCGTGACTTCGACGCGAACAATTTCAACCGGAAAGTCAGAGTCAGTCAGAGCCGCCAGCAGCTCAGGAAGCTTGTCGTCACGGACTCGGACATCAAGCAGAAATCCGCGGGTCTTGTAAGAATCTTCAATCGCATCAACGTAGCGTTTCTCTTCAGCCGGTGCGGCACCACCTTCGCCACCGCCAGCAGCAGCGCCCATGGTGCTCATCTCAGACATGCCGCTCATCGCACCCATCATGGACCCCATCGATCCCATGGAGCCTGCTCCAAATCCCATGCCACCGCCTGCAGCACCGGCAGAGGCGTCAGCTCCGAATTCTTCCGCCAGAATGTCTGAACCGGCGGAACCTTCAAATTCCTTGCCCGGGTAAGATGCACCGGCGCCAGCACCACCAGCACCACCAGCGAGTCCGCCTCCCATCATTCCCGCCGCACCTTCAAGCCCGCCCATAGCTCCCATTGCTCCCATGTCGCCACCCCCTCCGGCAGCCGCCGGAGTTGCGTTGCGATCGCCGCCACGGAGCGTCAGGCGGTAGATCTCACGAACTGCAGATTCGCCGATCCGATCGGCTTCGCCATTCACAGAAGCGATGGAGGTCAGAAGAGAACGCAGCAGCCAGATGTCTTCCTGGGCGTCCCAGATTTCCGGAGACGTCGGGGCGCGTGTTAACCATGAGTTGTAGGGTTTGTGCGTGATGCGGTTGGAATCAACAACGACAAGGCCTTCGCCTCTGCGGTAGGGCTTCACAATTTCCAACAGCCCTTCGATTTCGTCCGCGTAGTTCGCGGCCCATTTTTCACGGGTCAACTGATTCTTGATCTGATCCTGGTACGCAATCCCCTGCATTTCTTCCTGGATCAGCGCGGGCCACTGGCGAGCGTTCTTCTGTCGCTCGCGAAGAGACGTGGCGGCATTCTTGTATGCCAGGGCGTCGATCTCGTTCTTCTTCTTTGCTTCCTCGACCCATTTCTGGTTCGGGTTGGAAGCCCCCTGCTTCGCTTCGTCGAAGGACCCCTGCACCAGTTTGGAACGGGCGTCGATCGCTTCGGCAAGAGCACCGCTGGCCATGAACCAGCCCACGATCGCAAAAATTGTCGCAAAGCCGAAACAGATCCAGTAGCGGTGTTTGATGAGCGGTTGCAGCTTATCCATGATCTGTAGTCCTGAGAACGTTTGTGCGTGAGTTCTGTGTGTTCGGGGTTCTGTTACAGGGGCGGTTCTGAGACGACCCAGGGAAGTTCACAGTCGCGTCTGGCAAAGAGATTATGGAGTGGCTGCAGGGGCTGAGGGATCTGCAGGCGCTGCCGACGGATCTGTTGTGGCCGCAGCCGCTGCTCTGGGGTCTTCCGGCTTGCGATCGCGCTCAATCGTGGGGATCCAGATGAACTGCACCACGAAGTCCGTGCGATCAAGAATCTGAATTTCCTGCTGTTCCTGCTGCTGGAAAATCGGGCCCTGCGCGCCGGAAACTTCGCCGGCGTCGCCGCCAGCCTGGCCCGAAGCACCGCCCGGACCCATCATGCCGCCGGGCCCCGACAGGCCACCCGATCCCATCATGCCACCCGGGCCACGCATTCCGCCGGGGCCTCGCATTCCACCGCCCAGCATCCCCGGGCCTGCTCCACCAGACAATCCGCCAGGACCACCACCGGACAGCCCCATCCCGGGGGCCCCGGACGCTCCGCCGGATCCTGGCGCTAGGCCCACGCCTGGCGACGACGCGAGGTCGCCACCGGCCATGTCACCGCCCAGCATGCCTCCGCCCATCATCCCGCCACCACCGGACATCATGCCAGCGCCGCCCAGCATGCCGCCGCCGTTGCCCTGCGGACGATTGGGGTCGTACTGTTCCTGACTTTTCAGGCTGAAGGCCACCACCGGATACGAAATACCAATCTTTCCGACCGGCACTTCGGCGCCACCCACATTCAGCACCCATTTTCGCAGGTTGGCGACGAAATTGTTCTCGATAAAACGGCGATCCGTGTCCGCAAATGGCAGTTCTTTGTGGTTGTAGTAATGAAACCCCTTGAGCGTCACAATGTAACCCGGGGCCGAGGTTGGTGGCGTCTGATCCGCCGTCGGAAAGTCTTCGACGCGTTGTGCGTCGACGAATTTCTTGTGCCATTCGGCCACATCGGCCACCTTTTTGGTGGTGATCGATGTGAGTCGAATCTTCTTCTGCTTCATCACATCGGCTTCGTCGAGAGCGTTGCCCTCGTCCGCCGGCATGCACTCGTTGACGGCCTTGAACAGCTCCAGCCAGAGTGACCGTTTTTCGAGAGGGGCTACGAGTTGTGCGATGTCATCCAGAATCTTTTTGTGTGTGCCATCCTCTGCGTCGTACTGGGTTTTCTGGGTGCCGATCTCCCCCTGAATTCCTTTCACATATTTCTGGGAATCATCCCACTTCTTTTCACTCCACGAGTTCAGAACGCTTGCACTGCCAATGGTGCTGATCCCCATCGACAGCAGCAATCCTGCGGCGGCAGCGATCGCCCACGGCTTTTTGCTGCGTATCCGGCGATCCATAGCGATCTCGGGGGGTAACAGCGTGGTGCGAATCCGCGTTTTTCCGATCGCCTGCAGTGCCAGCCCGTAGGGGACCGCAAACGTCATAATGTTTTCTGAAAACAGCGGATCTGTGAGCACGGAATCTCCGGAAACGCCGCTCAGAGTCTCCAGACGCTCCACGGTGTACTGCTGCAGGTTCTGCTCAAGAAATCGCTGCAGACCGGCAAGGCGAAACCCGTTGCCGACGCCAATGATCTTGCGGATTTTCGCAGACCTGTGGGTGCTTCCAAAATAGCCGATCGTCCGCTGGATTTCAGAGACGAAGTCGTTGAATACCGGACGCATGGCCTGAAAGACGGCCTTTGGATCCGGCGCTTTGGTCGCATTGCACTTCAGATGCTCAGCCTTGGCAAACGTTAACTTCATTTCGCGAGTCAGGGCGCGAGTGAAGTGATTGCCACCGATCGGTACGTTGCGGATCCAGATGCTGCGTCCATTGGACACCAGCATGGTGGAGTTGTCAGCACCCATGTCCAGAATGATGTGGTAGTCTTCCTGGGCCGGAGGTTCCGGCGTTTCCGCTGTTCGGCGAAATCCCAGCACATCGTAGGACAGGTAGTTGTACAGCGCCAGCGGGGCAATCTGGACAATCTCCACTTCTCGCCCGTTGTTGGTGAACGGTTTCATTGCGTCATAGACTAGTTCGCGTTTCATGGCGAACAGCCCCACTTCCGCTTCCAGCATGAAGCCGCTCTCTTCGACACCGCCACCGACGGCCTGGTAGTCCCAGATCACATCGTTCAGGTCGAAGGGAATCTGCTGCCGTGCTTCATAGCGAACAATTTCCGCAACCTTGCTGGCTTCGACCGGCGGCAGCTTGATGAATTTTGCCAGCGAACTCTGCCCGGGAACGCTGATGGCGATCAGGTCACCATCCACCTTATTCCGCTCGAGAAAGGTTTTCATGGCTTCCCGAATCAACTCTTCGGGAATCGCGTCCGGCTGGCTGAGAATTTTTGGATGAGGGATGTAGTCGAAGGCTGCCGCGACCACCCGCTGACCGTCTTCTGACGAACGCAGCTTGATCGCCTTCAATCCAGCCTGACCAATTTCAATACCCCAGGCACTCTTTGCTTCTGCCATGTTTTTCCCCAGTCCGCCTGTCCCAGGATTGCGCTACGCTGAATACCGGCCTTGCTGCAACACCCAACTACGTTTGCAAAAACACCCGTGGAGCCGCCAGACAGTCGCTGATGTGCTCAACGTCCTGCCCGGACAGGATCAGTTTCTGACCTTTTCCGCCGCTGCTGCTACCATGCTGCCGATTGCCAGCAACGTTTCACCATTCGGCCGTCTTTACCCAAACCCGGAAATCATCAAAACCGTTGGTTTCCAGCAGTTTTTTCGAAGTCCCTGCGGCGCAAAGTTACCAGCCGATTTACCGTCTCGTCAACCATTTTCGGATGTTCCGCGAAATTCCTCGCCATCCCGGAGACGCTTTTCTTCAAAAAGTCCGCGAAACACTGACTTTGACGCCATGAATTCCGGGAATGTTCCGGAATTCCGGAGGGATTTCTGGAATTGTGGGATTTACCGACTCCCCTGCCCCACAGCGATCACTGCGGCAGCGAGATCCCGGACACACTCACTAAGCAGGCACGGAGAGTCGCTGTCGGGCCGCGCTCGTCACCTCCTCGATACTCTCAATGGCGACGTTGCAGAGCATTTCCACGTTGGCCACGTCCATGCCCGGAGCGGGCATGAGCACGACCACGTCTCCCAGCGGTCTCAGGATTACGCCGCGTCTCCTGGCAGCCAGCGTCACCTGGTGCCCAAGGCGAAATTCCACCGGAAACGAGGTGAGAGGATCTCGGTCACGCACCAGTTCAATTCCCACCATCATGCCGCACTGCCGGATCTCGGCCACATGGGGGTGGTCCGCGAGCGCATGGAGCCTGTCGCTGATGGTCTGCGAACATCGCGCAACGTTTTCGAGCACATGCCGTTGTTCAAACAGCTGCAGCGACGCCAGTCCGGCTGCACAGCCCAGGGGATTTCCCGTGTAGGTGTGCCCATGAAAGAACGTTCGTCCCTGCCATGGATCTCCCAGAAATGCTGAAAAGATGCGTTCTGTGGCGAGCGTTGCTCCCAGTGGCAGGTAGCCGCCGGAAATCCCTTTCGCAAGGCACAGCAGGTCGGGGCTCACTTGTTCGCGCTCGCACGCAAACAGATTTCCTGTGCGTCCGAAGCCGACTGCCACTTCATCGGCAATCAGCAGCACGTTATAGCGTGTACAAAGTTCCCGGACGTGTTTGAGGTATCCCGGGGGATGGACCAGAATCCCGGCGGCGCCCTGGACAATTGGTTCCATGACGACGGCAGCCAGACGCTGGTGATTTGCGTGGATGGTGCGTTCCACGTCATCAAAACAGTGCTGCAGCCAACTGTCTCGCGTATGTCCGGCCGGAATCCTCAGTGCCACCGGTGAAGGGACCGTAAGCGTCGGAAACAGCAGGTGGCGGTAGACGCGATGAAACAGGTCAATCCCGCCCACGCTGACTGTTCCCAGAGTGTCACCGTGGTAGGCGTTGCCGACACAAAGGAATGTGTCCCGTTCCTCCGGGCCTTCTGGTTTCTGTCGGTGATACTGGTAGGCCATTTTCAGCGCCACTTCCACGGTTGTGGCGCCGCTGTCGGAGTAAAACACGCGAGTCAGTCCCTGAGGTGCGCGGTCCACAAGGGCTCGGGCAAGCCGTATAGACGGCTCGGATGCGAGTCCCAGCAATGTGGAGTGCGCCACCTTCTGCAGTTGTGCCTGAATGGCCTGATCGATCTCCGGCACCGTGTGTCCGTGGACATTGCACCAAAGAGAGGAAATGCCATCGAGGTATCCGCGGCCGTCCTGATCATACAGGTTGAATCCCGCAGCGCGGACAATGATGGGTGCCTGTTCTGTGCGCCACGCAGACATCGGAGTGAAGGGGTGCCAGAGACAGTCATTGTCCCAGTCACGCAGGGGGGCGTTGTCCGCCAGAAAATCTGCAGTCATTGGCTTTCACCTGAGAATTGAGGCGCCCATTCGGGGATACCGCCGGCTTGTTGCTGAGCTTTATAGAGTTCGTGAAACGGACGCACTGGTGAAAGCGGCGCGGTTTCATTGACCATCATCGGTCGCGATTCGACCCACCATGCCTGCCAGGCGGCTCGCATCTGCTCCGCGGTTTCCGGATGCTGATCAATCACGTTTTTCTGCTGACCAGGATCCGCTTCCATGTCGAACAGCTGTGTGTTGTTCACAAGCCGAAATCGCTGGTTGCGGATGGAAAATGTTTTCCATTGATATTCATTGGGTTCGCTTCCCGTTGGCCAGCGTCCGATGTGCGTAAACAGGTACCGATCCTGCCAGTCGGACTGCGGGTTGTCGAGCAGTGGCACCAGATTTCGGCCTTCCACCTGCCCTTCCGGTTGTCGGGCTCCGGCGATCGCTGCGAGTGTCGGAAACACATCAATATCGGCGGCTATCCGGTCAATTTCCCGTCCTGCAGCCCAGTGTCCGTCCCAGCGCACGAGAAACGGCACGCGAAGACCGCCCTCATCCGGTGAATTCTTGAGCCCCTTCATGCCGGCGTTGTAGAAGGTCATCGGACGCTGATCCACGTCGGTTCCGAGTGGCTCGCCGGGCTTTCCGGATCCCCCGGGGGTCATGCCATTGTCCGACATGAAAATCACAACGGTGTCCTGCAGCAATTCCTGATCATGCAGCAGGTGCATCAGTCGACCGAAATTCTGGTCGATGTTTTCGATCATACCGTAGAAGGACGCCTGATCATTGCCGAAGCCACGCTCCAGAAATCGCCGCTTCCATTCCGCGGGCACTACATACGGCGCATGCGGTGCGTTGGGTGTGATACAGGCAAAGAAGGGTTGACGTTTGGCAGTCTGTTTCCGGATCCAATCCATGGCGGCTGAAAAGAACACGTCTGTACAGTATCCACGCGTCTGTACAAAGGTTCCGTTATGCCTGATAACCGGATTGTCGTAGGAATTACCGGGGACATCGGCGCAACTGCAGTCGTAAGCCTGACCAATTCCACCGGCTCCATGGATGAAGGCCTCGTCGAATCCGCGATTGTGCGGTTGATAGGCTTCTTCGTCACCCAGATGCCACTTTCCGAAGATTCCGGTGGCGTATCCGGATTGCTTCAGCACCTGGGGCAGCGTCACTGCATCCAGTCTGAGCCGTTCGCGTTCGAGGATCGTATGCGTGACACCGTTACGCAGCGAGTGTCGTCCGGTCATCAGGGCTGACCGTGTCGGGCTGCAGGTGGGTGAGACAAGGAAACGGGTGAAACGGGTCGACGCATCATACATGGCATCCAGATTCGGCGTGCGAATCCATGGGTGTCCATGTCGACCCAGTGGTGGATAGCCCTGATCGTCTGTCATGACGAGGACGATATTGGGGGGGCGTGATATCGGTTCAGCAGCGGCCAGTGAGGCATTCGTGACGAGTCCCTGATGGCTGAGACTGACACACAGCAAAAGTAGCAGGAGGCCGGTTGAAGTCCGCATGCGATCGTTCTGTTCTTTCAGAGGGTGAAGCCGGGGAGGTGCAGCGACAAGGTTGATTCATGGGTCAGGTGCCCCGCGCCCCGCGTGGCCGAGGCAGCCGTCATCCGATTAATGAGCTGTCCAGCCGCCGTCGACCGTGACCAGGCTGCCTGTGGCGTAACTGGATGCAGGGCTGCACAGCAGCAGCGCAGCGCCCTGAATTTCCGACATTTTCCCCCAGCGTTCCATGGCCGTCGCTCCCACGATGTATTTGCGGGCTTCTTCAGTATCTGCAATCGGAATATTCATCGGGGTCAGAAAGGGACCCGGGCAAATCGCGTTACAGGTGACACCGGTTTTTGCCAGTTCAAGGCCGAGGGCACGGGTCATCTGAACCACTGCACCTTTGCTGGAGGTGTAGGGGGTTCTGTTGGCGAGTCCGACAACACCGAGGGCGCTGGCAATGTTACAGATGCGGCCGTAGCCGGCTTTCAACATGTGCGGCACGACCGCGCGACAGGCTAGCCACGTGCCCTCCACGTTGGTTCTCTGCACTCGCTGGAACTGGTCCAGAGACAGCTCGGTGATGGGGCCGCGAATGTTGATTCCGGCACTGTTGACCAGGATATCGATACGTCCGGTTTGTTCCATAACAGTATCGACCATCGCATTCACGCTGTCTTCGCTGGTCACATCGCAGTTCACGGCGAAGCTGCGAGTCCCCCAGACAGAGGAGATGCGGGCCGCCACATTCTCTCCTTCAGAGACTGTGCGACTGGCGATCACTGTGGTGGCGCCAGCTGAGGCGAGCGCGGCGGCGATCACCGCGCCTAACCCGCGTGAACCACCGGTGACGATTGCCACCTGTCCGGTCATGCGAAACAAGTTGATTCCGGGAAGTGTGGTGGAATCGATTTCCGTTAAGTCAGAGGTCATAGCAAGGCGGCCTGTTGTCCGGGGGGAACTAAACGGAGAACGTGGCTCTGAGGCGATCGATTGGTGTCGGTTGCCCCTGAGGATATGGGGTTCAGGAAATTGACGTTGTTTGAAAAGGGGTCAGCCATCTGCTGACCGCATCCTGCTGGTAACACACGCTGGACGCTTCGGAAAGCACTGCCGAGTAATCTCCTGTGTCCGGAATTTGTGCGCCGGTGACACAAAGCCAGGATGCCGGGAGCGTCCAGTGATGTTTGCCGAGCTGTGGGCTCAGTCACCGCTTGTTGTGGAGAGCCCGCCTGTGTGCGCCGGCGGGGTCAGTCGTTCTTATATTTGGAGTGACAGTTCTGGCAGTTCGTGGCGATGCCGGACATAGCCGCTTCAAACCCTGAAAAATCTCCGCCCTCAGCAGCGTCCTTCAGGGACTGCGTGGCTGCCACAATGCCACTGGCAAACCCTTTGAATTCCGCATCGTCTTCATAGCCATAGCCAGGCTGAGTGACAATTTTTGCGAGCACTCCGAGAACAGCGGCTTCGTGCTGGACAAAGGCTTTTTTCGCTGTCAGGGCATCGGCAGAGCCCACTTCGGTCTTCATCAGTTTTTCCGCTTCTTCCATGCGCTTCATCAGGGATCGCATTTCCGCGGTTTCTGCGAAGGAGTCTGTTTCAGGAGGGGCTTCAAGTCCCGCGGGTTTTGAGCGATTGAGGATGTCGGCAATACTCTCGAACAGCTCCTGAAGTCGCTTCTGGTCTTTTGCACCGCGCTGCAGCGGGCTGGAATTCATTTTACCGGCCAAATCCCGAATGTAGATGGCGTCGTCCTTCCATGATACGGATTGGCCCTGAAGATGAGCAACTTCGGCAAGGGCTGCCAGGGTGGCCACCTTGGGGGGAATCATCATCATGGACGAATTGTAGTTGCCAACAGAACTGACGGTTTCCTGCAGGAAGTTACGAATGTTCTTGATTTCTTCATCCAGCACTGCGACAGGGATCAGTGCGTCCCAGGAATCCGCGGCTGCCGTCTCTGTTGTCGCAGATTCGGTCGGTTTCTCAGGGGCGGGTGTTGTGCTGGCAGGAGCCGGCTGCGGCGTTTCAGTTTCCGTTGCTGCAGCGGAGTCGGCAGATGCCGACTCCATGGCTGGTTCCGCACTGGCAACGGCCTGCGATGCTCCAGCGATCGGGGCGGTATTGGTTGCAACTTCGTAGGGCTTATCGAAAAAGGCATCCATCGGCACTTTTCCGAACCATTTCTGGCCCTTGTCATCCACCCAGACTTCATCCCTCGCATGCTGCTTTTCCGCAGCGGCCGTGGTCGCGGTGGCAGGCGTATCCGTGGGTGCCGACGATTGCTGCATTGCCTGCGCTGCGCTGGCTGCTTCCGGCGACGAGGCCGTTTCACCGCCGCCACATCCGATGAGTCCGAGGCTGAATGTCAGTGTCAGAACACTGCTCGGCAATGATTTTTCAGACATCATTTTCTGAAGTTCCGTTACCACAGTTGCTGAAAAAAGGCCAACACGTCTGTTCCATCGCCTGCGGTGCGAACTGTTGCAGCGGATGGTGACGCGATGCTAGCAAGCGGCCCGCGATGGGGTTCGACAGTTCGAAGCGTGTCGTGCCCCGGCGGTGCAGCCCGCGGTGCTGTGTCCGCAAGTTTAGCTGCTCAGAGGCGTCCGGGGAAACGGTTGAAGGGTAAAGTACACGTTTTTTGAAGCAGCCCGGCCAGGATTGGGCGGCTACCCGCGGACAAGTGGTCAGCGTCTGTCGCTGGAGAAGTCCGCAGCGGATACCCCCTTCTGCGGGAGGCGACGAGCAGCCTATCCCCCGATCGACATCCGTCTGCCTTTGCTGCGACTCAGTTGCGTTCTGGTCAAAGCAACTGCTATTGCTGCGATGGTGAGCAGAGTGACCGTCCCGGGTTCGGGGATGGTGGCACCATACTGAAAGGCAGCACCAGCCCAGGACGCCATTGGGTATTCGCCATCGTGTATGTCGTCCAGCTCATAAAGATCGGAATACAGGAAGTCGTCTCCCGGAGAATGATCAATCCCGTAGAGCGAGTCCGGGGACTCCTCATCATAGTCGCTGTCATCGGGATCGAAGTTGAACTGGGGATACTGCGATGAGCCGGAGCCCGGACTGTAAGTGATTTCAAATCCCTCATCGTAATTCGGCACGACAGATTCCGGGGGATTGAGCGGTGTATCAGCAGTCACCGGTGTGACCAGATCAATGGGCGAAACGAGTTTGTCGTCTTCCTCCGAAAAATCCTCTGGCTGGTCTGCATCGGAGAGATCGTCATCAGTTGGCTGTGGTTCCGTCAGCGAAGGTTGCTCATCGTTGAGTTCTGGTTTTGGCAGCGAGGGTTCGCTTTCGCTGGGCTCTGGTTTTGGCAGCGAGGGTTGCTGATCGTTGAGTTCTGGTTTTGGCAGCGATGGCAACGTGCCCCCTGCCGTCGGTTTCGGCAGTGATGGACTGTCATCCGCGGGACCAGGTTTCGGGAGTGAAGAAGTCGGTTGTTCCGAGGAATCCTGAGGGGCGGGCGGAGTTTTGGGCTGAGGCTCGGGTTTAGGCACCGAAGGTCCGCTGCCATCTGGAATTGGCTTTGGCAGCGAGGGGGCGCTGATGACGCTGGGCTTGGGAAGTGACGGGGCGGATGTCAGTGGTGTGGGTTTCGGTAGTGAAGAATTCTTTCCGCTGGACGTGGTTACTGAATATCTGACTGAGACAACTCCAGCCTGCGCATGACTTGAGTTGAGCAGCAGCAAGACTGCACAGAGGCAGGTGGACCAATTGGCCCGAATGCAAAGGCCCTGGGGCGTTGCGGAGGTCGCCGTTGAGGTTGTGTTGCGCATTTGAGGGATCCGCGTTCACTCTGAAACAGAACAGTCGTTTTGTGTCGGGGCGGCAGGCTCATTTCTGCTGAGAACGATGTCTGGACGAGATTGTTAACCGCCGCTGGTGACACCACGGCTTGCCTATACAAAGAATAATTTGACGCCAGCAACCTTGAGGTTTGAGGAATCTGTAATGGATCTCCAGATTGCTCCAGGCGAGGCCTCAAAATCGTTGTAAAGCATTCTTCGTAGACGTCTATGAGCATGGTTATGCGGATTTTGCGGTTTTGCAGCTGAACGGCATCGGGATCGGTGAATTTGAGCCTTCGACAAATTGGACGCTGGGGTTGCGCCGACGCCTCGCGCTGCGGAGTTTTGTCAACAAGGCGGCAGGACTGTTGCGTGGTTGCGACTGATCGGGAAATGCCCCGTTTCTGTGGGGCTGAGGGCATTGCATTTGAGATGTCTTCCGGTATCTCAGGAGACACGCAACTTGCATCTGCGCATTTCGCTGTTCCTGCGGGATGCGACAGATGTCCTGAGTGACCGGTGGGGGATTCGTGGCGGTAACTACCGAGGACATTCGACTTGTTGACGGGATTGCATGCGTTTTCGTGAGCCTTTGAGAGCTGCGTGTCGGAAAACTGAATCATCAGAAAGGCCGTGGGTACGGCATGGTAATGAACACGATTTCGAACTCCGAACGTGATCGCTGGTCAAGGGGGCGTTTTGTCGCACCTGTGACGACCGTGCTGGGGCTGCCGTTACTTCTGCAGTTGTGCGTGTACCTGTGTGCAGAACCGAAAGCCCCCCTGGTTCCGCTGGGGCTCGTGGGCTGTGCGGTATTGACGACGCTTTACCGGGGTGGCAAAGGTGAGTTGGTATCGGAATCGGTTACCGCAGTAAATTTGCTGGCACTCATCCTGATGACCTGCGGCTGGCTATTTGGTGGACGCTGGCTGACGGCGAGTGGTGTGGTAATTGCCGCATTTTTCATTGTCAGACGCTGGAGACTGCAGACCGGCAGTCAGCCTGCCCGGGACGCGTTGGTCCTGCCCCTGCTGGCATATGTGATGACCTTGCCTGCTGTCCAGGGCTTTGAGCGGAGCTTGCAGGTGGCGGCCGAGTCAGCAGCTTCGCGATTGCTGTTCGGCCTCGGAGTGGAGCATTATTCGGAGCAGGAAATTGTATTCTCCTGTGACATTCCCGGAATTCTCTATGGCGGATCGCGGCTGTATCCTTCCCTCTGCTTGTTTGTGCTGATGGCTGTGGTGTTGTTTCTGATTCAGCGACGGCCAGTAGGCCAGCTGCTCTGGTTTGTGCCTGTGGCCGTGTTTGCCGGGGTCGTCGTCAACTCCGGACGGATGTTACTGATCGCGGGATGGCGTGTTCCCCGACCGCTGGGTGTCCCTTCGACCTGGGCAGATGCATTCTACGGAATCCTGGGTGTGTTGGCTGGCATCGTGTTGCTGGCGTCCGCCAGCGGCGCTGGGCGTTTTCTGACGGACAGAGTCCCGCAGGCATTGGATGGTTCGATAGACGATGTCGTCTGGAATCCGCTGATTGCCAGTTGGAACTGGTTCTGGGGGACGACCGTTCGAGGCGATCTGGAAATGATGGAACGCAAGGGGAGCTCATGCTGGTGGAAACAGCTGCGGCCGCGGAAGTGGATTCCACTGTTATCGGGATTTGCAGAGAAGTGGTATTTCTCACGGCGATTGTCACGCCTGTTGTCTGCGTTGCCGATTGGTTGTCTGCTTTTCTGGTGGGTCTGGTCTCCGGTGCTTTCTGAGGCAGACATTCATGGAAAACTGGTGCAGGGGCTGGCGAATGCGGAAGCCGGGGCTGACCAGTCGAGGCAGCGGCTGCTGCTGCAGGCCTTGTGTGCACGCGAACCCGGTCGCGAGGACCGTCAGTTTCAGCTGGCCGTGCTGATGATGGATATGGGGGATGTGGAGCGTGGGCTGGAGATTCTGATGCGACTCAGTCCACTGACGGAACCCGGGTACTCGCCAGCGCGGCTGTGGCTTGTGCAGCAAACCCTGACAGGAAATCCGCGGGTTGCTCTTGCTGATGAAGACATTTATCGCCACCTGAGCCTGGCGGAAGCCGAAGATCCTCAGGGAACAGAGGCCTTTCGGCTGCGAGCGGTCTTCTATGAGAAACAGAATGAAGGGACGCTTGCTGAGAAGTGGTTGCAGCGTGTGGTGGTCGAGCAGCCGGAGCAGTATCTCGTGCTGGCGCGTCTGCAGCAGCGACTGAGGCGCCCCGTAGAGACGATTCATGCAAGTGTCACGGCTGCGATACCGACGCTGGAACGAATGCTTGAAGAAAACACGAGCGATGCGAATCGCGTTCTTGATCTCGCGGATGCGTGGGTGCTGGCCGGAAGGCCCGAGGAAGCCCGAAGAATTCTGACACAGGCCGTCGAGAAGCAGGATGCTCCGCGGTTGCGACAGATGCTCACGGATCTGGATGTTCAGGAGTGTCGACGACTGCTGGGGGTCTCTGAGCTTAACGTTCGTTCAGCGTCTGCACTCCTCGTGAAGGCCCTGCAGCGAACACCGGGAGATCGTGAGGCGTTGACGCTACTGCTCGAGTTGCAGGAGTCAGGAGGCACCCTCTCGGCCAATGAGCTGCAGGAGACGCTGACGTTTCTACGCAGCGCGGTGGATGCCGATGCGTCGGATTTGACGTCGGCGTGGCTGCTGGGGCGAGTCCTGGCGGCGACTGGTAACCTTGACGATGCGATTCAGGCATTGCAGCCGGCGGCTGAGGCCTCCCTCGAATGGCGATTTTTACTGGCGCGGTGGAAACAACGGGCCGGTCAGACCTCAGAGGCCAACGCCGCGTTTCTGGCGCTGGCTGAAGAATGTCGCAAGTTTCTGGAAGAATCACCGGAAGACTCCGCTCGGTTGACGGTTTATGTGGAATCTCTGATTCAGTTGCGTCGCAGTGAAGAAGCGCTTGGAGACTTGACTCGTCGAATTCAGGAGCGACCGGATGCAGCGCTCGCGGCTCCTGACTGGTACGCGACCGCGCAGTCACTGCAGGCGTCCGTTTGTCTTGCTCTGTTCGATCAGAAAGTTGGCTACTCATCCGAGACGGAGATGGCGGGAGCACCAGCGATGGCTGGATTCGTGTTGCAGGGAATTGAACGAGGGCAGTATGGATGGTTGATGGAGCTCCTGAAGACCGCCACGACGTCGTCGGCTACGCGGGACGCAGCGATTCAGAGACTCTGCGGACTGGCAATGGAAACGGGACCGTTGGCACGCCGTGCCGACGCGCTGCTGCTGGAATTGCGGAGTGAAGGGACGCTGGCAGCACCGGTGCTGAAGATTGCGGGAATGGAGGCGCTGTTGAGAAAGCAGCCCGCGAGGGCTGCGGGTTACCTGCAGATGGGACAGTTGTTGTCCTCCAACAAAGACCCGGTCGTCCTGAATAATCTCGCCATGGCCACGCTGCAATCGCCCGACCGAGATGTGCGGAAAGCCTTGCAGTACAGTGTGCAGGCCCTCGAGCTTGTGCCGGAGCATCCTGATCTTCTGGCAACGCAGGCTGAGATTCTGCTGGCCATGGGGCGTCCCGAAGATGCTGTTTCAGAATTGCAGAGAGCGCTGAATCAGGAATCGACCCGAGGTCAATTTCACGAACTGATTGCAGAAGCCTATGCGCGATTGAGACAGGAAGACAAAGCGGAACAGCATCGGGAACTTGCGAAACAGCGATAAGGGGACATTGTACTTTACGATGTTCACAACGATGGCGAAGGCACGCAGATGCTGCAAAACGGATTGCAGGTAGCGGTGGTGTGGGCGAAGATGTGACGCACGCCGTGCATGGTCGAGGCAACGCCGGGCGCGAGGAATCCCCGCGGCTCTCCCTGCCTGCCGGGAATGCAGGGGGCCGCCATAATTCGACATGATGAAGGCGATTCGGGGCTGAGTGCCCCTTGCGTCCGGAAGAAGACATGTGAAGTAAGCCGTACTCACAGCAGGCGGATGAACGTGGAACGCCGTGCTGCCGGCAGAAAAGTAGAATGTCCCCTTTTGTGATTTGCGGAGGACGTGATCATAAGTTGGCAGGTCTCCCCGGGATTGTTAACCTGCCGAGTTGAGGTGGGTGGGATTCCGGGGGTGTTCACGTGGTTTCCGTTGTGCAGCGGCGTTTCCCGGGAATGTGGTGAGCATGGCGCTGGTGGGCGAATGCGCGGGCTGGCCGGCACGGTAAAGGCACAAGGGATTGCTGGGGCCGCAGGGAATTCTGAAGGGCCGCAGGACGGAGTGATTGGGCATGGTCGACGATTCGGGGACAGGTTTATCCGGCAGCACCGGCAGCTATGTGCTCTGTCTGAACGGTTCAAGAATCGTCAACAAGCGGATGGCCATGTTTCTGGAATGTCTCCAAAACGATGGTTACAGCGTGCGTGTGTTTTCCCTGCCGCGGCACCGGTGGGTTCTCGATAAGTCTGAACGTGCGCTGGATGTTCGGCGGACAAACGCGACAACCGCCGAGATTGGTGAGCTCTCGGGGCGTCGTCTGGCTGCCGTGTGCTGTTTTCACTGGTCCGTACTGCCGTTGGCCGTTGTGCGTTCGTGGCTGGGACGTGTGCCGTTGATCTACGATGAGCACGACCATTACGAGCTGAACACGCTGGAGGGTACTGGGTCAGGGTTGAAACTGCGGATGTTCAGCTGGCTTGTGCGCTGGATTCACCGCTGTTGTCTGCCCTGGGTTGCACTGGTGACCTGTATTCATCTGGCCAATCAGACGCTGTTGAAGCATTTGCAGCGATGGCAGTCTGCGGTGATTGAGTTGCACAACTATCCTGCTGATTTGTGGAGAAAAACACTGCGGAAACCACTGGCCTCAGATCGGCTCTGTTTTGTGTACATCGGCGGTGTGTATGCGGAGAAAGGGTGTGGTGCGGCTGCGGAAGCGTTTCTCAGGTTGCCGGCGGATCTGCAGTCCCGGGCTGAGTTGCATATTTTTGGCGATGGGGATGCCGACCTGATTGCGGCGCTTCGTCAGCGGGTCGGTGTCGCTGTGCACAACGGTGTGACGCCCGCGTTCTTTCGGGAGTTTGCCGCGCAGCGACGCTGTGTGGGACTGGCGATGCTGGCGGGAACCGCGCGTTATCGTCTCGTTGGAACCAACTGCACAAAGTTGTACGAGTATCTGGCGCTCGGCATGCCGGTCATTGCGACCACCGTTGGTGAATTCCCGGAACAGATTTCCAGGGCCGCCGTCGGGCTGCTGATCGCTGACGATCTGAATGTGCCGGATCTGGTTGCCGCAATGACTCAGATGCTGCAGGACACCGCCGCTTATGATCGAATGTCGGAAAACGCGAGGCTGTTGATGGATCGCGAAGAAATGACCTGGGAACATGAGTGGCGCAAAGTCGTGACCACCGGCGTTCTGTCGAAGTGACTGGTGCATTCCTGGTCTGACATGGCCCCGTTGCGAAGTGTGAGGAGCGGACCGGAGCGGGTTCGTAACGCGGCCACCGGCACCGATCTCTCATCGATGCCGGTGCGACGAAGGCGTGTCAGTGTTCCGGTCGTTGCTGGCGGAACATCCAGGGGACCAAACCGTCGTAGTCGTTGTAGCCGGGAGTCCACGAATTGTGGCCGACACCGGGCAGTTCCACGTAGACGGGGTTGCCACCGGCGGCCTGCAGGGCTGCGAAGGCACTGCGACTGCGTGCCACAGGAACGGCAGTGTCCTGGTCGCCGTGAACGATCCAGAGGGGGACATTTCGAAGGCCCGTCACACGGTCAGGATCTGCAGCCCCGCAGATTGGAGCCACCGCGGCGAATAAGTCGGGGTGCCGTGTGGCAAGATCGAAGGAGCCGAAACCGCCCATGGAGAGTCCGGTCAGATAGATGCGGCGGCGATCAATCTGTTCGGTTCGCAGGGTTTCTTCCAGCATCTGCGTCACAGCCATCAGTTGCGGGCTGGCGGTTTCGGGCATTTCCGGGTCGGAGTTGCTGCTCCAGTCCACTTCCACCCATTTGCGATCGTTTCGGCATTGAGGAGCGAGGATGTAGCAGGGAAATCTGTGACGCCAGTGCGGCTGTGCCATCTGTGTGGGGAAGTACAGCAGTTGCAGTTCGTTGTCTGTTCCGCGTTCTCCTGCACCGTGCAGAAACACAACGAGGGGATAAGATTTTCCAGCTTCCACGCTTTCGGGCTTCAGCAGTCGGTAGTGAAAAGTTTCCTCGGTGTACTCGCCCCCGGTGAATTGAATCGATCGATCCTCAAAGACGTCTGTGGCTTTGACGGCGTCGCTGGCTGTGACTGGTGCACCAGACACGTGATCGCGCCAGAGCCAGCGCAGGGCATCCGGCAGGATCGCGCCGCCGTGTTTTCCATTGTGTCCGCCGATACCACCCACAAACTGCAGATCGTAGCCGCG
This sequence comes from Planctomycetota bacterium, assembly GCA_039796955.1. Classification (GTDB taxonomy): domain Bacteria; phylum Planctomycetota; class Planctomycetia; order Planctomycetales; family Planctomycetaceae; genus SXXK01. The sequence continues at coordinate 29,675 of JBDKIW010000415.1, forward strand.
AAACCGAAGGGCTTTTTCCATCTGGAGGTTGGCCAGCCACCAGTTGCCGTGTTCGTTGTCGAGATCGTTTTCGCCATCCTGAAGATAGACGCGGATCGGTTTTGGGGGAGTCTTGCGGATAAGAGCTTCGTAATTGTGTCCACCGCGAATGTTGGTGAAGCTGCCGACATGGCTGAGCACTTTGCTGAACCACTCAGGATGCTCCCATGCAGCGGTAAAGGCACAAATGCCCCCACTGGAGATGCCGCAGATGGCGCGATCAGCCGCAGAATGTGACAAGTTCAGTTTCATGGATTTTTCCAAGTGCGGCACCAGTTCCTGCATGAGGAACCTTGCGTACTGATCACTCAACGTGTCGTATTCGAAACTACGATTCGACGCACGCCAGCGATTTTCCGGAACAGGTCCGCCACTGTGTCCCGGGTTGACGAAGAGTCCGATCGTGACTGGCATCGCACCCTGATGAATCAGGTTGTCCATAACGATAGTGGTGCGGAATTGCCCCTGTTCATCCAGATACGTATGACCATCCTGAAACACCATCAGGCAGGCTGGCTGGGTTCCATCGTACTGAGCGGGAACATAGACGGAATATTCTCGAGTGGTGCCTTCGAAGATGGTACTTGTCCACTGATGGCTGGTC
>JBDKIW010000416.1:0-19204 GCA_039796955.1 Planctomycetota bacterium
CACCGAGGACCTCAACGTTGCTCTGTGGTGCGGTCGAGCCGTTGATGATCAGCTTACCGGCTTCGACGACGGTGCGACCGGTGTAGGTATTATCCGCACCGAGTTCCAGCACGCCGTCTCCGCGCTTGACCAGACTACCGGTACCCGTCAGTGCTCCGGCCATGGTGGTATTGGGAGCCACGACGTTGCGGTTGCTGTCCGCTTCGCCGTCCTTAGCGGCGACAGTATCGACCTGGACGATGATTTCACCGGCAGTCAGTACAATCTCGGTATCACTGGCGAACTGATCCCCGCTTCCTTCCTGCTGTTCCAGCTTGAGAATTGTTCCTTCGGTCAATTCCAGCTTAGTGCCGCTGATTGTCGCGACCGACTTCGACAGTTGTGTAAGGATGTTTTCAGCACCAGGGCCGTCCGCAAGGATATCACCAGCCAGATTTCTGAGAATGGCCCGTCGAGTGATCATCGTTTGACCACCGCGCATCTTCAGATTCTCATTCGCCGTGAACGATTCGTGCAGGTGCAGATAATGCTTTGCATAGAGCGTCAGGAAGCGAGTGCTTGCTGTGGACCAGCCTGTGGGAACGCTGACGACTGCAAGGTTGCCACCACGCTCTTCACCGTTGTCATCGATGTAACTATTCGACGAGATCGAGATCCTGTAGTCAGCCTTCAGAATGGACTGTAAAAGCTCTGCTTCGCCAAGGACCAGATTTCCGCCGGCCGACACGATCAACTCTCCGGAAGTACCGGTGGCGGCCCAGTTGAGCAGACTCTGGCTCTGAGCCAATTCATGACCCGCACTGATCGTCAGTCGATTGGTAACGTTCGGGAAACTGCCCTGCAGCAGGTTCAGGTCGCGTGCCGCCTCGAACTTCAGCGTTTGAATCGCGGCGCCTGTACCTGCCTGAATGTCTGCGGCCATCGACTGACTTCCACTTATGGACGTCAGAGAGACATCTCCGGATGCCGCAATAAGTCCGTCGACAGAAAGGTCACCCGCTGCAGTAACGGACAGGCTGCCGGAGGTCAGTCGGAAGGTGTTATCTGCGATGAGCAGTGTTCCACTGGTGGCAACAGCAGTGACGGCGGCCCCGGCCTGGTTAATGCCCTGCCAGAGTATACTGCTGCCTTCAAGAGCGATGCTGCCTCCAGTGGTAAGCATCTGTGTAGCCCCTGCAGCCGGGGTCAGTGTCAGGGAGTTGCCGGATTTCAGTGTGATACCGGCGGAGCCACCGGAAGCAATCACCCGTTCTACGGAAAGGTCACCGCTGGCAATCAGAGACACGCCACCGGGAGCGCTTAGGGTGCCCGCAATGATTCCCGGGGTCCATTCGCCCACGCCATCCTGATCAACAATGGTAATGGCACCGGCAGTTGAGATCGCAGAGGTTAGTTCATTGACAGCAATTGTTACGGCATTGATGCCAGTACCAGCGTTCAGAACCGCTCGCCCTGCAACCAGGTCAACGCCTGAATCACCCGCCCCGGTCTCACCAATCCACCCACCGGCGTTGATTGTCACCGTACTCAGCGAGGTGAGTGGCGCATCAGCTTCCAGACCGCGGGCCTGACGAATAGCGTCCGCTTCCGCATCCGTCGCCGCATATTCTCCGGCTTCCAGATAGCCAAGGCTGACGTTACCACCGGCGTTGAGGGTAATCAGATAGTTTTCATTTGTGGACAGTAATCGTGCGTCCATCACGATCAGGTCACCGGGAGTATTAACGATCAGAGACCCTTCCAGAACGTAGACCTGACGCAGGATCAATGGGCTGCTGCCCGAATAATTGATGACCACATCACCGGGTGTTCGGGTAATCAGCGTGACGTCTCCCGAGTCCAGTTCGAAGGACGCATCGAGCTCGCCCACCCACAGGACCTCATCGGCAGCGATCGACGTCCCCGGCGTCCGCGAAATCTGACCAAAGTCGGACTCGACGGTGAGTTTTCCGCCAGCGGTGATATCGCCAAGCACAACATCGCCGATCAGGCCTTCAATAGACACGTCACCACCTGAGCCACCGGCCACAATTGACCCGGCCGTGATGGGACCGAAACCGGTGACGCTGACGGAGCCGGCTGCGGTCGAAATATCGGCCAGTGTTACAGATCCCTGAGTTTGCAGCGAGATGTTCCCCGCTCCCGTGGATGCGGCATTCACCGTGCGAACGTTCAATGCAGCTTCGATATTGTCCCGAACGGTTGCCGACAGCGTATCGGCAACAATCATGCCTCCGGAGTGCACCAGTGAACCAGCAGGCGCGGACAGTGTGATGGGGCCGGCTGTCAGAATGGCTGCGTTTGTCAGCAGCAGGCTTCCGCCCTTCGAGCCGGCGGCAAGCACGATTTCGCTGCCGAGGGTTTCGAGGTCTGTCTGAAGGCTGGTGATCACGCTGCCGACCCCGGCCGGGCCGAGTCCCGCTCGAACATCAATCAGGTGGCCAGAGGTCATTTGTGACTGCATCAGGACGTCGCCGTCGGAGTGCAGGAAGATTTCATGGCCTCCGAAGGCATCACTGCGAACAGTCAGCGTCTGTCCGGCATGCAGGCGGATTACACCATCGTTGGTTGCGGTGTCACCGTCATCGGCATGCACAATCGCATCGGACCTGAGTTCGACATTGCGCTGCGCGAAGACATCAACGGTCAATCCGGCTCGCAGATCAGCGACGGCAGCAAGAGTACCGGGCTGTGCATCTGTCAGGGACTTCCCATCGAGAATTACATCCCGACCGGCCCGCACACGCACTTCTCCATCAGCGCTGGTGGCCCGGGTCAAACCGATGAATGACGCATCCTGTCCGACATCAATACTGACTCTGTCTCCTGCCCGCAGAGATTCGTTGGTGAAGGCAGCCGTTGGCAGCCCGGAAACCGAATTCTCCACTCGCTCCGAAACGATCACTGTGCGTTGTTCAACGACGTTTTCCGAGACCCAGATGGTCTGGGCTTCCTGCTGCACGATCGGAACCGTCTGCGTAAACGTGGCGTACGTGGGGACGGTGCCGAACACATCCTCCGTCAGAGTTCGCCATTCAAACTGATACTGATCACGATAGTCCGTGATCGCGTGCCAGTTACCGGTCCATGCAACCTGGTAATCGCGATAGGTTTCGTAGTGCTTACGAAACACATTATAGGCATACTCGGCGGCACCCCAGATGTCCCAGTACGCGCAGCCAAAGAGGCAGGCGGGGCTGCCCTGTCCGCGATGGTACTCAGCAACGATCCCACTGTATTCATAACCGAGATACTCGCTCAGGCTCAGACCCCGGGATTCCACCTGTGTTGCGGGATTGAAACCGGGATCATTGCGAGTCAATCGCGAATACCCCGGAGTCCAGCCGTAGCTTGCTGGTGGGTAAGTCCAGCCGCCAGTGCTATTGACAAGGGACTCCATTCGGAAGACAGTGAAGTTCCTGAGCCGCTGAGAGCCAACCCATATCCCCGGGCGTGAGTTAACTTCTGTTTTGTTAGCGACATATGCCGTATCGGGAAGGAAACCGTCAGGCGTTATCACTCGTTCCCCATAGCTGTCGACACCAATCAAAGGACTGCTTTGCAGATTGCCATCTGTCGCAGGGCTCTCAAACCAGATGGGTTCAAAGACATGCTGCAGGGATCTGTCGACTGATCCGCTTCCACTGATGACCCGGCCGTCAAAGATCTCATACTGCCGTCGACCATTCCGAACCGTCTGTTCCTCCCCATCAATCACTACCGGGCTGGTCGGCACGGCAGTGACATACCATCGCCCGGATTGCTGATCATAGTCCTGAAAGTCCGTACTGCCCTGTAGCGAAGATCGGTCCTGAACATAGTTCAGATCGGCAAGATCACGGTACTGGCCCACGGTCTCCACTGGAATCGCCTGATAGCCCTGAGAAACAACATTGAAGAAGTCCTGCACAGCGCCTTCGGGCAGCAGGATGTGTTTATCAGACAGTCCCGGGAAGGAGAATCTGTGAATGAACACGGGGTCATTCGCCCATCGTGGCGTCCATGCAGTAATTGTTGTGTTTCCATTTACCGTTTGATGTCGTCGCGCATTTGTATAACTGAAGCGATACAAACGCAGGTAGCCTAACTCCGCAAGTACAACGGACTTCTGGTCGTCCGTCAGTTGTGCGAATGTGGCTGTGATTTCCGGAGCGGAGACAGCATCCTGCGCAGCGGGCGCCTGAGCCGGCTTTCGGACAAGACCCAGCGGCAGTCGTTCATAAGACGTCCATGGGATCGTTTCATTTTCGTAGTCGACGTTCTGAACGAAGAATTCACGGTGAGTCGAACCGTTGTAATACCCTTCCTGTGTGAGCGCCACGTCCAGTGTATGGTAGGCTGTTCCCACACGAAGAGTTGTGGAGCCAGTCTGTTCGGTAACTTCCGTCGGTACGTAAGTAATCACGTCCACCAGCTGTGACCCTGCCGCTACCTGTCGCGTACCGGTGACTACGCTGATCTGCTGTTCACGCTGGACAATGACTGGTTCCGTGATGCTGGCAAGGTTTGGAGTCACAACGGCATCGGCGGACAAGTCAAAGCTGCCGCCGGAGACCACACGGATCTCATTTCCTGCGTCAAGGACCCCCGATTGCTCAACACTGATGGAACCGCCGGAAAGCTGAGAGCTCAGAATCGAGTCTGAGACCAGCTGACCCAGGTTCCATGAAGCTGAAACGCCCGCTGCCGCATTGATGCGATTTCCTGATTGCACTGTGCCGGTGACCATAAGGCTGCTCACAGCGTTGAGGACAACCTTGTCCGGGCTGCCCGCGTAGCCTTCGATTCGACTGGTCCCCCCGAGAAGATGCACTGTGTTGGTCGCCAGAACCACAGCGTCGGGCTGCACGACAAGGTCGCCAGCTCGAAGATCCACAAGGCGGGAAGTCTGCTGGCGACCACTGACCGTGAGAGTACCTCCGGCATTGACGCTCAGGTCCCCCGTTTCACTGGTAAGCGAATTTGCCACGACCGTGAGATTCCCCGTCTGCCCGAGGAGTCGAATGTCTGCTGATGCCGTGAGCGAAACTGAATCGGCATTCAGCGTGCCGCCGCTCAGACGCGATGGCTGACCACCGGAGACTGGAGTCGCACCAGGAGGAAGTAAGTTGCCGTTGGCATCGATAAATCGTCCAGCGGAATCGATCAGGTAGCCGTTGACGTCGATTGCGTCGCCATTCTGGTTCAGCAGCTGGCCAGCCGAGTTCGTCCAGAAGAGTAACTGTGTCAATTCAATTCCGGTGGCCGCTCCCCGACTGCTGACATTCAGACGGTCGGTGGCTGTGACAATTCCATCCAGCAGCACGGCGTCGTCTGCGTCTAACAGCAGGTCGGCGCCGGTCCCCGAGGCATCCACAATGCCGAAAATCGCAAGGCCACCGTCGGAGAATGCCGAGATGGAGGCTGTTTCCGAGTGGTTGGGAAGTGCTTCAGACCCTGTCGGCATGGTTCGGACATAGCTCATGGAGTTCACACTGAACTCGCTGGCGAGGCCGGCGCCAATCGCACTGAAGACGATGTCTCCAGTGGCCTGAACTGAGCCTCCACGCGTGACCTGTTTGCCACATGGGCAGACGCCAAGTCCGCCGACGGCAATCTCGGAGGCGGTGAAGCTGAGGTCTGCGTCTGTTCCCGTCCATGTCGGGGTGGAATCGCTGTTGACGCGTGCCCCGCCGTAGACGGAGCCAACGATGACGATTTTGCCTCCGGTGATTGCAGTAGAACTCGCGTCGCCACTGGTGCTCAGGACAGACCCGGAATGAACAGTCACCTGCTGACCGGGGGCTGAAATGCTGATCCCATGGGTTGCCTGAATCAGCGCCGTTTGTGCGATCCACTTGCCTGCATCATTCAGCGTCAGTCGACCGATGTCCACCTGTCCCCCGGCGGTCAACTGCACTCGGCTGTCGGGGGCCGTCAAATCAGCTGTGAAATTGTAGATTTCCGGTGCCGTGGCTGAATCAATCCGGAGTGACCCGACAGCGGAGAGGCTGCCAGTCAGTTTGATCTGATCTGCGGCAATACTGATTTCGTAGTCTTCGGTGGCCACCGTTGCTGCTGTCGTCTGCAGAACCCCGTTGAAGTCCACCATCTCCCCGGTCAGCTCGACAGTGTTCGCCGCGTAAATTCGGCCGGAGGCTGCGGTCACGATGACTGAGCCTGACGGTGCTGCTGCAGAGAACCGCGCGGGGGCGGTGGTGATTCCAACGGGACTGTCAATAAGCACGTCGACACCGGCCGCCAGTGCGATTTGTGTTGCCGCATTAAGACGGCTAACGGGTGTCAGCGTGAGTGTGCCGCTGTCGGCAGTCAGCGTCACTTCACCGCCCGAGTTGACTGAACCGCGAACCAGCAGGTTTCCGCCCGCTGCAAGATCAATTCGTCCGGTTGACGACGCTACTTCGATGTTTGCGGCGCCGGTCACTTCGAGGTCAGCGGCCACCGCTGCGTCGGGACGGAATGTCGCGGCTATTTCCCGGTCCGCGAAGATTCGACCGCTGATCTGAATCGCCGAACCTACTGCGGAATTTGTGGCAATTTCCAGCACAACAGAAGAACCACTGCCCGGGGCATAAATGCTGTACGTTTCGGGAGAAGGAGTGGAAGATGTCAGAATACTGATGCCGGACTGCGATGACAGAATGATCTCAGAGTTTGCTGTGCCCGTTCGCAGCGTCGAAGAGCCCTGCACAACGATTCCGATCCCTGAGTAAGCGTCGCCAGCGACCGGGGAATCAATGCCCGCCGTAATTTTGAGTGACTTACCGGCATAAACTTCCTGCCCTGAACGTACCCGGCCGTCCGACAGGATTTCAAGGGTTGCTGCACCATTGTGTCGAGTCACACTGTAGCCAGTGGTCTGGCCGGAGGAATCCTGAACAAGAGAGATCTGCCCCCCGGAAACCACCATTCCAAAGAGGTCAATATCTCCTGCGGAGTCAAGCAAAATCGCTCCGGAAGCATTATTGGTGGTGATTCCGCCACCCGCGTACACCTCAATACCGACGCCGTTCGCATCTGTGTCTGCCAGAATCGAAACGGACTGACTGGCACGCAGAAAGCTACCCTTCCGCACCGGATTGCCGTTGATATCGACAGCATCTGTACCCACAAGGACTTTGCCACTTGAGACAATCTCAATTCGGGAATCTCGTCCGGACCATGTATAAGTCTCCGACAGCAACTGAGACTGTGCGCCAAACTGCTGCACGATAGTGCCGCCGGAGAGAATATTCCCCCCCAGCGTCAGATCACTATCGCTCTCGATGCGAATGACACTTCCCGTGCCGTTTGCACCCAGCCCAGCCGCATTCAGCCCACTGGCCGTTGTCATCACCAGGTTCTGTGCGGCATCGTCAGTTCCGGGGACCCCGGGGCGCAGCAGGAGTGAACCTGCTGCGTGAAGGGGAGCGTCCAGATAGATCTGCTGACCGGCGGTGACCGAAACGCTGGAGCCGTCCCCGGCCCAGGTAACGCCGCCGGCGCCAACAGTACCTCCGGAAACCAGCGCCGCATAAATATCCACGTCCCGGGCACCGGTGACGGTGATAGCAGATCCAGCCTGGGTGGTGCTGATTAATCCCGCTGCGCCCAGGTAAACGCTGCTTCCCCGCGTGTCCGCAGCATCGAGCGATGTCCCGTCAAGTGTTGTACCTCCCCGGATGGCCAGTCGATCGGAGACCGTTAACCTGCCTTCAACGAAGACAAATTTCTCAGAGTGAATTGTCAAGTCTGATCCTCCACCGGTAACCTGAACATTGCCGGTGACTACAACTTCGTCCTGCCCGGAAAGCACCAGTTCTTCATTATTTCCGAGGACAGTCAAAGTTCCCGTCAAAAGCACTGAGTAGCTGTCGTGCTCCGCCATGTAGTGCGCGGGATTCGAACTATAGAGCGCAGCGAATTCGCTGGCATGGTTTCTGCTGTTTCTTCCTGCTGTGATCGACACGCCCCCGCTGGAAACAATCAGACCACCCAGCAGAAGTTCCTTCGGCGACAGGATTTCGATCTGCCCACCCGTTCCTGTGACGGTGTACTGAGGGCTGCCCGCCGGATACGCGATGGCCACGCCGGCACGAACCGTACTCGCCGGGTAAAACGCAATGTCCGTGCCCCCTGTCAGAATGAGTTCGGAATTGGCTGCCGAAACAGAGAGATCACCTCCAGCCAAAAGCTCAAACGAGGTTCCGGCAGAGATGGCCGGGCTTGCGTTTGCCGCCGCAGCCTGCACGTGACCAGCAATACGTAAGCCGCGATCAACCGTAATGGCCAGCGCCCCGGCGGCGCCGGACTGCAGGATTTCACTGCCCTGATCAGTGATCAGACTGTAATTTCCGTCTGTGTCTGTGACCTGGATCGATACGGTGTTGTTGCCGCGTATCCAGCCACTGACCTGCAGTCCCCCGCTGACATCCAGAGCGACAGTGGTGGCGGAGAGTCCTGAGTCAGGTTGAGAGTTATTCGGTGTGTGCAGATTGACTTTGCGGACCTCAGTCCTGCCCGCCGTAATGGTGATGGAATCCAGTGGAGCACGGAAATCGCCCTCGACAATCAGCGAATCCGTCAGCAGGGTGATCGGATCTTTGATCGAGGCATCAACAGCACGGGCTTCACCCGTGGCCTTCACTGATGTCATACTGTACGCATCACCCAGTCGCATCACGTTTCCAGCGGACTCTCGTCCAATGGTGATACTGGAGAATCCATCGGCAAGCGCTGCGATGTCTCGAGTTGGCAGATCCAGCATACCTGGCGCGTACTGCGGATCCACGGGCGCACCGCCACCGGATTCCGCGGAAGTTCCAAGCCGATAAGTCCACGCGTCAGATGCCGCCTGCAACGTCAAACCACCCGTGGCAGCAATTGTGCCGGGGCCACCGAGGAAATCCATTTCATCGGCGGTCAGGCGAATATCATTACCCCATGAACGCAGTCCACCAATGACCGTCAATCCATATTCGTTCGAAGCTGTTGAAACTGGCAACTGGACGTCCAGGATTCCCGCCACAGCAACGGCCCACGGGTTGAACGCCCCGTCGAAAATCTGAGCGGCCCAGTCCGCGGCCACAGTGGCAACCCAGGAAATCCCGGCAAACACGTCGGTCAGGGTCAAATCCAGCTGTACCATGTGGGTACTGTCAGATGCGGAAGTCAGCAGCAGTGATCGATCGTTGTGAATTGTAAGATTCTGAGCTGTCGTATCCGAGGTAATGACTGTGAGCCGATCCGTAGAAAGTGAGAGCAGGTCATCAGCGACTGCCAGTCCGAGGGATTTCAGGACGATGCTGGCCGAGGTGATCTGGCCTCCACCGTTCAGCTCAATTGTGCCATCCGGTGCAATCAACTGAACAGAACGTGATGCGCTGACGGGTTCACTCAGCGAGATGTTCTGATCGTCCCCAAATACGCGAATATTCAGGTCGTTCGACTGCAGAGTCTGGAGTTGCGTAAAGGAATCACGGACGTTGATTTCGATCGAGTCGGCGGAAACACTGACCGGAAGGTTCAGGCTGCGAGCTGCGACGCCAAGCCCGATGCTGCCCAGCAGGACAGGATCGGACGATGTGTCCCCGCTGAGTGTCAGGTCGACCGATGTATCCACCAGCTCAAGCCGATCAATTCCGGAGTACAGCACAGTCAGTCCGGAATTGACGTAATGGCCGGGCACAATCCGCTGTGACTGCAGCAACGACCCCACGATACGCAGGGTGTCAGTGCCTCCAGCGGGGGCAAACAGATTCAGGGTCCCGGCCAACGAGCCCGGAATACTGAAGGTGTCGCTTCCGGTACCGAGAGTTACTGTACCGGGACGTACTGTCGTGTCCAGAACTTCTCGAACATCTGACCAATTCGTTCGGAAACTGTATAACGAATCACTGATTTTCTGAACCTCAAACACTCCATTGTACGCGTTCGTGGAACTCTCCAGAGCCAGCGTATGTCCTGGCGCCCAATTGTCGATGACGGTGCGAATATAGGCTGTCTGATTTCCGTCGTGCCAGACTGGTCCGGCATTCGTGGACGTTCCTGTGGGGGCAGGCTGACGGAGATTGAACGTAATGAACTCAAAACTGTTCGCAGTGACCGATGTCACTGTAAATTCACCATCAAAATCCACATTGCCAGGGCACGAAACCTGAACTTTGTCTCCAACCGCGAGGCCGTGATTTGAAAGCACCACGGCACGACGGTTGTCACCCATGGATGCCAGAAGGCCCGCACGCCCACCGACCTCCACCGACACTGCGCGGCGATTGTAGCCCGATGGCACCACTTCCAGACGGCTCTGTGTCAGTTGGCCGGAGAGGTTTTCTGTTGCCGAAGAGAAATCGAAATCGTTCTGTTCGCTTGACGAGTGCACGCTGTCACGACCGAAGCCGTTTCCAAAGACAAACGTGTTCAGTCCGTAGCCTCCAAGGATCTCATCGTCATCAGCTCCTCCTTCGATAATACCTGTACCTGTGCCGTGATGCCGCAGCCAGTCTTTCCGGTCTCCTCCCTTCAGAGTCACCGGTGACATGATGCCGGGACCAATTTCGATGTAATCGAAGCCACTTCCGCCATCGGCCACGATTCCCGTAACACCGCGGAACGTCTGACTGCGACCAAAGGCCTGAACACGGATGATTTCACCCGGATATTCCGGGTCGGGAGCAATCCGTTCCAGAAGATAACCCTCATTCGCATCATCCTCTGCCTCATTGCGCATGTGAGCTCGAGCCCCCATGTTCAGGTAAAGGATACCCCGATTAAAGCCAGTGCCTGCGGTGTCACCAGCATTGCCGGCGAGGTAGATTGGTTTGGGGATCTGAATATAGAACAGTGTGAATGAAGAGCTGACATCAACTTTTGTCACCAGCAGATCAAGCTGTATACGCGCCGTAATGTAAACACGTCCGGTCCCATCTTCTGTATTGAGCGTGATACTTGCACTGGCAAGTGAGAATCCGAACATCTGAACGGAGCCCTGCATGTTGCCGTAAACTTTGGTGACGTAATTACCGTCTCCAAACGCTTCCGTCCCGTTATGATCCAGACGGCTGATTTCGAAGGAACAGGATCCAAAGACCCCGAATCCGGAGGCCCCGATATTCAGCGATCCACCAAACGCGAGTTTGAATTCCCCTTCCGAACTGAAATAGCCGGTCCCCCAGACGTTCTGACTCAGAATTTCCATGCTGGCGTTGATTTCCAGCCGGAAGACACCCGCGTACGATTCGATGAAGCCACTGGCCTGCAGGGTCAGCGTGCTGAGCAGTTTGATTTCCCCGCTGACATCAATCCGACTCATGCCACGGAGCACGCCAAGATCGTAGGCATCACTCGTGTTGCCAGTGCGGGTATTCACCTTCATTCGGAAGTTGGCGTTCATGTCAAACACGCCTTCAACTCCGAAGAATCCGGCCTTGAGTGTCGCGTCGACGTTCATCACAAGGCCAGGGTTTGAGCCCTTCACGATGGAAACGGTGCCATTGACCTGCAGCGTCAAAGCATCGAAGGCCCGGAAGGACGCATCCACGGAAACGGAAATGACGTCCGAGTTGTTGAGCAGCTCAAACGACCCCTTCATTTCGAAGCCGGGGAACGAGAGTATACCGCCGACGAAGACCCGCTGTGCGCTGGCTGGCAGCACGACAATCACCTTGCCATCGCTGACGCGACGGTTTTCAAAATCGTACTGCACACGTTCAATGCTGACGGGCGTGCTGAGAGTATTTAACTCCAGCTGCATGGCTCCGAAGATTTCGAGAGAGCCAAGCTGGAATTTACCACCCAGTTGCAAAGCGCCGTAGACGCCTGCGCTCGAGACATTCAGGATCCCACTGGCGTCAACGCGACCGATGGGATCGAGCGTCATGTAGGCATCAAAGGCGACTTCAAAACGGCTGTTGGCTGCAACCATGCGGAAGTTGCCCTGAATTTCAAATACGCTGGAAATGGTAACATTTCCCTGCATCAGGAAGACCGCATAGGGGCCAGCGGGTTCGTAGGTCCCATCAACGTTCTTCGGCCCTGCGGGCACGACGTAGTACTTGCGGGGCCCTTCAGTGACCAGTCGGGATTTAGCGCGATCACTGAGATAACCCTCGAAACGCTGCGGAACCTCGATCGCCTGAGGGGCGCCGGTGGTGTTAAAGGCGGCGGTTGCTGTGACGCTGAAATTGAACACGCTGGAGAAGGCCGCCGCCGCAGCGCCCGGAATCAACGCCATATCGATCTCAGCGGCCACACCGCTCGACCGAATAAAGAATGCCCCGTCAACCTGCATGGTGACCAGGCTCAGCAGGGATGTCTGGCCGCTGGCGAGGACGGAAAGGCCATCACTGTTGATCAGCAGCATAAAGGTGCCCGTGATGCTGATCAGTTCGACCTGCGTCTGCGGCACGCGTACTACCAGGGAGCCCCCAACCATCAGGCTGCTGGATTTCGCTTCCAGCAGAATTGACGGAGTGGCTGGATTATCGTCCACATCAACCAGGGCATCCTGGCTACCAGTATTGACCTTCAGCAGACCGTCAGCCGTAAAATCGACTCCGGCAGCGGAAAGCCCCGGGAAATCCATATCAACATTGACGACCGCGGTCAATCCGCTGACCCGCAGTTCCACTTTTCCGTCAACATTCGCCTGTCCCAGACTTCCCAGGTCCAGCTTTGCGTGGATCGGAATAACGGGCCCGTCTGTTTCGACCTTGATGCGGAATCCGCCGGTAATATCCCACGCGTCAACCAGTGTCAGAGTCGCCTGCCCCATCAGCACGATATACGTGGAGGCAGGATCGTCCGGTGTGCCATCCAGGTAGGGGGCCCCGGCCGGGACGACATAGGATTTTCGTCCGGGGAACAGAGCACTGTCGCTGAGTCGGTTGACAAAGTCCGCAGGCAGAAATCCGCCATCAATAAATCGCTGCGGAACCGGGACCTCTTGCGCCAGCCCTGTGAGATTACCCACCAGCCGCAACGTGCCGGTGAGTTCCGCGACGGAGGGCAGTCCACCGGTTGCCGTAATCGTCAGGTCGGCGGCAAACCCTTCCTCGACGACAACAAAGACGCCGGTGACTTCCATGTCAAAGACTCTCAACCCGCGCGGGCCGATTTCGAGGTCACCGTGTGAGAAGATAGAAACCCGTTCGGTGCTGGTGTCCAGCGAAAAGACACCCGAGATCCGCGCAAGTTCGGAGTCGGTGCCTGGAATCCGTACCGCCAGCAGACCTTCGGCCTTAATGTCAGCCGTATTCGCCGGGACGACGATGTCCTCCAGCAGGAGTCCGTCTGTCAGGGGCTTAATCGTTTTGGACGAATCGGTGGTGTTGAGCAGCAGTTCGGCGTTGACATCGAGATCAATACCGATGGTTTTCAGGGCGGGGGCGTCGAGGTCCAGCGACATGGCCACGACAAGTCCGGCGCTGGTGAACTCAAGATATCCGCGAGCATTAACCTGTCCAATGTCCTTCAGAATCAGACCGCCCTCGGCCTGCATGAACAGGCCATTCACGCTGACTTCAAATCGGAATGCTGCTTCGACGACAAAGGCATCGCGGAGGTACATGCTTGCTCGGCCCTGCATCACGGCATAGAAGCCAGGTGTGCCAAAGCCACCTTCCCAGAGTGGCGGGCCGGCGTTAACGACATAAGCTTGCTGTTCGGCGTCATCCGTGGGGTCAGCAGTCGGTTGCAGACGACCCAGGAAACTCTGCGGCAGATAACCGCCGTCAATGAAGCGCTGCGGAACCTTGATTTCCTGGTCAACACCACTGGTGTTGGTAATGAGTCGGAAGTTGCCGTCCATCGATGCGAGGTCATGAACACCAGCATGGGCTGTCACAATCAGGTCGGCAGCGAAGGCATTTTCCTTGATGGCCAGCACGCCAATGATGTCCAGCGTGAACAGGTTCAATTCCGAGGGACCGATGGTCAGTGTTCCCTGGGCCAGGACTTCGAGGCCTTCCTGACTGATCTCCAGCGAGAACACGCCACTCATGCGGAACAACTCTGTACCGAACACGGTGTCTTCGTTGAAATCCGGTACGTGGAAGATCAGTTTTCCCGCTGCCTGGAAGGCGAAGAGCCACGGCGCAAGTGTGTACGTCTCCGTCAGATCACTGCCGCCGGGGCCCTGACCAGGCAGAGTCAGAGTTTCGATCTTCGTTTCGTTGGAAAAATTGAACTGCAGATATCCGGTGGCGTCCATGTCAATCCCGGCAGGACGCAGCTTTTCAAAGTTGGTGTCCATTTTCATGACACCCCAGAATCCGGAATTCCCTCCCGGCTTGATCTCAAAGATAAAGCGTCCGGAGACAGCGCCAACTGTCCCGAAGTACATCACATCGGCGCGTCCATTGAGGTCCAGCTGGATGCGAGCGGACGGATCGTCAGCGGAAATGTCCAGGCTGAGTTTCGCTTCGCCCTTGATCGAAACAAGCTTCAGGTCTTCCACTGCACCGTAAAGCTCTGCAGATCCCTGAACGATGATCTCGAAGCTTGCGGCGTTACTGTAAACATTGAACGTTTCGATTTTTTCCAGCGATAAGTTGCCGGCGTTATCGCTCCAGCTGTCCTTGTGAAATCGTACGTAAACCTGACCTGGTTCAAATCGTCCTGAAAAACGATAGCGCCACGTACTGCCTTCCACATGCTCAGCAACACCATTGACGCCGATTCCCGTGATCTTCTGCTCTTTGCCGTCCTTGTCATAAGTGAACAGTTCAATCTCCGCATCCGTATCGGTCAGTGAGCTTTCATTGAGACCTACGCCAAGTACGTCATCCAGCTGCACGTCAATATAGCCGTTGGCGTTGAGCTTATTGCGGCCCGCATTGGATTGGTGGCCGGGATTAATGAGGCTGGAAGTCAGTTCCTTCAGCTCAAGCAGCTCAGAATCCGGAGTAAGCCCGGCGCCGTTAGTGTCCTGCATACTGCCTTCAAGGAACATCAGCGTCATTGATCCGGGCTTGAATTCACCTGTGAAGCTATAGCGGAAAGTCACATCATCCACCTGTGTTGGTGTACCGCTGAGAGTGACATCATCAGCCGCATTCCCTGTCAGGAGAATCTCATCACCACTATCGAGAATTGATGCTGTATCCAGCGAATATCCGGTGGTTGGAGTGAAACGGACATCCAGGTAGCCCTGAGAGTTAAGTGCGCTGACTCCGACCACTGTGGATGCGGGGGATACACGAGTCGCCGCGGCGCCGCGGACCAGAAACGTCTCAGTCACGCCAACATTGCCGAGGTTGGTCGAGTCGGTGAAAGAACCTGTGGTGAAGCTGAACACGGCCTCGCCACCAGTGAACGCCCCGGTGAAGTTGTAGCGATAAACCTGGGTGTCGCCCTGACGCACCGCGGCTCCGTCGAATACAACATTGGCAGTCGACATTCCGGAGACACTGAATTCATGTGCAGCATCCGTCAGGGTTGCATCCTGTATCGTACCCCCTGAGGAGCCCTCAACATAAAACTCCATGTAGCCCTGGGCGTTCAGCGCACTGACGTCCATGGATTTGGAGAGCAGCGTGATCTTCGGGCCGGCAACGGTAAAGGATTCCATGGATGCCACAGACGAATTGCCATCGCTGTCTGTGAATGCACCTGCCGGAAATGAGACACTGACCGGACCTGTGGTGAACTGGCCTGTGAACTTGTATTTCCATGTTGTGGCATCCACCTTTTCGGGAGCCTGGTTGATTGTAACTCCAGCCGCTGCCGCGCCACTCAGCACGAATTCCGCAGCGGCATCGGTGATGGAACTTTCGTTCAGAGTCAGGCCGGGGAGTCCCATGAATCGAACGGTCAGATAGCCGCTGTTATTCAGACCCAGTACATCGATTTGGGCGTTGTGTTTGGGCCCGGCAAGCTCTGACGTCGGCACTGCAACTTCGAAGGTTTCTTCCTCGTACTTGCTGCCTTTGCCATCGCTGTCGGTGACACCGTCGGCAATAAACTGCACGGTATATGTCCCGGGCACCAGTGAAATCCCGGAAGGCAGATTGTAACGATAGACGTTTGGATCTGTGGCGGTGGTGACCTTTGTTGGCGTGGATGTAATTTCTACGGTGGTGCCGTTGGGCAGCAGCAATCTCAGTTCAGAGCTGCTGTCGGTAATCGAAGACTCACTGAGAGTTTTCTTCCCATCGACAAAATTGACATCAATGTAGCCCTGCGAGGTCAGCTTCTGAATGCCGATAACCGCGCCCGAACCCGGACTTGCCAGGTTGGCCGATGGCTCTGCAGCGGCCACCGGACTAAACGTCATTGGCTGTCCGTTCGGGCCAATGAAACGCATCTCAAACTTACCCTTGAGCTCCAGGAATCGGAGGTCCGGTGCATCTTCCACGACGGGCGCTCGACCGAGGAACAGAACTTTAGCGTTGCCCTTCGTGATCTGGGACAGGTCGGCGTACATCTTGCCTTCGACGACAAGACGATTGTTCATGAATCGGAATTTCCCGGCGGCGAAGAGCTTTCCGTCAGTACTCAGCCGCATCTGCACCTGACCGTTGAAGCTGTCCTCGCTGCCGAGATGAGTCGAAGAGATCGATGCCTGGGCGGTGATTGTCATCGGGGAGATAAAGGCGGCAAGGAACCCCGGAATGTTTGGATTCGCCTTGACCTGCTTGACCTGATTGGCGACCTGCTGCTTGACTGTGCTGAGCCACGTGTCAGCATCAATCTCAGTGGCGTCGGCGAACGCTTTGCCCAGCAGTTCTTCGGGCTCCGTAATCGTCGGCAAGCCCGTGAAGAACTCAATCCCGCCGCTGAACTCGTTGATCGTAATACCAGTAAAGACGGGCTCCAGAACAATCGGAGCCTTAACACTGACAAACACGCTCAATGGTCCGAGTTCGCTTAACGCGAACCGTACCTGAAAGCCCTTGTTCAGGATGGTGAGTTTGCCTTCGACCGCCACAAAGAACACTCGATCCGTAACTACGGATGTTGTGTCTGTGGGCTCAATCACTTTACCCGTGGAGTCAAGCTTCAGGATGCCCCCCAACAGAGAACCGGAAATCTCTGCGCCACCAAAATCCCCGCCCACAGTGACCGCAATAGATTCCACCTCGGTAATCGGGAACTTGCCCTGCTGCAGCAATCCAAGGTCAATTTTCAGTCCCGTCACCGCGCCTGTAAAATCGAGTGGAACACCCGGAATCTTGTTGACTTTAGCGGAGATGATCAGGCTGAAATTGGCCGGGTTTGCCTGAATATCCGGCCATTCAATTCCCAGGGATGTCAGAGTAATCGGTAACCAGGACGGCCATTTGAAGCTGTCAGGTGACGCTTCCTTCATGGACAGAGCGACGCCGAAACCCGGCAGAGTGACAAAAGTGCCTGAGCCGGTAATCGCGAAATTCTTGAGGGTTCCCTTGACCTTTAACGGACCCGCTTTGACTTCTGCCGAGATGCTACCCACGGAGACAACATACTCACTACCTTTTGCTTCCGTGTTGATGACCAGTTTAGTGCTGGAGACGGTCAGGAAGTCTCCAAACTTCATACTCATCTCATCAGAGTCAAACTTGAAGCCCGCAGGGATACCGTCCTTGAACGTTAACCCGGCGCGTACCGCCTCGGTGTTGGCGTCGCTGCCATCTTTGAAACTCATCGAAAACGTTTTGCCCGGGAATAATTCCGCACCGCCGGACGCGATATAGACTTCGCCGTTGAACTGCACGCCACCGCTGAAGTTGACCCCAAAATCCGCAATCCCAGCGCGAATGTCTTCCAGGTTCAGAATCGAGCCAAATTCCAGGTCACCACTGTACATGATCTCGGCTTCCCCAAGGTGGAAGCCGTTGTTACGCACAACAAGACCGGGAATTGTCCTGCCGCTCCGTGTCTTGTAAGGCCGGAGTGACCCCGTCAGATCCAGTTTAGTGATCGTGACGGTCGCATTCTGCAGTGACAGAATTTCCTGATTGTCATATGTGCTCTGCTCTTCTGCCGACACGACTCCGTCGCCATCAGTGTCCTTCTCCGGGTTGTACTGAATCGTTACGCCACTGGCTTCGGCAATCAAAACATCGAAGACATTCAGCGTCATCGAACCGACATCGATGCGGAACTTGCCCATTCCACCGCCAATGATGTCCAGAGACGGGCTGATGTCCACGTTCACGTCAAACAGACCGTCAAGGTCCGTGATGCTGGTGCTTAAGGCACTGGATGATCCACCGAAGCTGAACGAGGCATTCTCGACGCCCAGACCAACGGTGATCGTGATCCGTGCGCCCTTCAGGCTTCCGTCCGCATTCTTCAGCGGCTTAAACTGGAAGTCCTCCAGACCGAAATAGGGGCCTGTCAGCGACAATGGCCCCAGATTCACACTGGAAGCTGTCGTGGCCTTGCCATCGCGTGCTGTAAAGGAATCCGTGGCAGCGACATTTGTTGCCCCAGTGCTGTCAGCCCATGATCCGGCAGAGAAACTGACATTAATTGTGCCTGGTCGAAACAGCAGTGTCTCATTCGAAGTGTCGCGATCCGTCAGGAAATATCGGAACGTATTACCTTCCAGATGCTGTACCGAGCTGATCTGGGCATCGGCAACACCCTGTCCGGAAAGTGTGAACTCAGCACCGGAGTCCAGCACGGATTCGATGTTCAGGGTCCCGCTGCCCGGAGTCTGAAGTGTGACGTCAATGTATTTCCGGCGATTCAGGACGCCCGCATCAATTCCGTCGACGATTGTGGTCAGTTCGGCCGCTGCCGGGACGGACACCTCAGGTGGAAGAGTCAGCGAAGGCAATGCACCCGCAATAGCGGATACGTTGACGCCCATAACAACCACGGTGGTCAGGCCAATGTCAAGAAGCTGAAATCCGTCTGCCCCACCAATTGAGAATCTGGCTTTTCCTCCGACCTCAAAGACCCGCATCCCGTTGATATTCAAGGCGGCAGAAATCTGCGGAATATCGACCAGTATCAGACCGGAACTGGTTTTCGTTGCCTGGACGGTGCCACTGATTTCAAAAATGCCAGCCACCGAGATGACCGCGGATCCGCCGAAACTCAGTATTTTATCGCCGGAACTGAAAACAACGGGTACGTTCCCTGCCGGGGTCCAGACCGACTGGTTAACCGGTACACCCAACTGATTGCTGCGAACGTTGAAAGTGCCGGAAATATTCAACCCCGTTAATCCAACCAGCCCCACTGTTCCTGAGGTGGTGAGGGCATAACTGCCGTCTTTCAGAACCAAACCCAGATT
>JBDKIW010000417.1:0-3070 GCA_039796955.1 Planctomycetota bacterium
CCCCCGCCAGAAACTCCAGCCGCTGACGCACCCATTCTCTGCGATGTGAATAATCCTTTTTCGACAGTGGATCCCGGCCGCACAGGTTTGTCCGGCGAACACACCGGTTCACCACATGAAAGACCTGGATTTCTGAATCAGCAAGGATTTCTCGACGGTTAACGCGCGGCATGGCAGAAGCTCCGAAGCAAGGGTTGAGGAAACTTTAGCAGGCGATTTTTGTTTGTCAAGGTGCATGGCACCTGAGTGAACAGGCCTTCGACAGTGGATCCCGGCCGCACAGGTGTGTCCGGCGAACACACCGATTGACCACATGAAACACCTGAATTTCTGAATCAGCGAGGATTTCTCGACGGTTTACGCGCGGCATGGCAGTGGCTCCGAAGCAAGGCTGGGTAGATCTTAGCCGGTCATTTTTCCTTGTCAAGGTGCATGGCACCTCAATTTACTGGCACCTTAATTTACTTCCAATAAAAAAGGGGCGATCCCGCAGGATCGCCCCTCGTGACAAACCCTGATTACGGAAGGATCACGGAATCAATCACATGGATGATGCCGTTCGATGTTTCGATATCGGTTTTGATGATCCCGGCACCGGCAATCTTTGCTCCGCCTTCGGTCGTGATGCTCGCTGCCTTACCGTTGACGGTCTTCAATTCCTTCGCTGCAACGACATCGACGGCCTTCAAGGCACCCGGTACGACGTGATAGGTCAGAATGGCGACCAACTTATCCTTGTTTTCCGGCTTCAGCAGGTCTTCTACGGTGCCTTTTGGCAACTTTGCGAATGCTTCATCGGTTGGGGCGAACACGGTGAATGGGCCTTTGCCCTTCAGCGTCTCGACGAGTCCGGCAGCCTGAACGGCAGCCACGAGGGTCTTGAATGAGCCAGCAGCCACTGCGGTGTCGACGATATCCGGAGTCTTCGTTTCTGCCTTCGGAAGAATCACGGAATCAATCACGTGAATCACCCCGTTGCTGCAAGCGATATCCGTCTTAACGACCTTCGCGTTGTCAACCGACACGCTACCGTTGGCGACAGCGATGGTGACTTCCTGTCCCTGAACTGTCTTGGCAGACTTCAGTTTCACCACGTCGGCCGCCATCACGTTCCCTGGTACTACGTGGTAGGTCAGAACGGCTACCAGTTTGTCCTTATTTTCAGGCTTCAACAGCTCTTCAACCGTCCCCTTAGGCAACTTGGCGAATGCCTCGTCCGTCGGAGCGAACACGGTGAACGGCCCCTTGCCCTTCAGTGTCTCCACCAAACCAGCGGCCTTCACTGCAGCGACCAGAGTCTTGAATGACCCGGCTTTCACAGCTGTGTCAACAATGTCAGCCTTCTCAACGGCATGAGCAGGCAGTGAAGTGTGAATCGCACGACTTGACACAACCGTTGCACCACACTGTGTCTTGACCACGCCACCATGTGTACGGCGAACTGTCCCGCACTTGTCTCCAGCAACGACGACGCTGCCGAGAGCGGCAACAAGAGCGAATGTCATTAACTTCTTCATGCTCAAATTCCTATCCAATTGGACCATATGACGGCCACCCCCCCCACATATGGTTGCAGCCGGAAAATCAAAAGAGATCCGGAGCACTCGCCCGAACCATCCTTGCCTTATGTTTTACGCAGCGCACCCGGTATGGCAACTGGGAGAATACGAATTTAACGCAGGAATTCGCTGCGTCCTTCGGGAACAAACACCACCAACCGTGCCTCCGGTATCAGGACCGCCCCGTCCGAATCGCCGACCTAAGTGAACATTGAAACCATTGTTTCCTGGATTCATCCCCCTGATTCTGCTCAGCACAATTGATTTCCACCCTGGTTTACCCGGATAATACTCCCCAAGTCATCTCAGCGAGACCCAACGTCGTCCGAACGCGTTTCGACAATCCGAACGCCACTGGCAGGCGGACAGAAAACATTTGATTCACATCGGGAGCATCCGGATCATGGGACTATTTGACAAACTGCGAAATGAGTTGATCGACATCATCGAGTGGATCGACGACTCTCAACACACACTCGTCTGGCGTTTTCCCCGCTATCAGAACGAGATCAAAAATGGTGCGCAACTGATCGTTCGTCCCGGGCAGAAAGCCATTTTCGTACATCGCGGTCAGATCGCTGATGTATTTGAGCCCGGTCATTATGAGTTGAAAACGGATAACCTTCCGTTGCTCAGCACGCTCGCGGGGTGGAAGTACGGATTCAATAGCCCGTTTCGCGCCGAGGTCTATTTCGTCAGTACAAAGCAACTGACAGACCTGAAATGGGGCACACCGAACCCGGTGATGATGCGGGACCCGGAATTCGGGCCGATTCGAATACGGGCCTTCGGTACCTATTCACTCCGCGCGACAAGCCCGGCCGCGCTATTGAAGGAACTGGTGGGCACAGACCAGGACTTTGGTGCTGATGCGGTTGCGGAACTGCTGCGTTCGATCATCGTCAGCACCCTCTCAGAATTGCTCAGCAAATCCAATATTCCTGCCCTGGACCTGGCCAGCCACTACAGCCAGCATGCAGACGCACTTCGCCGAGCTGTGCAGGAAAAAATCGACGACGAATACGGCCTTGAGATTCCGCAACTGGTCATCGTCAACATTTCCCTGCCAGAATCGGTTGAAAAGGCTCTGGACACACGGACCAGCATGGGGGTCATCGGTGACCTCGGACGCTTTCAGCAGTATCAGCTGGGGCAGGCCATGACAGCAGGGAGCGGCGGTTCCGCAGCCGAAGGTGTGGGACTAGGCCTCGGCATGGCGATGGCCGGCCGCATGATGCAGGCCGGTGCCTTCTCGGCCCCATCCGCATCACCACCTGCTCCGCCCGCACTCTGGCACATTGCCGTCAACGGCCAGTCTCAGGGGCCATTTCCGGCCGATCAGTTGCTGTCCGCGATTGCCGCTGGCAAGGTGACTCGATCCACGCTTGTCTGGACAGCGGGCATGACGAACTGGGCGACAGCCGAACAGGTGCCTCAACTCGCCGCAGCCTTTGGCCCTCCCGCACCACCCCCGGTTCCAGGGATGTGATCCCTGGGGCTGGCCGAACCCT
>JBDKIW010000418.1:0-15831 GCA_039796955.1 Planctomycetota bacterium
TCACAATTCCCGTAATCGCCTGCGGGATCAGAGCTTCCGGAACTTTGCTGAGAAACAGCACATGACCTGGCTGGCCGAACCCCGGCTGACTCGGGATCAGTGACGGGAGTGCCGGATCAACGGCACACAGGGCCACATACAGCTCGCCAATCCGGTCGTCCCAATTCGTATCCTGCTTCATAGAGAGGCGCTTCAGCTTGACGTCCACCGCAACAAGTGCCTTTGCGATGGCAGAGGTCTCTTCGACGGAGCGCTCGAGCTCGAACTGGCTGAGCGCGGCCAGACGATGCAGATCGTCCTGCGGCAGACTTTCGTCGGTCAACTGCCCGAGGATGCGGGTGAACAAATCCCGATTGAGTGGCGCTGTCATCGCGAAGAATCGCACCAACTCATGATCGAGCAGAGTGTCACCAGAGGGGAACGCGTCGGCAATGGTAATGAGCAGCGGATTCAATTCCCGTTCGATCGGTTCTGCAGACAATCGGGGAGCATAACTTTCGAACATGGGCGGTCGATCTTTTTGTGGACCGGTGTCTCCAAGAGCCAGTTGCAGCACTCGGACAGACTCCCTGCGTAACTCAATTGACGCTTCGGAATTCTGCAGCACCGCAGTGGCAACCTGCGCTGCCGGAACACTGAGGGCCGCGGAACGCTGCAGTCGTCCCAGATAAAACCAGAGCATGGCACGAGGATCATTCGCGATTGCTTTTTCGACGGCTGTTAACTGAGCTGGTTCGAGCCGCTGCATCAATTGCGCTGCGGTCAGGCGAACAACCCGATCCGAATGACTAAGGGCGGCAGCCAGCTCTTTGATAACGGCAGAAAAGACATCCGCCGAGGTCACCGTGGTGAGCGATTCCAGGGCAGCCCGCTGCACAAAGGGGGCTGCGTCATTCAGGAATGGCTTGAGACTACCGATATCCGGAGCGGCTGGCTTCGTTCGCCCGATTGCCCACGCGGCACGAGCCCGTACCTCAACAGCATCCGATCGGACCAGTTGCCGAGCCGTTTCCGGATCCATTCCCCCATGCAATTCCACAAGAACCTCAATAGCTCGCACACGTTCGAGGGCTGTTCGGGACGCGTCGAGAGCTGCTGATCGAAAGACCGCGGGCGATAGCTTTTTCGCCTCCGGCACCCATCGGGTTCGAGACCACGCGGTGTTGGGTTGCGGAGCCCGCAGGACCCGATTCATGGACGATTCATCACTGGAGCTGACCGAGGCGGCGGAGCTGTTGCCGTCCCATGAAATCCGATAGACGCTGCCACGCGTGCCACGACCACCGACTGAAACATACAGGCTGCCGTCAGGTCCGACCTCCATGTCCGTCGGAGCAAATCCGAATTGATTCTGCCCCGCAGCAAACTCCAGAGGCTGCGATGTCCAGCCTGCTCCCCGAACGTTCATCGGCACAACAAGAATTCGACCGAGTGTCCAGTCCTGAACAAACAGGGCTCCACGGTATGCCTCCGGAAACTGCTGGTGGCGATAACACAGGACTCCCGTGGGCGATCCTCGACCAAATGACGCCACAACAGGCGGCATATCGGGATAGGTTGGAGGGCGTTTCAGGCCGGGCGTTACGTAACCGGCATTTGATGCGGGCAACACATGAAAGACCTGAGTCGGAAGATACCACGGAAGCGAAATATCCCGCTCGTCGTCGCTGTCATAAGTGAAACAGTCGCCCACTTCGTTAAATGCGAAATCATACGCATTTCGAAAGCCGTCCGCCACGATTTCTCCACCACGCAGCTCGGGGGTGAGTCGCAACAGTGTACCTGACACCGGAGCTTTGACTGGTGACGACGGCGATGTCGCATAGGCAGCGGAGACGCCCGAAAAGTTTCCGGCAATCACATACCACCAGCCATCAGGCCCTTTCTGAATGGAGTGCACATGGTGCTCACCACCCGCGGCAATCTTCAGGAACGTCTGAGGTGCGCCATCGGCCTTGCCGTCTGCGTTGTCATCCTGAAACAGCAGCAGTCCCTCATCACCCGCACACAGCAACCGACGACCGTGAAAAAACATTCCCTGAGCCCCCGATGCGGGCTTGTCGGAAAACTGTTCAAAGCGATCAGCTCGCCCATCGCCATCCGTATCAATCAATGTGCGAATATACCCCGGGCCGGAGACAACGACACGCCCCTCAGAATCCAGAGTCAGTGAGAAGATATCATGAGCCAGCTCATCGTCAGCATACAGTGTGACGCGAAACCCGTCTGGTACCCGAATCCCTTCAAATTCCTGAGCCTGTGCCAGCCTGACCGGGACACTCACACAGACGAACAATGCAGCCAATGTACTCAGCAGAGTCCCAACCGGTGCCTTTTTCATACGCTCAATGATCCTTCACTGACCTCAGATTCATCCTCACTTGTACGACAGCATCCGGCTGCCATGCACCTGTAGCCACCACCACTTTCATCACCGTAGAAAAGTCCAGTGGCAGGCTGCGAAACGAACACGACGTTAGAGAGCAGGGAGCTGAATCGAGGGACCCTCGGCCCCCGGACGCAGCACCGGACACACTCCCGCCGTGTCCAGCCTGAAACAGCCGAATTACAACGGCCGAATTCGGATGTTCCTCCACGAAACATCGAAGGGACCAGTTCCGGCAGCAATGCCGTGCACCTGCAGACCAATGTGCCCGCGTGGATGCGTTTTGAAGATCTCTTCGTGACGCAGATCTGCCACCATGTTGCCGTTGATCATCGTCTGAATGTGTGCACCTTTTGCGACAATCCGAAATTTATTCCATTCACCACTCTTCATGAAACTGTGTGGTTGACCACCCGTCCGAGGCTCAGCGGACAACCAACCGTATTGTGTGGCTTCGCCGTAAATGTAGCCGGCAAATCCCGGTGCCTTCTCAATCTCAACCTGAGGTCCATGGAACCGCCCGAGCCCGCCTTCTCCCTGTGGCCGGACACCGGTCCGTTTGGCTTCCGCATCCACATCGGCTTCGGTCTTTCCACGCGATCGGATCTGACAGCCGGAATTCAACTGCTCATGAACTTTGACCTCAAACTCCAGCTCAAAGTCTCCGAACTCCTGCTCCGTCATCAAAAAGGAGTTAGGGCTGCCTTCGACAGTCACCCCATGGATTGCACCGTCAACGACTTCATAAGTGGCTTTGCCATGCTCCGCCATTTTCCAGCCATTCAGCGTTTTTCCATCAAACAGCGAAACCCACTTGTCCTGAGCTCTCACTGCGCTCGCCGTCGCGGCAATCGCCAGAATCACGATCAGTATGCGTTTCATCACCATTACTCCTGCTACTTCTGCTGAGTTCTGTAACAACACGGGGCACTCGCGGTATCGTAACGAAAACGGCCTGCTCTGTCCCATGCTGCTTTTCCGAAATTGCGATTCGCGGTGACAGCATCCACAGAAATTCCAGCGGACGAATCGATACTTCGAAATCGCTTCCGCGAACAGGGCCTCCGTTCCAGTCCTGCTTCCCAAAACGCTGTCAGGCGACATCTCTGAAAATACGTCGCCAGCCCCCACCCACATTGCGAATGTCAGGAGCGTCGAAAACCGCGGGCGACAAATTTTCCGAGCGGACTGGAAAGAATCGCTGGCTGAAGAATCAAATTGCCCACCACACTGGCCGTCAGCATCGCCACCATCATCATTCCGAACTGTCGAATTGAACCAAAGTCATTGACGAACTGAGTCGCCATGCCGAGCCCCAGGAGCATCCAGCTCTGATAGACAGGCCGAGCACAGGCACGCCAGGCAAGCAGAACCGCTTCTCCGGGCGTGAAGCCTCGCTGCACACCATTCCGAAACCACACCACGAAATGAATCGAATCATCAACCGTCACACCCAACGCCACGCACGGAGCCAGCACCGCCCCGACATTGATCGGAATTCCCAGCCAGCCGAGCGTTCCCAGGACCAGCAGGGTCGGGAAGAGACTGCTGATCAACAGGAGAAAGCCGCTGGAAAGAGTCCGCATGGTGATCACAATTGCCAGAACGATCAGCAGCACATCGCTGGCGAGGCCCTGAATCAATCCATCCACCAGGGAGCGTCTGGCCTTGTAGATCACCGGTGCGATTCCCGTGCAAAGCACACGAATACCCCGAAAACGCTCCCCAGTCAGCTCCTGTACCGCCTGTCGTCGAACTTCACGAACCACGGTGTTGTAATCCACCTCCTCCGCCCCGGGCAGCCTCAGATTGATCCGCCACCATTCCTCACCACCGACAACTCGCAGAAATCCGGAATTCTGTAACTGCTCGCGCTGCTGCCTCATCGCCCGATTGAGTGCAGCACGCTGCAAAGGCCCCGAATCCTGCGCATTGAGCGAAGGAGAAAAACTGGCGATCGATAGACTGCCGCTGATCTCCGGGATTTGCTCCAGTCGTCGCAGAATCCGTCTCGTCAGAAGTAAACGCTCAGCAGCACTCAACCGATTGTCACCCGGAAACTGCAACACCAACTCAAAGGAGGTCATCCGGCCTATGTGCTCTTCAATCCAGGCCCCCATCCGCAGAATCTCAGCGTCCTCAGCAAATTCGTCCAGAAGGTCCAGCGTGATCTGCAGTCGGGCCACACCCGGCACAGCGATCGCCATCAACATGAGACAAGTCCCGGCGATGAGCGATCCGTGCCGAACAATCAGACGCCCGGCCTGCACCCAGAATTCCGGCAATGGTGCATCTCCCATTTCTTCGTCCCGAGGCGTCCGGGGCAACTCCGCCCGTTCACCCACTCTCAGCATCGACAACGCCGCCGGCAGCCACAGGACCAGGAGTATCCAGCTGAAACCAATCCCGATCGCCGAAAACAATCCGAACTGCTGCACCGGCCGCAGGTCATTCATACAAATCGACAGTAATCCGGCCGCTGTAGTGCTCGTCGCCAGTGCCAGCGGCAACCACGCACACTCAATGGCCCGAACTGCCGCTGCAGACGGAGCCCGCAGGCGAACCGCCTCCTGATAGTAATTGCACATGTGAATCGCGCCGGAAATTCCCGCGGTGTAGACCATGGGAATCATCGTGATCAGCAGAGAATTCATGGGCACGCCACACACCGGCAGGACGGCCAGACTGAGTGCGGCGCTGTAGAATCCGGTCACCAGCACCATCAGAATGATCCAGCGATCATTGAAGGCAACCCACGCGATCACAATGGCGATCAGACAACTCAGAATAATCGCTTTGGACATTGACCGCAGACTGGCTGCGTCCAGTTCGGCATTCAGAACAGGCGCGCCCGCCCACCGCAGATCCCGTGGGGGAACCCCCGAGGCCTTCAACAGCTGTCGCAGTGTCGACAGCGTGCCATGCACATCACCACGTGCCTCCGGCGTCAACCATAGCATCGCACATGTGCTGCGACCATCCGCCCCAATCAGCGTCCCCGATAAACGCCGCACTGCTTCTTCTGCAGTAAGTTTCAAAGGCGGCGCCATCAACTGCGTCAGTACAGAACGGCCGGTCGAGATCTGACGAACAAGTCCAGCCTTTCTCCCCACCACACCATCTGCAGGGGTGACAACGTCCCTGAGCACCTCGGATCGCACGCGATCAGAAAACTGGTCCAGACGCTCATCCTCGATCGTGCAGCCTTCCCAGGACACCAGCACATATTCGTCGTTGCCGAAGTGCTCCAGAAACTGCCGATACTCAATCGTTTCCTGATAGCCCTCAGGCAACCAGTCCCGCACCTCATTCACACTGCTGCCCAGTGACTTCAGGCCCAGCAGCGTCACCAGCGGCAGCAAAAACCAGCCTATCAGCGAAATCGTTCGACAGTATCGACCAAACACAACCCGCCACATGTTTTCCAAACCTTAGCCAGGAAACGACTTTCCTGGGAACCCCGTGTCACGTCCACGAAGGCTGCTGCTGACATTTGGCCTCCCGGTGCCATGATAACGGCGTTTCCTGGCAGGCTGCGAGCGGTCTCAATCAATTCCCAAACTATTTCAGCACATCTTTACACGCCGTCGGGGAAAACATTAACTCGCCGGTTGCTCGATCAACACCCTGAAAGCGACGTTTTGCCGTTCGACCCGCGACCGCCCTGTGCGTACAACTGCGACCTCGGTGCCACGACAGGGTACGCTTCCGGCACCCATCTGGTACCGCACACTGCTAAAAAAGGGGTTGACGCGTTTCCTGAAGCAGCCCATCCCACCCTGGCGAGAGAATATCAGGCTCAGCGTGCGTCACGCCTGGCCCCCGATACGAGCACCAACCCGGCTACTGTAGTCACACACCCCACGATCAAACAGCCTGAGCCACACAGCGCTGACGTCTTCGCCTGCAAAAAACCTTCCTTGCCTTCAGGATCGCAGGGAACGCCGCAACACATGCAAGAGCCCCGAAAAAGCCGGGCTCGGGAGCATGCGTGAACGCCACGGAATTCAACCTGAAGTCAACTCCCGGATTCGTCGCCGTGAAATCCAGCTTGACGGATCTGATACTGCCCATATTCAGCTGCCCCCAGTTTGTCAGACCGGTCAGAAAAAATTTATTGCTGCCAACTGTCGCAGTCCTGGTGTCAATGACACCGTAAGCAGTCTTGTGCCCGTCAAACAGAGACATTGACAGCCGTACATTGTCCTGAGCGGACCTGTCGAAACTTGTGAAATCCAGAATGATCTTTTTCACGATTCTGAAATCCTGAGGTGCTGACCCGAAATCATACATCAGGCAAGCCAGGCACAGCACGTTCGCGCTGGGCGAATTCACGTCCATGACGCCGTTGAAGATCTTAAAACTTGAGGACTGATTACTAAGTTCGTCGTTGCGAATCTCAACAGTCCGAATACCCCCGAGGACGCCAGCAGCAGGCAACGCAGATGTCCCATCCGACCATGTCGCCATGTTTCCCGCCCCAACTTGCACTCGCTGCAGGACCCTCGACACGGAGCTGCCGGACGTACTGCCGCCTGGAGTTAAAGCATAAAACCGGACGTTATCCAGCGTCAGATTCGTGGAAAAATCATCCAACAGAATCGAATCACCGTGAGCGGTCTGGTGCAATACCAGCACCATCAACAGGGACGCATGAAGAATTCTCAGACGATACATTTTGTCACCTTCCGCTCCCCCGTTGCCACTCTGAACTGCATGCCCCCACACAGCTCTGTGCGGATCATGGCGATTAATCCGATTGCAGGGCCCCATCGCGACATTGCATCCGCGTTTGGTGCAGCAGCAATTCCAAACCTCAAATCGGAATCACAGATTTGACACACGTGTTGAGAAGGTTAGGCCGTGCGCTAGAAACAGCAAGTTGAGTATGGGTGTTAAACCCTACGTTCAGGGAATCCCCTGCAGATCACGGCAGTTAATAGACTTGGTGGTCATTCGGCAGCGTTTGGTACATCACGATGTTGCGGTGTTCTGCTTTTGCAACACGGTCTGCACTGCTGCCGACCATGTGCTGCTCGCTGAACCGAAAGTATCCTTGCCGGGGTTCTGAAAATGCCATGCCCGGAACTCTGCACTCCACCTGCCGCGCAAGGGGGGGGATTGAAGCTCATACCGCATGGCCGACCGCCTTCCGGGCCGACAAACGCCGAGTCGCCTTCAGGCCGGAAGCAAGACCTCAAGCGGGTGCGACTCAGGCACTTCAGCAAATCACTTTTCCAGCTTGCCGCCAGGGGAGCAGAGAGTGAAGGTCGCGGCACGACAAAGGCCGCGCTGAGCGTTCCATGATTGGCAATCACTCTCGCGTTTGATGCATCCGCTGCGTATCCATGCAAAACAAGGACTATGCCTCAGCTGAAAATCCCCCGGGCCAGATGGCCCCGGCTTTGGTGAGGAGGGACCGCAGAGTGTATCTCAAAAGCAGTTCATCAAAGCACAATCGGCTCTGTTCACTCAGGACGGACCTCATCTTGCCAGTCAGGATCCTGATGTGCCATGCGGCCGGTGACTGAAAGGAAACAACGGGTGCTCACAGGACCTTTGGATGCAGAGCTTCGAGGGAAACCCGATCAGGACGGTTCGCAACAATCAGACACGAGTCATCGGTCGTGTGTGGACAACGTTCAGAGCAACACGCTTCCATCGATCAACGGGCAGCTGGGCGGTCAGCGTGAGAGTGATCGGCATCGTGCACGGTAGTCGTCAGGCCTGTAACCCACTGGCAGCGCGGCGCCGGCGCACACGCTGCACTGCGAAATATCCGGTGAATGCCACTCCCAGTCCGAATGGAATGCTGGCTTCGGGGACGTGTACGAACGAAAAATTATCAATGCGGAATTCTGTCCCGGTGTTCGTGGAACTGATATCGATCGATAAGCTCTGCACCGCCCGATAATTAATTGCCGTCATGACGGGGGTTCCACGCAGGTCAAAGATGTTGTCACCCAATGACAAAGTCGGATTGTTAAAGTAGGCTGTCGCAGTGGCAGCGGCGTCAGACATGGTAACGGCCACCCGCAGATTCCCCTGCGCTGAAGCATCAAACGATTCAAAATGGATCACAAAATAGCTGGAATTGGAAATATCGATCTTCTGAGGTGAGGGCATGTTGTATGTCAGCTTCAGACTGGTCAGCGTTGTGTCCACATCAGGGTTCACCGAAATCATCCCGTCATTGATGATGGAATACGCTCCTGAGCTCGGTTCACTGGTAATGGACATGAACACTTTGCGTGTGCCGCTGATGATCCCCGCCCCGGTATCCTGCCAGAGAGCGGTGTTCGTCCCACCGAGCTCGACCTGATAAAAGGGGTCAGACCGGTATTCTGATACCGCTGTTCCGAAGACTCCATCGGTGCCGGAACCATTCTGGTTTCGAAACGTCAGATTCGTCGTAAAGTCGTCGACCATGATCGTGTCCGCAGCACACGGCAAGGCAATCAGCCCCGCGAGCAACAGACCGAGAATGCGAACATGATTGGCCACGATGAACACTCCGAAACTTGACAGAATGACAACTCAACTAAACGGGCAATGATTCTCGCCCGCGGTGCTTTCCGCCTGCGATCGATCACAGGTGACTGAGAGCTTCACGACACCGTATCGCCCCGCGGTGGGCGCAGCCCGTACGATCAATGCAGTAGCGGGAAAACCACAGTGACAAGCTACACGCGGACATCAAAACCGAGTGAAAATTTCGTATCAAAACGAACACTCAGCACTGAAAAACAATTTCTCGACGAACACAAAACCCGCGAACCACCCAGTCCCCGCAGGCAATAATCCCTGCCATAATCGCTCAACAGGACGGATCGATAAACACAACGTTTTCATCGTATCCCGCTGCGATCAAACCGATGTGGCAAACCCTGTGCCACAAGTTGCTTCGGCAGGACGACAAGGTTGGATCGATCGAGGATTGCCAAATCCCGGGAGATCCGGCAGCGCGTGCGGTTGCATGCCGGCGTTCAACCGGAAATCGTTAATCTCAGAGCGGGTTGCAGTGCTCAGGTATGTTTGCTGGAATCCCGGTCGAGACCAATGTCGCTCCCCGGTATGAGTATCGCGGCCTCGTTCCCTGAAAACGGAGAAAGCTGTCATGAATAAATCGGAATCTGAGGCCATCCTGTCACCGATTCCCCCGGTGCATCACTCGCCAGATCGACACGGGGCCCCCTGCCGAAGTTACCTGCACGTCGCGGCCCGAATTTGCTGGACATCTCCATTCAGGCTGCTCACAGGGCGCACGGCGATTTGCAGAGGAATGCTGGCCGCAGCCTGCTGGTGCCTGCTACTGGCGTCAGCTCGGATATCTGCCGCGGAAATCGTTCAGGTTGCGACCGCTGGTTCCGATGGAATTCCGAAGCAACCGCAGGCCACGGTGGATGCCACCGGGACGGCTCATGTGGTTTTCGGAATCGGAAATGACGTTTTCTATTGTTCCTCCACTGGAGAAGGTGAACAGTTCTCGCAGCCTACCCGGGCGTTTACAGTCCCCAATCTGTCGCTCGGTATGCGTCGGGGCCCAAGGATTTGCGTCACGCCTTCAGCGATCGTGGTCACGGCGATTGGCGGACCGCAGGGAAAAGGCCGCGATGGTGACCTGCTCGCGTGGCAGTCGCGGGATAACGGCCGGACATGGCAGGGACCAGTCCGAGTCAATGACACGGAGGCCTCAGCACGCGAGGGTCTGCACGCGATGACGTCGTCGGGCAACATCGTCTGGAGTGTCTGGCTTGATCTTCGTGATCAGCGAACGGAGCTTTACGGCAGCAGATCCACGGATGGCGGGCACACCTGGCAGCAGAATCAACGCATTTATCGATCCCCGGAGAAAAGCATCTGCGAATGCTGCCATCCCTCAGCCATCATGGCAGGGTCATCGCTGGTTGTGATGTTTCGGAATGCTCTCAGCGGCGACCGTGATATGTTCCTGACGAAGGCGCAAGACGAGAATCCGACATTCTCTGCCGCGAGTCCGTTGGGGCGGGGACACTGGAAACTGAAAGCCTGCCCAATGGATGGCGGCATGCTGACCACGCTGGCTGACGGGCAGTTGCTGACAGTCTGGCGACGCGAAGATGCCATCTACCGCTGTGTTGAAGGCGAACCTGAACAGTTGCTCGGCCGCGGAACTCAGCCCTGGGTAGCCGGCAACGCGCAGGGCCATGCAATCGTCTGGACATCGGACCGCGTGGGTGCCTTGTTGCTGCAGCGTCCGGGCCTGGACGCCCCCGCTGTGCTGGCCCGTGACGCCTCAGATCCAGTGATCGTGACCGGGTCGAGCAGTAGCCGGGCGCTGGTACTTTGGGAGGGTCGTAGCAAGAATGGACCGACAATTTTTGCCGAATTCGTCTCGCTTCTGCCGAAAGACCGGTAGCCGGTCGGCTGAATCCTTCCGGCTGCTGACGGGAATTCTGCAATCGATGAACCAGACCCTCCCCGGGCATCTTTTTACTCGAATCGGGACATTCTCAGGTCCCCGAATTCATTTGGACCTTGAGTTTCTGACCATGGAATGTCAGTATTACGGGTTGCCGGACTGCCGACCGTGGTTGTCAACCCGTCAACGGGAGTTGTTCCTGAACCAGAGAGCGTTAGCCGCCGGCTGACATTTCAGGTTTTTTTGTGTCTGAACGAGGGTGAAAGAAGTCGCAGGAATGTCGAAGGAAGAAGCAATTCAGGTTGAAGGCAACGTGGTCGAGGCATTGGCCAATACACAGTTTCGCGTCGAACTGGAAAATGGTCATCAGGTGATGGCCCACGTTGCTGGCAAAATGCGGAAGCATTTCATTCGTATTGTTCCGGGTGACCGCGTGGTCGTCGAGGTGTCTCCATACGACCTGAAGCGTGGCCGAATCGTCTACCGCGAGAAATAGGCGCTGGCAGCCCCGGGGTTCGGACCCTTGTTTTCCGACAAGTCTCCTCGCCCGTAAATCATGATGTCCGAAACCACCAGACTTCCCTTCGTGCAACTTTTCACCGACGGCGCTTGCAGTGGCAATCCGGGGCCGGGTGGTTGGGGATGCATCCTGCGCCATCCAGCCTCCGGGAAAGAGAAGGAATTCAGCGGCGGCGAAGCCCTGACAACCAACAATCGCATGGAACTGCAGGCCGTGATTGAGGGGCTGAAGCAACTGTCGCGGCGTTCGCAGGTCGAAATCGTGACCGACAGCACGTATGTCGCGAAAGGCTGTACAGAATGGCTCGGCGGCTGGAAGCGTAACAACTGGCGGCGAAAAGATGGTCGCCAGTGGGTGCCGATCGCAAACGAAGAACACTGGAAACAACTGGACCAGTTGCTGGCACAACACGCGATCCGATTCACCGTTGTACGCGGTCACTCCGGGCACCCGGAAAACGAACGCTGTGATCAACTCGCCGTCGCCGCTGCGGCTCTCGTAAAATCCACATAAGACCACGCAAGTCGCATCGGCACCTGCAAAACGGTAACTTCCGGCATGCACCCAGATGTGCTGGTCCTTCAGCCCATCGGTCGCACCGTACGACTGCCCTGCGGCATGACGCTGCTCAGCGCACCGAAACAGCAGCCGATAACAGCCCCAACAAGATGCGCTAACGGAACAGGTATAAAATCCCCGTTCGTTACAAACAGGTTTCCCTGAGCCGCAGTTTCGGCGACGATTTTCAGGAATTGAGCGACCAGAAATACGGCATAGAAACACGTTCCCCTGCGATCACCCTGTCGAGCCGACTGTCGCAGCAGACGTGTCACCAATAGCCCAAACAATGCAGAATCCAAACCACTCAGTCCACGATAGCACTGCAGTTCGGGAACGGAAATCAGCACGAGAAGCGGCACCGCGATCGACGAGATCAGCAGAGTTCGACGAAAACTTCGCGCATCGCTGCTTTCGCACAGTGCCCCAACGCCGACAAAAACCGCCAGATCCCAGATGAGATGACTTTCCGACCAGTGCAGCCAGTGGCAGGTCAGCAACGACAATGGCCGATCAAAACGGAACTCACCGAATTGAAATTCGGCCAGAGGCTGAATCCCGGGAGCAAGATGCAGAACAAGGCAGATCAGGGTGATTGTCAGGCAGACCGGCGCTTGACGGAGTTTTTTCCAGCCGGGGGCGATCACAGCCATCGAACCAGTCAACATGGCGTGCAGCCATGCGGCCATCGCCCGCGTTGAACCTTCACCAGGTTGCCGCAGCAACGCATCTGAATACGGCAGAGAGACGGGAGCGATCCCGGTCATACGATCCCCGGTGGCAGAGTTCATCGATCAGACCTTAGCAGAAAGTTGTCTCGTACCATTGGAAAAGACACCCGGGAAGCCAATGCTTCCCGGGTGTGCTCACAACAAACTCATGCTTTCCGCCAATTCACCGTCCCGATGCAGAGTTCCGACGCTGCCGTCGCGTGGCAGCAGCACCAGCCAACCCCAGAGCCATCAGGGCCGTCAGCGGATCCACGGCACCGCCACCGCCACCGCCACCGCCTCCACCCCCGAAGAATGGGGTCGGTGACCTTCCACTTGATGGTGCCGGCGCGGGCTGAGGATTGGAGGACTGCGGCTGCGCCCAGTTCAGATCACCTGGTGTTGCCGGTTGCACTGGCGGAGCTGGTGAAGCAGGCGCTGTCGGCGTTTCAGCGGGCACAGGCTGCTGTGTGGAAGTTGGCGTTGCGGAATTTGCAGGCCCGATATTGGCAAGCGATTTTTCGCGCATCGCTTCCAGATCCCGCTGCAGGCGTTGCTGAGCCGCCTCATCGCGTTGAACACGATTCAGATTGCGGCGTTCAATGGACCACCGCTGATACTCACTGTCGTTTTCAAGGACAATGAAGGAGGCATATTCGCTGACGATTGAGAAGCCTTCGCACAATGCCACGATTTCCTGCACAAGCTGTGGTGACTCCCCGGTTTCGCGAAGTTTTCCCATGCGTTGCTGCACCTGCTCCAGCGCCCACATGCGTTCAATTTCGGGGTTGTCAGTGTTGGTTTCGGGGAAAGCCAGAGTTACAGTCTGAGTCACGGGCTGTCCCATCACATTGGCGTGAATCGTGATTTCAGCATTGCCTGCCGCCCTGTACCGACCAAACAATCGCAATGGAGCCCCGTAGAACAAATCGGGCATTTCTTCGGACGTCAAGCCTGCCAGCTCCACTCCGGTGACTTCCATCCGCACATCAGTCGCTACAGGACGCATCAGCTTTCGTCGAAACATCTGTGCCTGACGAGCGAAGTCGTCCTCCTGTGAAACGAAGGCTGCCAATCCTCCAGCCCCTTCAGCCATCTGCTTCAACAGCGGGCGATTCACTTCATTGCCAATACCGATACAGAACACACGAATGCCCGTCGGAGCTTCAGAGATCAACTGCAGCAGCTCACTCTGCTCCTTCGGCTCAGTCATTCCATCTGACAGCAGCACGACGTTCAGCGGACGATCCTGATCGCGATATTTCCAGGCGGTCTGCAAAGCAGGCCGTAGCACGGTACCGCCGCGGGCTTTCTTTGAATTCAGAAACTCTCTGGCCGCAGTACGAGAGGCATCGTCAGCCGCGGTCAATGCCCCAAAATGCGGCTCCGGAACATTGCTGAACGTCAGGATCTCGAAACGATCATCGCTTCCCAGCGCGTCGGTGAATGACGCCACAGTCGCACGAGACTGCACAAGCTTGTTGTCGTTAGCCATGCTTCCGGAAATATCCACCAGAAACAGATAGTCCATGCCGGCACCATACTCTTCCAATTCCTTGCCGGCCGTCATTGTCAGCATGAAGAAACCATCCTCATCTGACCGCTGTCGTGAAGTAATGACATCAATCCCGGTACGAGGCCTTTCTGTATCAAAGCTGATGACCACATCGCGGCCAAGATCCGCCCCTTCGGTTTCCATGCTGGCTCGGGTGTACTTCGGATCATGACTGAAGATCACAAAATCATCTTCATGAGACGGACTGAAGACCTTTGTGATGGGAATCTCGCTCTTCACGTCGACGGTCAGTGCAAATTTGCCATGAACCTTCTGATCCACCCCAGGCCGAGTTGTGGTGGCCAGTGGATAGACCCACGTCGCATTGTCGTGATCGAAATCCAGTTGCTGACAGTAAGTGACTCTGATGTGCTGCTCGGCTCCTGCGGCAATCGGGAAAATTCGCAGTTCGAACGTGCGATAGTCCACCTGTTCGAGCAAACCCGGATCCCTTTTTACCGCCTTGTAACTGTCGTAAATCTGACGAGCCCGTTTTTTCTCCACGACCTCTCCAACCATTTCCCGGCCATTGATGATCATGCTGAAGTTGCTGACACTGGCACCGGCCGGGACAGGAAACGTGTAGAGCGCTTCCACAACGCGCTGCTCAGTATTACGAAAGACCTGACGAACTTCTGTCACCGCGATGCCGTTGTTGATGATGACCGACACTTCGTGACTCTGAATCTCGAGCACACCCCCATTGCCTCCGTCGGCGATCAGCAGGCCGGAGGCAAATGCGGTCCCCGGCAGAGTCATTAACACAGCGCCGAGCATGACAACCATGCGTGCGGCAGTACGGCGAAACAGTAAATCTGTGATCATTGAAGTGCTCCACAATTCCGGACCTGAAGTTTAAATCCCTGACAATCGCTTTCGCACGTCCGATGCCAAAACACAACAATTGACGCAAACCAATAGCTCACAGACCTTTACGAACAAAAAACAACAAAGTGAAGCACCATCACCCGATTTCAATGAGCATTCAATGTTCGGCCAATGTACACTGAATGCCTGCTGTTCAATGATTGCCGGATGATGTCTGTGGGGGAGTGCCACGATGGTATTGACAGGCAGGGAACTGCGGTTTGCCCGAGCAGTCGGGCAATTGAATTACACAAATCCATTCAGCCCGGCACGACTGGAGCTGGAAAAGGAGGCCCTGGATGAGGATTTCATACCTGAGCCGGATCAGTTCTGGAGCCTGACCCCGGAGCAAACGCTGCAGCGGCGATCCAACCTGATTCTGATCCTTGCACGCACAAGGGAGCTCGCGGATTCCCTGCAACTGCGGTTGCAGCGGGGTGGCGCGACGGATGAGCAACTCCGGCTTTATGAAGAGCTGGTGAACTACGTATTGTTCTATGAGATGCTGGAATTCTGGGGGGCCCCCATCCGGGATGGAGCGACTCCGGATGTCATTGATCGGAGGGCCTGGGAACGCTTCTCGAAGGAGTTTGACCGTCGGATGTCGCTGAACGGGCTCGGCCTTCCGTCAAAAGACCAGAAGGTATCACTGTTTGAACTTTTTCATCAGATCTATCGGGCTTTCTTCAGTATCTTTGAGTGCGTGATTGGCCGTTCACGCCCTGCAGCCCGATTGCGGGAACGCATCTGGCAGTCGATTTTCACGCATGACCTGCGGCGTTATCGGCGTTCGCTGTATCGCTCCATGGCGGGAATCACCACACTGATTTCCGG
>JBDKIW010000419.1:0-4687 GCA_039796955.1 Planctomycetota bacterium
CGGCGGCCAGTGATGAAGACATCTGGGAATACTTTGCCACCGCCAATATTCCCAGTCAGGACAGTGCCGATCGGATCCTTTCCGCACTTGCCCAACAGCCGCAGTCCGTTGTCGATCTGGAAGGCATCACGGCCATCCGCCGCGGACGCCTTGAAGCTCTGCTGCGGATCCTTGCCGTGGAGGAGGCAGTCAGGAAGGATGGCAGTAAATGGGTGACCACCGGCCGACCATGGGTTCACGACACGCAGAAGTGGGATGCTTTGCTGGCAGGACGTCGTGAAGAAGCAGACATCATGCGCAACTATGCTCATGG
This sequence comes from Planctomycetota bacterium, assembly GCA_039796955.1. Taxonomy (GTDB): domain Bacteria; phylum Planctomycetota; class Planctomycetia; order Planctomycetales; family Planctomycetaceae; genus SXXK01. Next base: position 314 of record JBDKIW010000419.1, read on the forward strand.
TCGCGGCTGTCTGATGGCGTATCTTCAGCAGGCACTCAGCGATCCGGATCCTGCTCCCTGCGGCAAGTGCTCAGTCTGCACACGGCATGTACCCGCCCCCGGACTCCGCCCTTCCGACATCGCGATCACCAAAGCACGCAGTTTTCTCCGCGAGCAGGATCATTTCTTCGAACCACGGAAAGTCTGGCCGAAGGGCTGCAGTCGCAAAGGCACGATCAAAGCAAAGCTCGCCGCCCGCGCTGTCGCGTTTGCGGAAGACCCCGGCTGGACCGCGGAACTGCGGGAACTCTCCAGAGACAGCGAGACGGCGATCCCGTCGGGACTGCTGGATGGGGCCGTCAGTGTCCTGCAGCGCTGGAAGCACACATGGGAACAACGCCCGGCACTGATTATGCCAGCTCCCGCGCCCGCCCTCGAAATGCAGCGCAATCGACAACTGGCCGCGCACCTTTCGACGATCGGCCGAATTCCCATGGTCGATGCGTTTTCCTGGCAGGGTGCTGCCTGTCCGGAAGACTCACCCAGCACCGTGCATGTGCAGCACCTGGAGAAATCCGTTCGCCTGCAGACACATCCTGACCTGTCGGCGGGACCAGTGCTGCTCTGTGCTACAAATGCCCGTACTGCGTGGACACTGACCGTCGCGGCTGCCCTGCTGGCCGAGGCGGGTCTGGCCGATGTGATGGCCCTGGTTCTGCATCGGCGACCCTGACGGCCTGGTGTTGTGACCCTGTGGCTGGGTTGGCCATGACGCAGCCTGCGGCACATCAAAAAAAGGGACCACAGGCCTTGCGGCCTGTGGTCCCCCAACCTTCGCTCTGACGACAACGTCGATCGCTCTGACGTGGCTTCAGGTTGCGTATTCGCGGGACTTTTCCAGACCCGGCAGCGGAATCGGATACCGACCGGTCTCATCCGCTTTCAGCGGTGATTCTGATTCCAGTGTCAGCTTTTCGATGTCCGGTGCGAACTCGTGGTCGTGGTTCATCATCTGTTCGAGCGTGATTTCCTGACCTGTGTGCGCTGCCATACGACCCATGGAGGTCACAAGGCTGGCCATACAGCCACGCTCGACTTCGTTGTACTTCTCGTTGTTTCGAATGGCCGCAATCAGGTGCTTCCATTCATCCACATACGGATTGTTCTTTTCTTCTCCGAAGGACCAGATCAGGTTCTTGTCGTCCATCGCATGGCCCTTGTACATGCGAGCCCGTGATGGCCAGTGACCGCCGTTGGAAATGACCGCGAGGCCCTTGGTTCCGTGAGCGTAGCTGGAGAAGTCCTGGTAGCAGCCCGGCATCGTGCGGCCATTCATGAACAGCTTGGTGCCGTCTTCGAAGGTGTATTCCATGGAATACGTGTCGAAGTTCTGGTCCACGTTGTCACCGCGGTAGTGACGGCCACCGTTGGCAATGACCTTGACCGGCCATGCGTTCTTCATCCAGCAACTTTCGTCAATGTTGTGAATCAGGAAGTCACTGACAGCACCTCCGCTGAGCCACAGGAAGGCGTGGAACTTGCTGATCTGCCACAGCAATTCACTGACACCTTCCGGCTTGGGACCGGTGGCTGCTGTCCCGGTCGGTCCGGCTTCGCGGTAAGCTCGCAGCGCCATCAGCTCGCCCAGTTCGCCGTTCTGAATACGATCGTGCAGTTCGCGGCGTGCTTCGCAGTGACGGCACATCAGGCCGACAGCCACCTTCAGGTTCTTTTCAATCGCCTTGTCGTTCAGTGCCAGCATGCGCTTCGTGGTCGGTCCATCCACGGTGACCGGCTTTTCCATGAATACGTTCAGGCCCTTTTCAATCGCGTAGGTGTACATCACCCAGCGGAAGGCCGGTGGTGTCGTCAGAATCACGACGTCGCCCGGCTTGAGCACATCCATGGCTTTGCGGTAGGCATCAAACCCAACGAAGCGGCGTTCCGCCGGGACATCCATCTTGCCGGACTGGCCATGGTCTGCGTTCAGGCGACCGTAGCTGCCGTCAATGTTCTTCTGAAACACGTCGGCCATTGCCACCAGTTTCAGAGGGCCATTGTCCACGGCAAAGGCGTTGGCAACAGCGCCGGTCCCGCGACCACCACAACCAACCAGAGCCAGCTGGATGGTGTTGTCTTCACCGGCATACAGTCCCGGGGCGGTGCCGTTCATCAGGCCAGTAGCCGCTGCGGCTACGGTGGAAGTTTTCAGAAAACCGCGACGGGAAGAACCGGCTGGTGATGTCGTCATTGAAAATGCTCCGTATCGAAAAGGTGGGAAATGCTTCGGACAGTGCTGCCGAAAACCGTGTGAGCAGGCGAATCGGGCGGAGTCGAGAGCCGCTGCCCCCTCCGCATGGGCGTCATTATGGCACGCGCCGCGTCTCAGCGAAACTGAATCCCCGCACTTTCAGCCCCGCTCACGGAATTTCCCCGCCCCTCGCGCTGCCCGCAGCACCCCTGCGTTCCCCCCAGTCGGGCTGCCCAGGTTTAGACAGTCCGTGTGTTTGTTTCCCGTGTTATTTATCAGCCGGATGACCGGGACTGCAGTGCTCGAGCGATGTAGTTGCGTGGAACGGTGGACCGGGGGACTCGACCGCGAAACCAGCTGCGAAGATCCGCATCCAGCCCCACCCCGTGCATGAAGTTGTAAATTGCTTTGGTTAGTGATTCTCCCAGCGCATCGTGGTCCACTCCGGTAGGGTCCACAAACTCCACGTCATTTTTGGCAAACGTAATCGGGGGCAGCGGTTTCAGGGTGACGCCATATCGTTCCGGAGATTGTCCCACTGGCGAATGTGCGGTGCAGGTAAAGCGATGGAAGAAGCCGCTGTGCAGGCAACCTTCTTCAAACAACTGTCGCACATATTCCAGTGCATCCACGGTTTCCTGCACCGTCTGTGTGGGAAAGCCATACATCAGATACGCATGCACGAGAATTCCGGCGTCGCTGAAACTGCGAGTCACACGGGCCACTTGCGCGACGGAAACCCCCTTTTCCATCAGTGCCAGCAGTCGGTCAGAAGCCACTTCCAGACCGCCGGAAATGGCAATGCAGCCGCTGTCTGCCAGCAATTGGCACAGGTCCGGCGTGAATGATTTTTCGAAGCGAATATTGCCCCACCACGAAATCTTCAGATTCCGCTTCAGCAATTCTTCCGCCAGAGCCCGCAAGCCTTTGGGAGGTGCCGCCTCGTCCACGAAATGAAAGCCCGTCTGCCCTGTCTCCTGCACGATGGTCTGAATACGATCCGCAAGGAGTTCCGCGGCGGCGGTGTCATACCGACCGATATAGTCCAGGCTAATGTCGCAGAAGCTGCATTTCTTCCAGTAGCAACCGTGGGCGATCGTCAGCTTGTTCCAGCGACCGTCTGACCACAGTCGGTGCATCGGATTCAGCATGTCCAGTGTGGATAGATAATCGTGCAGCGGCAGTCCGTCCCAGGTGGGCGTACCGACTTTTGCAAAGGGCACGTCAGGCTCGACGGCCTGCGAATACTGCACACGGCCCGTGTCCGGTGACCGATAATACGTGCGCACCAGCTGGTCCGGAGCACGACGGCCCTGCAGGTGCTCGACCAGCGCCAGCAGCGGACGCTCTCCGTCATCCAGCGTGATAAAGTTGAAGTAATCAAAGACCCGTGCTTCCTGCAGCTCCCGCAATTCCGTATTCACGTATCCTCCGCCCAGGATCGTGATGACTTCCGGCGCCACCTGCCTGATCCACTGGGCAATCCGGAACGCGGCATACACCGTGCCTGGAAATGGAACTGTGATCAGCACCATCTGTGGCTGATGCTGCTGCAGTGCGTTCAGAGTCAGCTGCCGCAGCGTTTCATCCAGCAGCGTCAGCGGTGCGGCCAGGGCCGCCGCCAGCGGGTCAAACGTCGGCTGACTGGCCGCCAGCGATTCTGCATACCGCACAAATTCAAAGCGGGGATCAATGGTTTCACGAATCACATCGGCGAGGTCACTAAGAAACAATGTGCACAGATGCCGCGCGCGATCCTGAACCCCCAGCGCTCCAAATGCCCACGCCAGCGAATCCTCGCCGTTGTCCTCATCGCCTTCAAAGACATCCAGTGTCTGAAATCGCGGCCCTTCCGGAAGCAGGTTTCGTGAGGCAATGCGGTGCGCCAGAGTGGAATCGCGGCCCTGCAGAAATCGAATGACCAGATCAACCGTTGCCAGATAACGCTCGCTCTCCGCGACGAAAGTCTGCACACTCCCGGACGTCTTCATGGCAGGATGCTGACGGGCCCTGTCCAGAATCTGCTGCAGCCCGCTTCGCGATAACAGGTGCAGTACCAGTTGCAGCGCCAGATCCGTCTGTACCGCGTCAAACCCTCGTGATCTCAGGAACCCTGTCAGGTACGCCGTCGAGGGATACGGAGT
>JBDKIW010000420.1:0-9160 GCA_039796955.1 Planctomycetota bacterium
ACACGATCCGAGCCCGTCGCGAGTACCACCGTTCCGATCATCTGCCCGTTCAACAGCAACTCCGCACGGTCCTCCGTCACGTTGATCTGCAGCTGATTCCATTCGCTGGATCGCAATGGCAGTGCTGCCCCGCCCCCCACCGCTGAAGCCGACGAGAGCTCAATTCGAGTACCATGCAGCGCCGCCTCTCGCAAGCCGAACTCCGGTTCCAGAATCAAAACCTGCCCACCAATCACCGGATGCACCAGTCGCTGATCTCGCTCAAAGAAAAAGGAATAACTCATCGCTCCTCGCCGCGGCAACGGACGCAGATACTGCAGCAAACTGGCCCGCGGTAATCCGCCCCCCTTCGATTGTCGCACTCCCACCAGCTTCGCCTCCGATGATCGCCACGTCTCAGCACTCTCAAGCGGGGAATCCGCCGTCGTCACTCGCGGAAACCAGGGCTCTCGCCAACCACTGAGTTCTCGCCCGCTGTCCAGCTGAACATCCATCGCAACCGACGACTCTTTCGTGAACTCCTCCAGTCGAATCCGCGCGCCCGGTTCCGGTGGCATCCGCACCACCAACCACGGCGCAGCTCGGTCCGATATCTCCCGAGTCACTACGCGATGTCCCTCGACTTCCACCGTCAACTGCCGCTGTCGCCGCTGGATGCGATACCGACGAAGCTTGATCGATTCTGACGAAGGATCGGAAATTTCTGAAAAAATCGTGGTTCGTGACCATGGAATCTCGTTGATTTCCGATGCCTCGCCCGCTCGCAAACTCTTCCCATCCGCAAACAAGACACCTGCATATCCCAAAATCGGATACCGACCCGCCACCGGCTCCACAGTACAGGTCATCGTAAAGTCGCCGGGCAAAGGGGCAGGCCAGCAAAGCCCGTCCGCCTGTGTCCCTGAAACCAACTGAACAGTGCCGTCCGCCGACTGTGTCCAGACTGCCGGCGGCAGGTGACCCGCCCCTGCAGCGGTGCTCAACCGCAGAGGAATCCAGTCACGCAGTGGTGGCAGCGTTTCAGCCCCCACGTTGCCTGCCCCCGGGCCGCTCATAACGTGCTCCAGCAGCGACAACAGCGAACGACCACATTCGCGACTGCAGGAACTCCACTGGAACTGCCCGTCAGGCAACACCATCACCCCTCGCAACAGTCGGATCGCGTCCGCACGTAACGAAACACGGTCCGCGGCAACCTGCGCTATCGCCAGCACGGACCATGGCGAACTCATCCGCCGTTTTACACCTGCCTCAAACTGATCCGCCAGCGCACGCAGCCTGTCTGCGGCCTCCGCTTTGTCCTGAACAATCGACAGCAACGTGCGGAACATCTCACGATCCTCATCAACGTCCGCCCCCTCCGTCGGTGGCACCCGCTTTTCAAGTTCCGACACCCCCTTCAACTCCATCGCGGAAAACACCAGCTCCAGCAGCGGAGAAACCACAATCTCCGGCATCCCACCGTTCCACGGCCGCCGGCCACTGCGAACGCCGCTTCGACCACTCGGACATGGCGCTCCGGACCACCTGATCAGAGCCCCGTCCTGCGGAAACACCCAGGCGAGCCCCTGCTCCATGACTGCCTGTGCGTCCATACGCGCCAGCCGTGAGGCCGTTTCCCCGGCAGTCAGCGAAATCGCCAGCTCCTCTGCGGGATCCTCCTGCCACTGACCTGCTGTCACCTCCGGCAGAATTCCGGCGGAACCATTTTCCCCGGGATTCAGCAGCCCACGCAGATCACGTTCCCGAAGCTCTGCGGGCCAATCCCCCTGCAGCACCACCCCGCGAACCCGCGCTTCGGTACGAGCCCGATCGTGGACGATCCCGGGACGTGTGTCAAAGTCCGGGGGGATCGGGTAACGCAATAACTCCCGATCATTCACACTCAGAATGGCCAGCCCGTCACTCAGCTGAAGCCGCCCCGCATTCCAGCCATGCTGCAGAAACCCGGTCGGGATCTCATTCCCGGCAGGCAGCCGAGCGGTCGGCAGAAAATGCGTCGCATCCGGGCCTGTCTCAGGAATCCAGTCAAGGTGCACTCCCCCTGTCTGCACCCAGAACACCAGCGGGCCCAGCGCTATGCCTGAGTCCACCTCATTCGGCAGATACTCAAATTCCCAACGGAGCGTTTCACCGTTCTGCAACGGTCGCAGATACTGCAACAACCCGAACTCAACATTCCTGACGCCCGCCGTCACTCGCCCCGTTCGCTCACCCAACTCTCCCCGACGACGACCACGAATGGTTCCGGCTTCCCACGACCAGTCCGTCCCTTTTCGGCCAGCTTGTCGATCACGCGTCTCGATAGATGAGGGCCCAACGCTGCTTCCCGAATTCAGGTCAATACGACAGGCCGGCTGTGATTGCTGCAGCCGACGACTGCTCCAGCCACGCAGATCAACAGCCTCTGCCAGCCGGACTTCCCGGGGAATCCGCACCGTACCGGACAGTCGAAAATCGGACCATTGAGTACACCCCGCGCCCCCCAGTTCCAGAAAGACAAACGGAACCGTCGCCGTCTGGCCGTCACGAGGCCAGCGTTGAATCACCGCTCCATCCACAAGCAACTGCACCCAGTCGCCCTGAGCACTCACGCCCAGTCTTACCGGCACTCTCGACAACAACGGCAACCCGGTACGCAAGCTGGGACTGTGGTTTCCCCAGGGTTCCACACGCAGCATGTCCGCTCGCGACATCCCGGCCACTGTGATCCCGTCAAATCCAATCCCCCCCAGTGGTCCGCTGACAGCCACAGCGGAGCAGGACAGTTCGAAATCACCAGACATGGGCCACGGAAAACAAAAGGTCCCGCGCCCGCCTCCCGTTCTGGTGACCAGGCCCTCGGAGAACCGCCCAGCCTGCGGAACCCCGGCCGGATCCAGCCCCGCAGCCGAATCGGCAAACCAGTTCAGAACCGGTGAACCCGAAGGCCATGGCCCCGATCCGACTTCCACCACCCCAGTGGCCCCACGTGTCAACGCCATGGCCAACGCCGCTGAGTTCGCCGGAGATGATGACCACACTCCCGGACGTTCCCGCGACAAAAGCTGATGCACAGCCTCATCCCGGTGCTCTTCTGTCTGTAACATTCCATACAGCAGCAAGGCTTCCGCGTCCGCCGCAGATGCCGCGCCTTCCTGCGGAAGTCCAAAAAACTCCTCAATCCGCTCATTCGCCTCTTCGTGCCGCTCCAGAACGATCAGCAAACAGGCCTGAGCCGCCATGGCCGGCCAATGCCCCTGAACCGCAAGTTCACCCAGCAACGTCAACAGAGTCTCCGCCTGCCCGACTTGAACAGCCGCTTCCAGCAACAGGATGACGGGATGCACCGGCAGGCCAGAAGCTTCCTGCTGTCGACTTCCCCACGCGGTACCAGCAGCTGCGTCGCCCCCCGCCGCACGGACTCCCTCAAAGGCAATCCCGGCCGACCACTGAAACCCCGCAGACGACAACGGAATCGACTGCTCCCGAAGCAGCTGCGTCCACAAAAACGAATATCGCTCCGCCGCCGGCAGCACACGCAGCCACGCACAATGACGACCAATCAGCTCAGATGGACCGGCAATCGAAAACTCCCGCTGCAGGGCACACAGCAACGTCAGTCGATTGGCGGCCAGTTCCGGAAGCCCAAGTCTCAACAGCAGTAATGCCACCTGCTCATGATGCTGCAGCAATCTCCGGATTCCGCTGATGTCTCGGGCTGAACCCTCGCCACTATCGGCGAACCAGTCCGATACAGAGAGCCACTTCACGGCCACGTCGTCAGCTGTTCCGGCCAGAAATGAATCCACAGCCTCCCCAATTGCCAGGGCTCTCAGGGTCGCTCTCTGCCTCTCTGTCAGGGAAACAACTCGACCCGCAGGAACCCACCGCAGGAAGGATTGATCTGCCAATCCGCGAACGGAACCGTCAACCAGTTCGGACGCACGCTGAGACAGCTCAACCAACACCATGATCTGCTCCGCGTCGATCGGACCGGCAGGCCCCTGCAGTAACAGTTGCAGCCCCTGCTCGACCAGACGCGAGTCCCGCAACTCCAGCCCCAGCTGCAATCGCAGAATGTCGGCATCCAGAGTGGATTCCTGAAAACCGCGACGCTGCTCCAATGCCTGCAGACACTCCATTTGACGTCCGGATCGTATCACGGATTGCAGCCAGAGCCGCCCGACGGATCGTTCCTGCAGTTCAGTCTCTGTTGACTCCGGATCCGCTTGAGAAACATAACGAAAGACGGCCCGCGGCAGAGATTCAGGCAGCACAATTGCCTGCAGTGTCTCTGTCAGGACGGCAGCATCGACCGACATCGTCTGCCATTGCTCAACCAGTGCATACAGCGAACGATGAATCCTGCTTACACTCGCCAAATGAGTCTGCCGTGCGTTCAGCGTCTCAGATCCGGGTAGACTTCCATCTGCTGCGGGTACCCCGGCGGCCAGGGCCCGCCGCACCGTCTGCAGACTGGCATCAATCTGCCCCTGCTCAGCCGCGGCCTTCGCCTGCACGATCGCCTGTTCAATCTGCGCAGTCTCTGGCACAACCTGATCCGCCTGATCCTGCCATATACCACTCGCAGGCTGGCTCAACAGGCCCCAGGCCACCAACAACAGAACCATGGCCGCAACAAAGCGCCGGAAAACCAGCATGCACAGGCACTTTCAGAAGTCAGCAGTGTCAGAAAAGCTCTGCCAGCGGATGTCCACCGTCGGCAACAAATCGCGGACGCCCCTGGTGGTCCTCATACTGAACGTCAGTTGGCACATCAAAGTAACGAAACAGCGTCGCGGCCAGATCCGCCGGCGTTACCGGACGTTCGCGAATCGTCCCGCCATCCTTCTCCGTCGCCCCGATCACCTGACCATGACGCAATCCACCACCAGCCAGACACATCGACATCACCTCAGGCCAGTGATTGCGGCCATCAGTGCTGTCCTGTGTTCCCATGTTCGGTGTCCGTCCGAATTCTCCCATCGCAATGACCAACACCTGATCCAGCAATCCACGCTCTTCAAGATCACTGACCAGAGTGGTGATCAAGTGGTCAAACAGCGGCAATAACGGTCCCAGGCCACGACTGATGCCGCCATAGGGTGGTATGTTGTCCCCATGTGTGTCCCAGGTTCCGGACGCCGTGTGATAGCTGAGATCCAGCGTGACAAAGGCGGTGCCCGCTTCCACCAGACGACGAGCAATCAGCGCCTGCTGGCACCAGAGATGCGAACCGTACCGCGCTCGCGTCTCCGGAGTCTCCCGTTCCAGATCAAAGGCCGCCCGCGCCCGCTGTCCAAGCAGCATGTCCGTCGCCTGCCTCTGATAGGTATTCAATGCGTCCATGGAACCGTCCTGGTCCAGGCCCGCTCGCAGGTGATCAAACTGCTGCAGTAACGACAAACGATCTGACAGTCGCTCCGGGGACAAACCACGCGGCATCTGAAACAAGTCTCCCCCCGAGACCTGTCCGGTGTCGACTCCCACATTCGTATAAATCGGCAACTTCGCCGCACGATCACAAATGAAGGGATCGAACTCCTTCCCCAGGTACCCGGCAAAGGCAAGGTGCGAACGCGACTTCATAAAAGCCGCATACGGCGGCATGGAGGGATGATTAGCCCCATGGTGCCGGGCAATGATCGAAGCCAGCGCGGGATAACGCACGGCTTCCGGATTCACTCGCGGTTCAGCCGCCAGATTGGCCGTCTGAAACACCATGTTCGGCTCGTGATTGCTGTGCCGCGCATCCACAGAACGAATGATGGTGAATCGGTCCAGCATCGCCGCCTGCTTCGGCAAATGCTCGCAGATCACCACACCGGGCAACTTCGTCTGCGTTACCCCAAACGGGCCACGGTTAATCCACGGTCGATCCGGTTTGCTGTCCCACGTATCAATGTGACTGGGACCGCCCGCCATCCACAACAGAATCACACTCTTGCCGCGACTACTGGCCACTCCGGATTCCGCAGCCTGGGCCTGCGCTTGAAGCAACCCAGGCAGAGTCAGGCCACCCAGACCTGCCATCCCCGCCTTCAGCATCGACCTCCGTCCAGCTGAAAACAGCCCCTCACGCGTTCGTCCGTGAAAACTGCCAAACGCATGCCCGGCATGCCGGGCACGCTGTGGATCATTCGGATCAGGCACACGAGTCGCCATTACGCCGGCTCCCGAAACTGCTCCACAGAAACACCCGATACGCAGGAATTCGACGCAACATCCACTGACGGCCACGACGCCCGAACAACTTCAAATCCGCAAGACAGCCCGGGCACCAGTCTGCACCCCGAATTGCTTCCCGCAGACGGCGACTACTTTTTCAGCTGCAGCAGTACGTCCTGCCACTGAGGCTGCTGCAGTTCATGAATCTGCGTCTCAAGCTCTTGAACAAAAGGATCAAACCGCGCGATATCAGCCGCGTTATTGCCCTGCTCATGCTTGCGAAAACCAAACAGGTAGGTGATGTTCTGCGGACGCCAGCGATGAAAATACAATTCATTCTTTCGCAGAATGGCCTGACGAAGCGCTTCGTACTGTTTGGAAATGCCCTGAAACCGGGGAGAACCATTGGCGTCCGCAACAGGAGATTCCAGAACCTGTACGGCACTCTCCGGCAGAGATGTCAGCTTCCCGGTGCCCTGGGCCATTTCCAGGACCAGCGGCAACGGCGAAAGCGACTTCTCTCGCAGTCGAAATCTTACAGTCCCCGACGCCGCCTCGAATCGCACCGCTTCAATTTCGACAGAATCACCAGTCACCGTCCCCTTCACCGGGTCGATACGCACCACAGCCGACTCCGCAGGCACACCCAGCAACCGCTGCCGAACAGTCAACGCCACAGCAGAATAACCACGCTCCGTCAAATGCATGCCGTTGTCTGCCATGGCTGCGAACGGCGTCAGTGAATCAGTTGCCACCGGAGCCAACTGCTGATTGATGGCCAACATCTGGTCAGTAAATCCGGAAAACAGGTCCACAAACGCCAGTTGCCGGGATTGAGCGACGCTGCCGGTGGCTTCTGAGTACACGCGGATCCGGGAGTTGAATCGTGATGGCGATGGGATGGGAGCCCGGGCTGGAAACAACTCATGTGGAGATAACAACACACAGGGAATCCCCGATGCCGTCAACTCATCAATAAACTGCGTCAACTGCCTCGCATAATTCTCCGGCGTCATGCCCGCCGTCAAGGCTTCGTTTTGACCATAGCACAGGAACACAACCGTCGGTTCCTCAGCACGGATATGCTCGACCATCCGCAGGTAGCCAGTCGCAGGAGCATCAAAAATGCCACGAGACTCCGCGAACGCCGTGTCCGCACTCCAGCCAAGATTCCGGAAGGTCACGTGCCGCTGCCCAAGTCCGCCGGCCAGAGTCGCTTCAAGATGCTCTGACAACTGAGCCCGCTCGACAAATGTCGCCCCCACGAAGGCCACATGGTCGCCATCTTCAAACTGAAATGGCAGCGTGCGTCGCGCTCGAGGTGCCAATACCGGCGCAGAAACCTTTTCCGGTATCTGTACGACCAGGCCCGCGTGCTCCGATTCTGACACAGGCTTGAACTCTGGCCAGTCACGATCATTGAAATCCGTCTGCTGCCATCCCACCGGCGGCGGCGCTGGCGCCGTTTTCCACGGGCCACCCGGAACAACAGTTTGTCCATCACGCAACGTTTGCAGACCAATCAAAAACTGAGCGGCCGAAGTATCCGCCCGCAATTCCACCGCCACGAGGTTGCGGCCGGCACGCAGCAGAGTTTTTACGTCAAAGGCCTTCGCAACAACGCGACCATCCACCAGTTCCATCTGATCGTACTTCAGTATCCGCTGACCGTTCACATACAACGAGCACCGCGCGTCTGAAGCAATCACCAGCTTCGCGGATTCCGCCGGAAACACCGCACCGTCTACGATCCAGCGATACCAACCAGCTGCCTTGCCCTCGGCGACGGAAACCGAAAAACGCTTCAGATCAATTGGCGATTGAGCCGGCAAGGACGGCGATGCTGCAACCAGCCCGGTCAGCAAGCCGGTCATCAAAGCCACAAAAAATCGGCGAAAATTCTGCTCGCTCACCATGGCGTCGTTTCCTGAATTGGACCTCAGTCGTGAGTGATGTGATTCCTGAACAACATCCGCTGCACACCAGATCACGATGTTCATTGCCGCGAAGACAGTCACAACACGGACGCATCCAGCAGCCTGTCACGACCAATGCCGACCAACACTGCGGCTGACCGGTGCATCTGGGGGGATCATACCGCAGGAGCGTATTCAATCCATGCCCCAACTGCTACTCGACCGCCAAAAAATCGGGGCTTCGTTGCAGAAAAGGCTCCGCCGTCCGGACAAACCAGCCGACCGCGAAGGAACTGGAATCCGCACCGCGCCCCAATTCTGCCCGACCACAATGCAGTCGGGGGCACGCCGCTGCATGTCGGCTCAGCCCTTTCATCGAAGTCAGAAAAGCAATTTTCCGTACAACTCCTCAGGTAAACCCTGTGACGAAAAACACGTCATTAGCCAGCCACGAATAGCTGTCAGTCCGCCGCCGCGTCTGAAGCTCTTAATACACCCCGCAACCACCAGACCAGCAGCAGCCAATCATTCGCAGAGATCATCCCTCGATGCAGATTGCCGAACAGTTCCCCTCGTACCTGAGAGCCATTGCTGTGCTTGAGGGCTACCCACGAGAAGTCTGCAAGAGAGGCCGCACGAGCCCTCCCAAAGCCTCCGATGGCTCTAATCCCTCAGCTCTGAACTTCAACGCCATGCGACAAAACAACGTATCACATGTTTTTCCGCCGCCCGTCGCCTCTCCGTATGCCAACCCCACATGCCCTCAACCACACCCGCCCTCAACCCCACCGGCCCTCAAAAATACAGCTTTTTCCTGAGGGCATTTCCTGATTTTTCGGGGACAATCCCTCGGCATAGCGCAGCAAAAAAGGGGCGGAGCCGACGTTGCAACCTCGACTCGCCCCTTTAGATTGATCCCACAGTCGTGGGCAGGCAAACGCCCCGCTGACTGACAGAAATGAAAACTCGCCAGTGAAACGCGTCGTTGCAACTGTCATCGTGACAAAAGCAAACTGGCCGTTGTTTTCAGAGGGTTCACGTCACAACGTTTTTTCTGGAGACTTGGGTGATACCGGATCCGGGTGCACCACCGA
>JBDKIW010000421.1:0-6904 GCA_039796955.1 Planctomycetota bacterium
GGAACCTGAATCAGGACCGGATTGCACTCACAGGCCCCAGTGCCGGAGCCTGCACCAGTATGTGGCTGCTGTTGCACGATGACCTGGCGGACCCTCAGGCCACCGATCCGGTACTCCGCGAATCGACTCGTGTCTGCGCAGCATCAGTCAACGTGGGCCAAACCTCCATTGATCCCGAGGTGCTTCAGGAATGGATGGGGCCAGCCGTCTTTGAGCATCCGATGCTGGCCCATGCGGTGGGTGAGCAGTCGCTGGCGCCTGTCCTGCAGTCGCCCGAACGCTATCGAACGCTCTATCGGGAATTCTCACCCATCAATCATCTGGATGCCGCAGATCCGCCGCTGTTCATGACCTGCAGCGCAGAGACGGATTTGCCCGCACGCGATGCGGGACATGGCATTCATCACCCGATACACGGAATTCGCATGCATGAGGCAGCCAGAGCGATTGGACACGAATGTCATCTGGTGGTTCCGGGCGTCTCACAGTCCACGAAGTACGCCGACGGCAACGACTTCCTCATCCGAATCCTGCTGTCTCCGCACAAACCCTGAGCCCTCATCCCGTGGACAGGACAGGACAGGACAGGGGGCACCATGCGGGCTGTTTCCACCTTTTTGAGCATCAGCGTGCGGCAATGATCAACGCGGACGCCATAGACGTGGCGAATGCTTCGGTCGGTCCGCTCACGCACATTGATTTTGTCGTCGTGTTCAGCCGCTCCTGCCATCCTCGCGATTGAGTCGCAACTGTCCACAGGCGGCGTCGATATCGGCCCCTTTACGTTTCCGCACGGTGGCCGGAATGCCACGTCGAACGAGGATCTCAAGAAACTGCTGCGTCTGTGGCTCTCGCGGAGCTGTCATGACCAGTTCACTGACACCGTTCATGGGAATCAGATTCACATGCGCTGTGCGTCCGCGCAGCAGTGAGGCCAGTTCTTCAGCATGCCGGGGCTGGTCGTTGATTCCGGATAACAACACATATTCCCACGAAATACGACGTCCGGTGTGCTGGTGATATTCTTCAGCCGCATCCAGGATCTCCTGAATTCCGATGTTCTTATTCACCGGTACGATCTCTGTTCGCAGCGCATCGTTGGGAGCATGCAGTGAGACCGCCAGATTGTACTGCTGACCGGACCTGGCAAATTCGCGAATCTTTTCGGGAAGGCCGACAGTCGATACGGTGATCCGCCGGGCCCCCAGACCAAACCCGTCTTCCGCTGTCAGCACTTCCAGCGCGGCCATGAGCGACCGATAATTTGCCAGAGGTTCACCGATTCCCATGACGACCACATTGGTGATCTTCTCGTCATCGGCCATCAGTCGGTGCAGCACCAGAACCTGTTCAAAGATCTCGGCCGGCGTCAGGTTGCGTTTCACTCCGCGGAGCCCACTGGCGCAGAAAACGCAGCCCATCGCGCAGCCCACCTGGGTGCTGATGCAGACAGTGCGTCGTCCGGGATCCCGCATCAGCACGCATTCGACCAGCTCGCCGTCCTGCAGACGCAACAGCAGTTTTTCGGTGCGGTCACTGGCGACCTGATGACCGACGGTCTGAAACGAACAGAAGCGAAACTGTTCCTGCAACTGTTGCCGCAATGCCGCCGGAAGATCGCTCATCTGTTCAAACGACGTGATCCTGCGCTGAATCAGCCAGCGGCGAATCTGTTGAGTCCGGAAGGCCGGGTATCCACGTTCCCTGAGCCAATCGTGCAGCTCCTGTGAGGAAAGCTCCAGCACCGCGCGCTGCACCGGGGCTGCGGCCACAGCCGGCACAACAGCGTCGATGATCGGAAGGGGAGTTTTCTGCGAATCCGGGAGAGTCTTCACGGTTGCTGGTTTGTCTTTCCGTTGTCATTTTGCTGACGAGTGCGGGCCAGATCCCGGCGATAGCGTCGAATCATTTCCGAGTATTCCTGATCGAGAACCTCGCGTCCCCCGTCCTGGACGTCGTTGTCCAGCTGGTCCTGCAGTTGTCCCCACTGCCGCCGCTGCCCCTTCTTTAGCGTCGCAGCCGGGTCGACACCATCGAATCCGGCAGGATTCCCGGCGGATTTCGAATCACTGGACGCCTGGCTGCTGTCCGAACTGAGCTGCCCTGGCGAAAACTGGCTAGGCAAGGCTCCTTTCGCAGCATTTTTCAGAGATCTCGCGGCCTTCGCCAATTGACCGGGGGATCCTGCTGAGCCCTGTTCCTGCGAAGTCCCCGAGCCGGGTTTCTTTGCCCCCTGCGACTGGCCCGATTTTGATTCGCCAGCCGCTTCGGAGGACGACGCCTCCTGGTTGCCATTCGGTGTTGATGAACCGTCAGAGGGCATCTGTCCCTGTGGTTGCTGTCCAGCCGTGTTTTGTTCCGCACCAGTGCCAGGCATGGCATTGTCCGAGGGCTCGGCGTTGGCAGATGGTTCGCCTGCGTCCCCGTTTTCACCCTGAGCACCGGGCGATGGCTGCGCTGTTTCCTCGTTCATCAGTTCCGCGGCCTCGCGAAGACTCTGCAGGGCCTCACCCACACTTTCCCCGACATCAGTCGGTACAAGATTACCCGGATCTCTGGCCCCCTGGGAAGCCTGCTGTGCCAGTTGTGCAGCCCGATTCAGCTGTCCGGCAGCTTCCTGTGCGGTCTGAGTGGCCTGTTGGAACTGAGTCTGCTGCAGATTGCCGGAGGTTTGCTCCCCGCTCTCAGCCCCTTTTCCCGTAGCTTCAGCGGCTTCCCGGGATGGCTGAGCCTGGTTCTGCAGTCCCAGCGCCGGGCTCTGCAGACGATCAGCCAGCTCTCTGAGTCGGTCCGGTATCTGCCGGGCCTGCTCCGCCACCTGTTCCTGGGCCTGCTGTTGCGCCGACAGCTGAGCTGCGCTGTTGTCCTGGAGCTGTCGGAGCGAATCAGCGAGACGATTGAAGTCATCTCGCTGCCGCTGCAGTTGTAACTGGCGATCCTGAGTTTCCGGGGTCGTCAGCTGGTCGGCCGCCAGGGACGATTCGCTGGCGGCGTTGCGCAGGCGTTCTGCCGCCTTTTGAAACTGGCCCGCTTTGGCGTGTCGCTGGGCTTCTTCCGCACGTGTCGCGGCCTGATCTGCGTTGTTGCCAGCTCCATTGGCCAGTTGTGGGTTTTCCTTCAGTTGCTGCCTCTGCTCGCGCGCTGCGTCGTTCAACTGTTGCAGCTGTTCCAGTAAATTCCCGGCGGCTCGCTGTGCTTGTGCCACCTCGGCCGATGGGCCCGCAGGCTGATTTCCTTCTGTACCGGGCGGTTTCGTGTCGGGGGCAGGTTCTGTGGGTGCCGTTGTCGAAGGTTCTGCGGCCCCGGGTGCCTTTGCTGCATCACCCGGAGGTGTGTCCATGTCGTCCGGCGCACCGGACGGCTGGCGTTGGGTGCCACGATTCTGCGCCAGTTGCTGCAGTCGCTCAGAAATGCTCGCCAGCTTCTGAAGAGCATCCTGTCCCTGTTGCCCCAGTTGCTGCCGTCGCGAGTTCTGTTCATCGAGCGCCCGCTGCTCGGCCGCTTTGCTGCTGTCATCGGCGGGGCGCGCGGGATCCTGCGGTTTGGGTGCGACCGGCTGTGCCAGTTGTTCGACAGTGGACTGCAGAGCCTGTTGGGACGACGTGATCGCGGCTTGTGGTTTGGCTAGGTTTCCCTGCCGCAGGTCGCGAACAGCTTCGTCCAGTGGCTGAGTTTCCGGCTTTTTCACATCACTCGCGTGCTGCTCCACCTGCTGCGCAAGTTGCTGCAGCTGCTGTTGTGCCTGCTGCAGTTCATTCGCCAGAGCCTCGGAATCGCGCGCCGCGTCCCGAGCTTCTTCACCGATGCCTTCGGCCAGTTGCTGCTGTTGCTGCGCAAGGTTCTGCAGTTCACGGGCCATGTCTGCCGCCTGATTCCATTGGGCTTCGCGAGCCGCCTGGAGCAGTTCTGCACGACGCTGCAGCAGGCTGTCGAGATCCTGACTGAGTTCCTGCTGATCCGCTTGCAGACGACTTTGCTCCTGCCGCAGTTGCTGCTGAAAGTCTTCCTGGGACTGCCCGGCCTCAGGTTGCCCCTGAGCACGTTGCTGTCGCAGGCTGTCGGCATCCTCAGCCAGTTTCTCGGCGTCCAGAGCAAGGCGATTCAGTTCCGCCAGCTCCTGTTCCAGTGCTGCGGCTTTCTGAATGTCATCCGTCGCCCGATTGACTTCGTCGCGGATCTGATTGAGTTCATTGGCGGAGTCCTGAAGTTTCTGAGCCGCCGGGTCCTTTTCCGCAATCGCCGCCTGATCAAGCTTTTCGGGTACGCGTTCGCGCAGCTGCTGTGACAATGCCGCCAGCCGGGCTGCGGGTTTCTGCATCAGCGGATGCTGCCCCGCCTGCTCAGCCAGCTGCTGCAGTTCATTTCCCCGAGTCTGTTCCTGTTCGCTGAGCGCTCGGACATCGTCGCGCGCTTCCGGCTTCCAGTCACGCTGTGCGGCTTCACGGAGCTGGATCGCTCGCACAGAATCCTGACCAATCTGCTCCGCCATCTTTCGAAGCGCATCCACCAGTTGCTGATCCGCCTCTCGCAGTGCTTTCTGACCAAGTGGTTCTGCGTTGTCAGAAATTCGCAGCACCCATGGTCCAGCCCAGACACGATTCGGTCCGGGCACCGGCCGTTCATCGTCTGCCCGCACCCGAAATTCCACAACATCACCCGTCTTCAGTGCCAGTGCTTTCAGGTCGATGCGAAACTCGTGAGCGATGTTCGTCGCGCCGCGTTCCAGCGGTAGGGCCGGCTGAACTCGAACAGCCTCTTCGTTCTTCTGAAAATGAACTTCAAGTCCACCAACTCCCACGTCATCGGTCACGCTGCAGTTGAGAGGAACAATGTCATCCGGCCGCACGTCCAGACCATCAGCGAGCCCCGTTACGCTCAACTTCGGCGGAGTATCGAGGGTGACGGTGAGTCTGCGCTGGGTGACTTCGGCGTTCTGCAGTTGCAGATCATCCGTAGCCAGCAACTGAAACGCTCCGCTGCCCATGGCCTGCAGTCGAATGGCCGCAGCCGTTCTGTCCTCCGAAAGTACGATTTCCGCCTGCGGTGGCTGTTGTTCATCGGTCCGCGCAGAGCCTTCCATCGCCACACCGCTGGCCGCTGCAGCGATCTCTTCAGGAAGCAACGTCCCATTTTCCCCGGGGACCATTTCTTCACCACTGGCCGCGGGCAAACGGCGAATCGGCTGGTAGTCTTTCCAGACCATCTGAACGGTCGCCACAGGCTTGCTGAACTTGAGCTGCAGTTCCAGATCGCTCTGTTCAAAAACAAACATCTCACCCAAAGCACCGTCAACTGTCTGCACCGGACGCCCCGTATAGGCGGGTGGTGTTTCCGTCAGCGTCGCTGTGAGAATGCGAGGTGAGTCGGCCACGACCAGCGAATACCACTCCGTCACGGCCCCACCACCACGAATGCGGTACAGCAGCGACTGTCCCGCGTCCTGCAGTTCAGCCAGAAACTGACCAGACTGTTCATTCCATGACATCGGAAGCTGTTCAATCGGCCCCAACTCAGAATCATGCAGCCGCTGAAACAGTGCCGCCGGGCTCTCGGGAGCCTGCTTCGCATCCGGAATTTCAGACTCCGGTTGCAGGGCACTGCGGAGTTCCACAAACACATCCTGCGGCAGAGTTCCGGGACGCCCTGTTCTCCAGCGGGGAATCGCCAGGAAGGACACGTCTGTGCCGGAAGCCACGATGCGATCCGCGGCCGGAACCTCAAAAAACAGATTCGTGGGTGATGCCAGATTGGCGAAGGGCAGCAGCAGTCGGCGAATCAGCAACTGCGAACCGTCGGGCCAGCCGAACAGCGGTACCAATCCCAGCAACAGCAACAGGCCTGCCACACCAGCACGCTGAATCACAGGTTGAACCTGCACCACCTGAGATGGCCGAATGATCCTGAGCTGTGACTGCACCTGCCGTTGCAGTTTCTGCTGCATCAGGACCGATCCGATGGCTTCGTGACCGGCTTCCATTCGTTCCAGTGAAATCAGTGTGGCAAGGGCCTCATGCAGTTCCGGGAATCGCAGATCCACTGCGGCTCCCAGTTCTTCGGCCGGGACTGAGGCCAGTAATGGCTGGATCAGTCGTCGAATCAGCACCAGCAGGGTCAGGGCTGCCGAGGTGATCAGGAGTAACAACCGCAGAGGTCCGGGGAGAATCAGCAGAAAGTCCAGCAGGCAGGAGACAGACAGGCACACAGCCGCCACGGAAACGGTTTCTGCAGATCCCCGAGCCAGAGTGTGCAGTCGCATGCGCCGCTGACACTGTCCCAGCAGCTGCTGCAAAGCCGGAATCTGAATACGTACACCGGACGACATGACTTCGCTCCTGCTGGTCCTTCACCGCCCGTGCCGAACAGATTTCGAAATCACCTGCAGCGATCGTGGCCAACGGCTGAAAATCAGGAAACAGCACTGTTCCCTGATGCCCCAGTCTACCGCCATCCGGCTGTAAATTGCCAGAGAATCCCGGGATTTCCTGACGCCGTTCATACGGATCGAAGAGCATTCCCGGGTATTGCTTGGCCGGAAACGCACGTCCCCAGCCGACCTTACTCGCTGAACTCAGGCGAACACATTCCCCCCATTCACCCCCGGCTGAATTGAACCCACAGCACAAAACAACGTATCCTGCCACGAAGAATGCGGCGACGCAGATCCCGGGGATGCGTCAGGACGCATTCAGCAGCCGGTCTTTCGAATTCCTGCGTCGAAGGACCCTTCACTGATTCACTTCAGCCAGCCGCGTATGATTTCCGGTCTCCCCTCGGGGCTCATTCGGTGGAAAGTTGCACAGCACGTGACAGGTCGCCGGAACACCTCGATACTACTGTTCGTGATCATCAGTCTGGCGCTGCTGTCCGGCGGAGTCTGGCTGTGGAACCGACAGAGTCAGCTCAG
>JBDKIW010000422.1:0-26311 GCA_039796955.1 Planctomycetota bacterium
GAATCGGTGTCTGAGCACGGGTGACGTCCGTGAACCTGCCATGAAGTCTGGGGGGCGATTTTTGAACCACGGATGAACACAAAGAAACACGGATTTGGGCCGGTAAATTTTACATCTTCCGCTGTGTCAACACGCAAATAAGTCGGCGTAAAATATCCTGAGGAAAGGACTTGTGGTTGTTGTTGACAGATGGATGGCCCCGGTTTTCTGTTGTGTGATCCCGGTCGTCCTCAGGGAAAACCCGGGATGTATGTGTCAGTCGAGCGAAACACGATGAGCGGCGGGTTGAAAGTTGGTGTCAACATCTCACAGCAGAAACGGTCTCGGCGATGAAGGGCATTTGTGATGTCCCGGACGCCGACGTACACTCTACTCAGGAATTTCACAGTGTGCCTTCGTTCCTGACGGTGGCTCAGTGTTGCTGTGTGCGGTGATCGGGATGCCGTGCCGCCCTGCTCGGCTGATATCCGTCAAGACCTTCCCGGGCCGCCGTGAATGTCCTTAGCCAGCAGTCGTCGTGAGCGCATGCCACCTGCGTTGTGTGGGTTGGTCCATGACAGTTCCTCTGTCCAGTTCGGGAGAATGGCTGGTGAATCCGGAGCGTCTGGGGCCTTATCGGATTGAGCGTCGAATCGGCGCCGGCGGAATGGGCAATGTGTACCTTGGCGTGCATGAAACGACCGGGCAGCAGGCCGCGGTCAAAGTGCTGCCTGCGTCACTGGCGCGTGAGGATGGATTTGTTGAGCGATTCAGTCGGGAAATTGCGGTCCTGCGGCAATTGTCCAACCGCCACATCGTGCAACTGTTTCAGGATGGGGAAGGTGAGGATGGAACGCTGTACTATGCGATGGAGTATGTGGACGGCGTGACGCTGACGGCGGAAATCATGGCGCGTCGCAGGCTGCCGTGGAATGAAGTGCTGGACCTGAGTCTGCAGATCGCCGCGGCGCTGAAAGCAGCCCACGATGCCGGGATCATTCATCGGGATCTGAAGCCAAGTAATCTGATGCTGACCAGCGATCGGGTTTTGAAGCTGGCGGATTTCGGTGTCGCCAGTTTGTTTGCCTCATCACGTCTGACACGTACGGGAGGTGTTGTCGGAACGGCGGAGTACATGTCGCCGGAGCAGGCTCGCGGCCAGCGAGTGACTCGTCGCAGCGACCTGTATTCACTGGGAGCTGTGATGTACGTGATGCTCACGGGCCGTCCGCCCTTCACCGGTGCGACGGCGGCCGACATTCTGCAGAAGCATCAGTTCGCTCAGTTTGACAAGCCGTCGCGATATGCGCCGGGCGTTCCCGTCATGCTGGAAGATCTGGTCTGTCAGTTACTGGAAAAGGATCCCTCGAAGCGGCTGCCTGACGCACTGGTTGTGATGAAGCGACTGGAGCAGATTCGTTCGCGACTGGAGTTTACGGCCGCGCAGATGGAATCGGAGACGGTGGAGCGTCCGGTGCCCGGTGCTACGGTCTCACTGGAATCTGTTCGCGAGGACGCCGGGAATGCGGAGGGCACGGCGACGACGGTCAGAAACCTGTTGCGGGCGGAGGTGTCCGCCGGACAGGCTCGTTCCGTCCTGGCCGTTTTTTTTGACAATACGCTGGTGCTGGTCAGCCTGCTGGTGCTGTTGGTGGTGTTTGCTGTCTGGATGAGTCGGCGTGGCGTGGCAACTCCAGAGCAGCAGTGGCAGCAGGCGCAGGCAGCGTTGGAGCGGCCGGCCAGCGGAGAGTGGTTGCGGGTTCGGGATGACCTGTTGTCTCCGTTGTTGAAGGAGCAGAAGCTGCCCGAGCGGGCGGCTGAGATTCAGCGGCTCATCAACCGTGCGGACGACTTTGAGTTTACCCGGGGATTGAAAGTGAGTCCCGAGGGCAGCCACGACGCCGAATCGGAAATCCGGCGTGTGACACGCAGGGCCTTTGCTGCCTGGGCGGCCGGGGAAGCGGAGCGAGCGCGGGTGGAATTGCGTTCGGTGCTGTCGATTCAGCGGCAGTTGCAGCCGGATGGATTTCTGACCACGTTTCTGGAAGAGACTTTGGAGGAATGGGATCGCGTGCCTTCTCTGGAAGGGCGCACGATGCTGTTGCGTGAACTGATTCGTACGTCCGAGTTGAAACTGGCGAATCAGGAACCACGAGAAGACATTGTCAGAGCCCTGGAAGCAGCCTTGCAGCTGTACGCGGAGGATCCCGCGATGGCAACTCCGGTGGCGGAGATTCGAAGTCTGCTGACACGGCTGAAATGAATGCTCAGCGGGGCAAGGGGCCGGGGGCCCTGCGCTTCAGGAGCACAGGCGGCTCAGGGGACATACAGAAACTCATTTCCGGCCATCAGCGTTCTAGCCAGTGCCGCCCATGCCTGTTGTCGACGTTCGCCCGGGTCGGGGATATGAGTCATGGTGCGTTCTGCAGCGGCGACGAATTCCAGCGCGGTGCTGCATTCTTCAGTTCCCGCCTGACGACCATACAGACGTTCAACCAGCGTGTTGACCACGGGGCCGGCATCACTGATTGGCTGCAGGGGGTCACGGGTTGGCAAGTCCGAGATCAGCCGCCGCGCCTGCTCATGCACCAGTGGGCTGTTCATCAGGAACAGGGCCTGATTCGGAACCGTGGTAACAGGTCGCAGTTCCAGATGATTTCCGGTTTCGACGTAATCGAACGTGGAAAACATTTCGTAAAGGGCACTGCGATCGACTGGCAGGTAGATGGCGCGACGGTGTGAGTCCACGCTGTCGGCGATGCCACCGAGTGTCAGATCGAGTCCACCTCCGACCATCAGGATGGAATCGCGTACGGCTTCCGCCTCAAGTCGCCTGCGGTTTTGCCTCCAGAGTCGGTGATTTTCAGGATCAAGTTCAGCGTAATCGCTGCGGGAGTTGCTGGACATCTGCCATGTGGCAGACTGCAGGATGGTCCGATGCAGGGCCTTCAGGGACCAGCCGTTGCGAGGCAGTTCGGCAGCGAGCCAGTCGAGTAGTTCGGGGTGGGACGGAGGTTCGGCCTGCAGGCCCCAGTTGGAGGGGTTGCGCATGAGTGGCTTGCCGAAGTGCCACATCCAGATGCGATTGGCCATGACTCGAGTTGTGAGGGGTTGCTGGGGGGAGACGAGCCAGCGGGCAAATTCCAGCCGGCCGCTGTTGTACGGCGGGATTTCACTGGCAGGAGCGACTTCCGTAAGAATCTTTGGCATACCGCGGGGAATTTTTTCGGGCCCGGGCTTCAGGTGATTGCCGCGGAGATGTACGGGGAGATTTGTGGGTTCTGCTTCATCGGCCGCCATGACCATCTCGAACTGCGGCAGTTCCTTTTCCATTTGTTCGAGGGCTTTGCGGGCCGTGGCGATGGCCGCATCGTCGGCGGGGCTTTTGAGAGCGGCGAGTGCGGCGCGCGCGGCCTCAATCTTCTGCTGATGTTCGGATCGGCGGGCGGTGATGGCGGCAGACGGCAGTGGACGTTCCAGCCATTTGGAAACGAAATCACGATTCTGCATGGACTGGGTGCTGTAGAAGATTCCGGCGAGTGCGTAATAGTCCCGGGCGGCAATGGGATCGAACTTGTGGTCGTGGCAACGGGCACAGCCGATCGTCAGACCCAGCATGGTTCTGCTGATCGTATCCAGTTGTTCATCGACAATATCGATGACCATTTTGTCCTTGTCCTGTTCGGCCAGCATTTTGGGGCCGATGACCAGCAGGCCCGTGGCTGTCAGCAGATCACCGGCGGCCATTTCATCAGCAGGTGCGGGCAGCAGGTCACCGGCCAGCTGCTGAATCAGAAACTGATCAAACGGCAGATCCTGATTCAGCATGCGGACGACCCAGTCGCGATAACGCCAGGCATTGGGCAGAGCATGGTTTTCGTCGGCACCGTTGGTGGTGGCATAGCGAACGAGGTCCAGCCAGTGTCGTCCCCAGCGTTCACCATAATGTGGTGAGGCCAGCAGGCGATCGATCACGCGATCAAAGGCCTCGGGGGATTCATCCGCGAGAAACGCCTGCACATCTTCGGGACGCGGGGGCAGGCCAAGAAGGTCAAAGTGAGCCCGTCGCAGCAGTGTGAGTTTGTCGGCTTTGGGGGCCGGCTGCATGTTGTGCCGCTGCAGTTCGGCGAGGACGAATCGATCGATGTCATTCCGGACCCAGCCCTCGGGAAGGGATTCCGGCGGGGTTGGTCGGACGATGGGCTGAAAGGCCCAGTGCTTTCGGGCGGCGTCCCAGTCCACCGGCTGGAGTTTCGCCGAGCGTACTTCCATGCGGGGATCGGGCGCGCCGCGGCGGACCCATTCTTCGAAGTCCGCGATAACGGACTGAGGAAGTTGTCCGTCCGGGGGCATCTGGTGACCTTCGTATCGCAGGGCCTGAATCAGCAGGCTTTCGTCGGGCTTTTCCGGAACCAGCCCCGGGCCGCTGTCGCCACCCCGCATCAACGCGGCGCGGCTGTCGAGCAGCAATCCACCGCGAACGATGCTGGCATCTGCGGCGTGGCATTCATAGCAGTGCTGTACCAGTACCGGACGGATACGGTTTTCAAAAAAGGCGAGATCATCCGGGCTAATGGACACGCTATCTGCACCGGGTGGCTCGTCCATAGCTGACGTCGGAACAGACAGCAGTGCGAGGGCTGGGAACACCAGTAACAGAGGCAACACTGGGGCAAGGCGAGGCGGTGGAATGATCATTGGGGGCAGCCAGCGTGAAGGTATTCTGTCGGATCATCAGGGTCGCCCGGTTGAGTTCCGAGGGACAGCAGTTCCTGCGGACAGCAAATGATGACCCACGATGATTGTGCGGAGGGAAGGAACGATGGAGTGTGTTGGCCGGAAGGAATGACAACCGAGGGAAGCCTGGCGGGGCCAGCGACATGTTGTGGGACGACAGACGCAGCCCTGCGATCGAGATTGTGTGTCTGCGGCAGACGGGCATCCGACGTCTGTCGCACTCAGACCTTAGCGGACGACCTGTCTGGTGACAACCAGAAAACAGGTGGCGGGTCGGGTTTCGATTCAAAGCGAAGCGGAGTTGTGTGCGTGGTCGAGATCGCATCGAGTGGCGGAGTGAAGCAGAATCGGTGTGGCTGGTGCTGATTCTCTGATTGAGGAATTGTCTTTCCGAAACTGGTAATCGCAGGGCTGCGGAGCGGTTTTGGGTGGCGACGCAGGCAGGTCTCAGAGGGGGGAGAGTTTCCGGGGGGAAGGCAGGAATCGCGTAGCGGGTGTCGCGATGAATCTGAGGCTGTCTGGTCGGGCTTTGCTGCAGGCCGGAGAATCCGGTACCATCAGGCTGGACAAGCATTGGCACAATCCGGAGCAGGCCGCGGTCAGGCGTTCACTGCCGCGGGCTGCCGGGGTAATTGTGCTGTGATGTTTCTGTTTTGCATGTTGAATGACGGTAAACGCTCGCGATGACTGAACTCGTAGTACCCGGGATGGCTCAGGAAGTCTGTGTTGCGATTGGCAACTTTGACGGGGTGCATCGTGGTCACGGGGCGATGCTGGCGGAGTTACGGCAGTTGTCTCGTCGGCTGGGCGTGGCTGCGGTGGCGGTGACGTTTGACCGGCATCCCATATCGGTATTGCGGCCTGGTTCTGCGCCTCCGTTGCTGACGACCCTTGAGGATCGGTTGCAGTTGCTGCGATGGGCCGGGGTGGACGACGTGGCTGTGCTGCCGGTCACTGCGGAACTGCTGCAGATGACGGCGGAGGAGTTTTTTGAGCGGATTCTTTGCCGGCAGTTTCGAGCGCGCGGGATTGTGGAGGGGCCTAATTTTCATTTTGGTCGGAATCGGGCGGGCGATGTGCGTTTGCTGAGCTCCCTGTGTGATGCTGCCGGAATGCAGTTTCAGGAAGCCTCCGTTGTTGTTGATTCGGGGGAGATGATTTCTTCCAGTCGGATTCGGGAGTTGTTGGGGCGTGGAATGCTGAGGCTGGCGACGGAGCTGCTGGGGCATCCGTATCGCCTGCGAGGATTCGTTCAGCGTGGGGCGGAGCGGGGGCGGACGCTGGGATTTCCGACGGCGAATCTGGGGGAGATTGGCACCCTGATTCCGGCGCACGGCGTGTATGCCGGGATGACGCGGATTGCCGGTCAGTGGTATCCCGTCGCGGTGAATCTCGGCCCGAATCCGACGTTCGCTGATCAGCGGGATAAGGTGGAGTGTCACATCGTGGGGTACTCTGGTGATTTGTACGGGCAGCAGCTGGCTGTGGATCTGCTGTCGGAGCTTCGGCCATCACGAACCTTTGGTTCTGTGGCGGACCTGGTGGCGCAGATCCGTCGGGATGTGGGTGAGTGCGTTAAATATGTTGAAGTCAGTCACCTGGCGATGGAGTGGAAACAGCATTGATCCGGGGGCGATGATTTGTTCGCAAGCGACCAGCTCGCCACTGCTGCGCCGAGTCGCGGGACATGACGCGAAAGGCCCTCGAAGCGATTGCAGCCGGGGGGCATGTGTCGCGCAGTTTTGGGAGACACGTCAGCCACGTCCAACGTACAGTTGTTCATTCGGGAGTACGATGGCTTCAAGAAAGTTGACGTGGTCCGGGAGTGTGAGCATGGTCATCGCCGCCTGCACGATGGCTGAGACCGGCATCATGGGTTCCTCGTCGGATTTCAACCCGGAATTCTCGCGTCGTTCGACAAAGACATTGCCGGGATGCAGGCAGCTGACGCAGATTCCCCATTGTCGGCCCTCCAGCGCCGTTGCCTGTGTCAGTCCCTGCACGCCAAATTTGGCAGCTGTGTAGGCGGCAGAATTCAGACGGGGTCGTTGTGCAGAGATGGATCCGATGTTCAGGATCCTGCCACGTCCCCGCAGCTTCATCGCGCGAAAGGCTTCTTTCGTGCACAGAAAGGAACCTGTGAGGCAGGCGCCGATGACCGTCTCCCACGCCGACAGGGACAGTTCATCCACGGGCCCCCCGTCGAAGGCTCCGGCGTTGTTGACCAGAATATCCACCGCGCCAAAGCGATCTGCTGTTTCCTGAAACAGCCGTCGGACATCATCTTCCCGCGAGACGTCTGCCGGGACTGCGTGCACTCGATCGGATGGCTGCCCCAGTCGCTGGACCGCCGCATTCAGGGTCTGCGGAGTTCTACTGCACAGCGTGACCCGGCACCCCGCGGTGGACAAGGCCTGAGCAATCCCAAATCCGATCCCAGTGGAGGCCCCTGTCACAATGGCAGTTTTTCCAGACAACTCCAGCATAAGTCTACCTCCTTTGAGAAACCCGCAAACTGAACCTGAGAATCCGCGGATTCCGTTCCGAAGAAAACGAGTCCGGCTACGAAACACACGCATGATTCTCAGCAAGGGCGAGGTTCAGACGCTCAGTGGTCTCCCCCCTGCCCTGCCTGTTGTGTCGATTACGCTGCCAGCGTTCTACGAATTCCAGGTCTTGAAATCACTCGTCGGGCCTCGTAATTTTCCGGCGAACGCGTAAGAAATTTTGTGTGGAAACTTTGTCAGGGCTGCGGTTTAACTGTACGGCCGGTTCGCAGCCACGTTTCTGATTCGCCGCCTCCTCTTTTCTGGAAAGATCATGACTTTTACTGCTTCGGCAAAACCTCGTACGCGTGCGGCGATTGAGTTGGCTCCATCCCGTCATCGCTCCGAACTGGACAATTCCACGGCCCGCTATGCCCGCGTGGCCATGGTGGAGGCAGTTCTGTCAATTCAGGAAAAACGCGCAAGGACGTGGAAACTCATCACCGCTGGAAGCTGCGTGCTGCTGGGGGCCGTGTCGATTGCCGTGGCACTGTTCTGGTAATCCGGTTCCTGTGCGTTAAGAACTGCACGACAGCATCGAGCATCCGGGCTGATCACGAGCCCATTCCGGGCGTTTTTTCGCCAGATGTTCTTTCTGCGGCTGCTCGTCGAAGGGGCGCTGCAGGACGTCCAGCAGTTCCTGAATCAGGCCCGCATCGCCCTGCTCAGCACGCTCGATTGCCAGCTGCGCCAGATAGTTGCGCAGCACATATTTCGGGTTCACGCTGTTCATCCGCTGCTGACGGACATCGTCGCTGATCTGCTGCGTCTGCAGGATCTGTCGATAGCGGCTGAGCCAGTGCTGCAGCTGTGCTTTCGCATCCGGGGAGACCTTATCCGGCGTGTACCATGCGTCCTGCAACGTGTCTACAACGACGGCCCACTGCTCGCCCGTTAAATCCGCGTGCTGAGGATGCAGCGGAGCCCGCGCGAGAGCCCGGTAGAAAATGGTCATATCGGTCTCAGCGTCCTGCAGCCGTTCCGGCAGTTCACCGGCCAGTTCAATCGCTGCGGCATCAGCCTGCGCAGGCAGTCCCAGTTTTGCAGCGAGCATCTGATTGCAGTCGTCATTGAACCGAGTGGTGTAGGCATCAATGGCTTTCTGCAAGCCGGAGGCATCCTGCATGACCGGAAAAAGGGCGTTCGCAAGTTGCACGAGATTCCAGAGTCCGATACGAGGTTGCTCGCCGTAGCAATAGCGTCGCCCGGCAGCATCGGTGGTGTTCGGGGTCCAGGAAGGATCGAAGTCTTCAAGCCAGCCATAGGGACCATAATCAATGGTCAGCCCGGCGATGGACATATTGTCGGTGTTCATGACGCCGTGCACAAAGCCGACGCGCATCCAGTGCACGATCATCTCGGCCGTGCGTTCGCAGACTTCCTGAAACCACTGCAGACGGGTGGCTTCTGAGGGAACGCCAAGGTGCGGGAAGTCGGTGAGAATCGTGTGGTCGATCAACTGCTGCAGGATATCAAGGTCTTTGCGAGCTGCGAGCAGCTGGAAGTTACCGAAGCGAGTGAAGGTCGGGGCCACGCGACAGACGACGGCACCCGGTTCCTGCTTTGGATTTCCATCATAGAACATATCGCGGGTGACGAGCTGGCCAGTGGCCACGAGGCTGAGTGCTCGTGTGGTCGGAACTCCCAGATAAAACATGGCTTCACTGCACAGGAACTCACGCACCGACGAACGGAGCACAGCCAGCCCATCGGCGGTTCGCGAATAGGGTGTGGGGCCCGCGCCCTTCAATTGAAGCATCCAGCGTTGCCGATCAGGGGCAACGACTTCGCCGAGATTGATAGCGCGGCCGTCGCCCAGTTGCCCGGCCCAGTTGCCGAACTGGTGGCCGCCGTAGCACATCGCGAACGGGTCCATTCCATCCAGCAGGCGATTGCCACTGAACACTTCAGCGACTTCCGGGTTGGTCAATGGGTCCAGTGTCAGACCGAGGCGAGCTGCCATGTCAGCTGACCAGCCCAGCAGTCGGGGAGCAGCGACGGGGGTGGGGCGAACTCTTGAATAGCACGCGCCACGGACCTGTCGTCGGAAGTTTTCAGGCTGGGGGTCTCCCGGCAGACACCGCGTAAAGCGATTGTCGAACTGCAACGACGCCCAGGCGGACTCGCTGGTGATCTGGTCCTTCATGCTCGTCTTCAATCTGACAGTGAACAGGTCTGGTTTGTGCTCTGGCAACGGCGCCGAGTCACAGACTGGCGACGATTTCGGTCAGCGCCAGCAGCAGCCGATCGATTTCCTCATCGGTGCCGATGGTGAGACGCAGCCCATCGAGGGTCTGACCATCGGCCGTGGCGTTGGCGAATTTCATGTAACGCACCAGAATCCTGCGGGCCTTGAGTTGCTCGTAGATGGCCTGATGCCGACCAGTCGGGTGTGTGGTCCACAGAAAATTGGTTTCACTGGGATGCACACAAAACCCGAGTGTCCTGAGGGCGGCAGCGAGTCGATCGCGTGTGGCCAGAATTCGGGCACGATTCTGCAGCATCCAGTCCTGATCTTCCAACGCTGCTGTGGCCGCAGCAATCGCGACCGCATCACAATTGTAACTGTCCTTCACCTTCCGCATGCCGGCAATCAGGTCTGGATGGGCCACAGAGAATCCAAACCGAATACCTGCAAGGCTGTACGACTTGCTGAGGGTTCGGGTGACGATCAGTCGACGGTCGAAGCGGGAGTCCTGAAGGAGTTCGCCACGGTGTGGGCGTGCAGGGAAATCTCCGTAGGCTTCGTCCAGAACGAGCACGCCGTTGTCCGGCAGCAGTTCAGTCAACTGATCAGCCGTCCACAGAGTGCCTGTTGGGGAATTCGGATTAGGAACAAAAAAGATCCGCAGTTGACGTCGAAGTTCGGCGGCGGCTGCAGAGTCCCAGTTCCATGACTGATTCAGCAGCAGCCTGACCACATGACTGCCCTGAATCTGAGCGAGTGATTCATACAGCACATAGCTGGGGTACGGGTAACCGATCGTTTCTCCGGAATCACAGAATGAGCGGGTGATAATCGTCAGATTTTCGTCACTTCCGTTGGCCGGCAGGATCCAGTCCGGATCGACCTGAAACAAGGCGGCTGCGACGCGACGGAATCCAGAGGCATCAGGATCCGGATACACGTTTAACCGTCCCTCGGCAGCCCTGCGAATTGCGTCCACGACACGTGGTGATGGAGGGTAGGGATTTTCGTTGGTGTTGAGCTTAATCCAGCCGGTTTCCTGAGGTTGCTCGCCTGGGGCGTACCCTGCCATGCGTTCGATTGCTGCGCGAAAAACGGAGGCCATAGAAATTCTCTGAGGAGGTAAATCAAATTTTTCCGGAGCGTGAGTCGTGACGGAGTCTGTGTGACCGTTCTTTCGGGCTTCAGGACCCGTGGGCCGTGATGACCGTTCGCGATTTCGTTCGACGCTCCGGGGTGATTGGTGGGACGCCCTGCCGAACCATTCCGGATGCGACCGTCGGCGCGACGAAATCATTGTATCAGGAACAGGTCTGGCTGGCGAAAAAAACTCCCGGGAAGTGGCGCTCCCCGGCAACTCCGCCCGGCGGCCTTCGCCGGTGTGAAATAGCAGTTTTCGCCGTGAAAGGAGAGTGATTTCGGCCCGGATTCTTCCAGTCTCCAGGGATTGAACAGGGAGTCGACGAGGCGGATGCGTCGCACCGCCCACATTTCCCGATCGCTACAAGCGTTAAACTGCGTCTGCCTGGCCACCAACCGGCGACAAGTCTCCCAATCCGCGCCAATACAAACCCGAAGATTGATTTGCCGTCCGTCATTCCGCAGAATTTCAGGGGGGATTCACGAACCGAGGCCAGTTCCTCGTGATATCTTCCTGATGTACTCAGCCTGCACACTCGCCAGGGTGTGCTTCTGCCGTTCGATGTGACCGTTCTGAAGTCTGTCGCGCGCAGCGAAGTGCCTTGTCGTCGGGCGTATTGATTTCTGATGCAGATTTTTTCTCTCGTGGACATATATCCATGCGGTTACTTATCACAGGTGGGGCGGGTTTTATTGGCAGTCATCTCGCCGATCAGGCTGTTGCCCGAGGCTGGTCGGTGGCTGTCGTTGATGATCTGAGTGGTGGTCGGCGTGAAAATGTGCCGGCGAGTGCCGAGTTTTTTCGCGTGGATATTCGTGATCTGGCGGGGCTGCAGGAGGTTTTTCGACAGTTCCAGCCCACGGCCGTCAGCCATCAGGCGGCGCAGGCCAGCGTGTCCATCAGCGTGCGGGAACCACAGCGTGATGCGGCTATCAACATCACCGGGTCGCTGAATGTGATGCAGTGCTGTGTGGAATCCGGGGTCGGGCAACTGGTCTTTGCCAGCACCGGTGGGGCGATTTACGGGGAAGTTCCTGAAGGAACGCGGGCATCGATCGAAACCACACCTGTACCGCTCAGCCCCTACGCCTGCAGCAAATTTGCGGTGGAAAAGTATCTGGAATGTTTCCGCAGGGAACATGGTTTGAATTACACGGTGCTGCGATA
The DNA here is from genome assembly GCA_039796955.1 of Planctomycetota bacterium. GTDB lineage: Bacteria > Planctomycetota > Planctomycetia > Planctomycetales > Planctomycetaceae > SXXK01. The sequence goes on from JBDKIW010000422.1 coordinate 11,759, forward strand.
TGCAAACGTGTATGGCCCGCGACAGGACCCCCATGGTGAGGCCGGTGTCGTGGCGATTTTCTGTAATCGAATGCTGGCAAACGAAGCGGTCAAGGTCTTTGCGAAACGCACTACCGGTGATGATGGCTGTATTCGCGACTATGTCTACATTGACGACGTGGCCGGTGCCAACATGGCGGCGCTGGAAGGAAGAATTCCGGATCGTATTCTGAATGTGGGCACAGGCCGCGAAACGACCACTCTGCAGTTGGCCCGCCAGTTGAAGGTGAGTCTGAGCAGCGAAAGCGAAATTCAGTTTGGCCCGATCCGTCCTGGCGACGTGGAGCGGTCTTTGCTGAACGCAGATCGTCTGGTCGAACTGCTGGGGCCCACGGTAGCGATTGAAACCGGTCTGGAAAAAACAGCGCAGTGGTTTCGGCAGCGACAGCAGCACTGACGACACCGGGCCGAACGATCGCCGGATTTCATGGAGCCAGACACACCAGGCGATGCCTGAGGCACGTGGGGCGCCAACTCCCTGCGCGGCAACTTGTCAACGGACAACGGACCAATGATCCTCTCAGTTGAGTTCCAGAACGTCGGCCATTGAGTACAGACCGGCTTTTTTGCTGACAAGGAAGCGGGCAGCCGCGAGTGCTCCGAAGGCATAACTGTCACGGGTATGACCACGCACAGTCAGGTCGATGGTTTCGCCCATCATGCCGAAGATGATCGTGTGCTCGCCGACGTTATCTCCGGTACGGACGGCGTGGTAACCAATTTCATTCAGTGGACGTTTGCCAATGCGTCCTTCGCGCCCATGAATATGGTTTTCCTGACCCATCTGTTCCGCCACCAGACGACCAAACTGCAGAGCCGTTCCGCTGGGAGCATCTTCTTTGAACCGGTGATGCCGTTCGATGATTTCCACATCCACTCCGTCGGCATTATTTCTAAGTACGCGGGCGGCTTCAGACACAAGTTTCATAACGAGATTGACGGCCATGCTCATACTGGGGGCCATGACAATCGGTGTCGTCTGGGCGGCTTCCGAGACCGCTTGCCGCAGTTCTGCCGAAATTCCGGTGGTGGCGACCACAAGCGGGATGCGGCGGCTTTCACACACCGCCAGGACACTGCGGAGTCCATCGGGGGTTGAGAAGTCAATGATCACATCGACGGCCTGCCCCAGTTCTGAGGTGATTGGGACTCCTGCGCGTCCGGCTCCAGCCAGTTCACCGGCGTCCTGCCCCAGCACCGGACTTTGGGCGTATTCCAAAGCGGCGGCCAGTTGCAGCTCCGGGTCCTGCATCGTCAGGGCCACGACACGCTGCCCCATCCGTCCACCTGCACCATTGACTCCGACCGTGATTGGCATGTATTCGATTTCCTGTGCGACCGATGTGGGGGATATTGTCGTGCGTTCGGCACCCGGGAAGGCGAGGTTCTACCTGAGCCGAAAACCCGGTTTGCGTCTTGTTCGGGAGGGCGAAGTTCCATCTGAGCCGGAGAACCAGGTTTGCGGCTTGGCGGGAGCCGCGCCCTCCCGTTAGCCGCGCCCTCCCGTTACCGCGACCTCCCATTATTTGGTAGCCGTGCGTGCCGCCAGCGGAACGTAGTCACGGATGGTGGACCCGGTGTAGACCTGCCGCGGACGGTAGATGCGACTGGTGGGATCGTCACGCTGTTCACGCCAGTGAGCGAGCCACCCGGGTAGTCGTCCGATGGCAAACATGACGGTGAACATGTTGGTGGGGATGCCCATGGCTCGATAGAGCAGGCCGCTGTAGAAGTCGACGTTCGGGTAGAGCTTGCGGCTGACGAAGTAGTCGTCCTCGAGGGCGATTTTCTCCAGATTACGAGCGATTTCGAGGAGCGGGTCGTTGATCCCCAGCTCATCCAGTACCTGCTCAGCCATCTTGCGGAGGATGGTCGCACGGGGATCGAAGTTCTTGTAGACGCGATGACCAAAGCCCATCAGACGGAAGTCGCTGGTTTTGTCCTTGGCCATCATCACATATTTTTTGTAGTCGCCACCATCGTCGTGAATCATCTGCAGCATCTCAAGCACGGCCTGATTGGCACCACCGTGCAGTGGTCCCCACAGGGCACAGATCCCGGCGGAGATGGAAGCGAAGATGTTGGCTCGGCTGCTGGCCACGATCCGCACTGTGGATGTGCTGCAGTTCTGTTCGTGGTCAGCATGCAGAATCAACAGCATATTGAGTGCCTTGACCAGCACGGGATTGATCTTGTACTCCTCTGCCGGCACGGCAAACATCATGTGCAGAAAGTTGGCACAGTACGACAGGTCATTTTTAGGATAAACTTTGGGCTGCCCGATGGATTTTTTGTAGGCGTAGGCGGCGATGGTTCGCACTTTGGCCAGCAGCCGGACGATGTTCACATCGGAATGATCGTCTTCGGTGCCGGGATAATAGGTCGACAGCGAGGCCACCATGGCGGACAGGATAGCCATCGGGTGTGCGTTGGGAGGAAATCCTTCGAAGAACTTCTTCATGTCTTCGTGGATCATGCTGTGATACGTCAGCTGGGCTCTGAAGCCTTTCAGCTGTTCCTCCGTTGGCAGTTCGCCGTACAGCAGCAACCACGTGGTCTCGACAAAATCAGACTTCTCTGCCAGCTGCTCGATGGGGTACCCGCGGTACCGGAGAATCCCCTTGTCCCCGTCGATGAAAGTAATGCCGCTGGTGCAGGCACCGGTGCTGTTAAACCCCGGATCCATGGTGATGGCGCCGGACTGCCCCAGCAGTCGGGTGATGTCAATTGCGGTCTCGTCTTCGGTGCCTCGAATGACCGGGAGTTCGTAAGATTTTCCATCCAGAGTGACGCTGGCTGTGGTCATGAGTTCAGAGTTCCTGAATACGATGTCGCAAAGTTTGAGTTGGCTGGACCTGATTGTCGCCCTTGGCAATCCTGTCGGAACAACATTCAGTGAGGGTTCTGTTTTTTGCTACGGTACCACGACCGCCATAAAAGTAAACTGAACCGAGGCAGATGCTCAAATCCGGAACGTCTGCCAGCAAATCGTGCTCCGAAAAGGTCGCTCCAGTCCCCCCTGCTTGTGAATCGTGTCCCGATCTGTTTGGTTTTTTCCGGTAATTCTGCCGAGGTTGACAGGGGGCCGTACGAAGCATGCCTGCTGCCGAGGTTACAGAAGCAGTTTGCCCACTTGACTGGCACAGCAGAAGCTTGCCAGACCTAACGAAGTTGCGAAGTACAGACCTTTTTGTCTTTTTTCCGGCAAATCCTCACCGGATTCTTTCCTGTTTTCCAGACTTGTCCCCCAAAATTCTGGTGGAAAATGCTGAGCCGCGGCGTTCTATTCGGATTGTTTTCAGCAGGTGCCCTGGAAACCCGGACGGGTGAGGTGGCTGCGGCGTTTGGTCATACCACAAGCACCCAGTATGCCTCAAAAATGCTCAGGGTGCCTTGGATGTGTGCAGTTCAGGGGTTGCGGTATTGGTGTCGGTGCCCGGTGTGCTCGGGCTGCACAACTGGCGTGGCTGGTTGTCGTGCGGGCCTGCATGCGTTGAATTTCCACCGTTCGCGTTGATTCACCGGACCATTTTGCAGAGAATCTGCGGCAATCGTGACAATCCGAGCCAATTTCGGGGGCTTGCGATTGAAATCCCGGTGACTCTGGTTCGCGCAGAGTTCACGCTTTGGTTTCTGCTGCCCTGTGACCCGTTCTAAGCTGGGTGTTCCACCCAGGTTCAACGGCTGGAATTGAAAAACGCCATGGAATTGTCGCCGTTGACACCCGAAGACATCGCGCTGCGTTATCTGGATCAGTTGCCGTGGCCACCCTATCCGTTTCAGGAGCAGGCGATACTCACGTGGTTTGAGCCATGCGATGGAATTCTGGTTTGTGCGCCGACCGGCACTGGAAAAACAGTCATCGCGGAAACCGCGTTGTATGAAGCCCTGATGACCGGACGACGGGCGTATTACACCACTCCGCTGATCGCGCTGACGGAGCAGAAGTTTCGGGAATTGCAGGAGGCCGCGGTGCGCTGGGGCTTTTCTGCCGACCGAATCGGGCTGGTGACAGGCAATCGTCGCGAGAACCCGGACGCACCGATTCTGGTGGTGGTGGCTGAGATCCTGCTGAATCGGCTGTTGTCACCGGAAGAAGATTCGTTTGACGATGTGTCTGCGGTGGTGATGGACGAATTTCACAGTTTCAATGATCCGGAGCGGGGGATTGTCTGGGAGTTGTCGCTGGGATTACTACCGGCTCATTGTCGATTACTGCTGATCAGCGCAACGGTGGGGAATGCCACGGATTTTGTCGTCTGGCTGGCGCGAATGCATGGGCGACGTCTGAGGTTGCTGCAGAGCGATGAGCGGCGTGTTCCTCTCGATTTTCGCTGGATTCCGGATGAGCTGCTGCAGGATCAACTGCAGTTGATGACCGACGGCGATGACACGCAGCGTTACACTCCGGCACTGGTGTTCTGCTTCAATCGCAATGAATGCTGGAGTGTGGCGGAGCAGTTGAAGGGGAAGAACCTGCTGGCAGATGGTCAGCAGAAGCAATTGGTGGCTGAGCTGGATCAGCATGACTGGTCGGTAGGGGCCGGGGGCAAACTGCGGCAGTTTCTGTTGCGCGGTGTGGGCCTGCATCACGCCGGGCTGTTGCCAAAGTACCGTCGCATCGTTGAGCGACTGTTTCAGAAGAAGCTGCTCAGCGTCTGCATCTGTACGGAAACGCTGGCGGCCGGCATCAATCTTCCGGCTCGTTCCGTCGTGATGACGTCGTTGCTGAAAGGCCCACCAGGGAATATGAAGCTGATTGACGCCAGCTCGGCGCATCAGATGTTTGGTCGTGCGGGGCGTCCGCAGTTTGATACGCGCGGCTATGTGTTCGCAGTGGCTCATGAAGACGACGTGCGGCTGTTTCGCTGGCAGCAGAAATATGACGAGATCCCGGAAGACACGAAGGATCCGATGCTGTTGCGGGCCAAAAAGAATCTGAAGAAGAAGATGCCCAAAAAACGCGAGGGAGTGCAGTACTGGACCGAACGTCAGTTTCAGTCACTGCGGGAAGCACCGGCGGCAAAACTGGCCAGTCGTGGGCGATTTCCGTGGCGACTGCTGGCCTTTCTCATCAGGAAGTCCGGAACCGTGCAGTCGTTGCAGGACTCCATTCAGAAACGGCTGCTGGAGCCCGCTGAAAAAACAGAAGCGCTGCAGCACCTGACACGCATGCTGCGCACCATGGAAAGCGGGGGCTTCATCACCCTCGATCCGCCGCCCCCGCGTCCGCCAAAAATGCCCGGACTCGAAGATTCCCCGGACCAGACCCCGTTTCATGTCAATCTGGCGACCCGCGCAGCTCTGGAGCTGCTGGAGGTGATTGAATCGCAGTCGGCAAGGACGCAGTCACGCTGGCTGTCCAGCCTGCTGCCAGCCATCACCGAGGATTCTCCAGAGCCGCTGACGCCGGATGCTGCTGAAGCGGAGACGACCATGGAGTTCGGGGAGGGGTTGTTTGCCGACGATTCCCCGGACGCGGAAGACCCGCTGGGGCCGACAGCCGTGGAAGAACAGACTCCGCCGAAGGGAGCTGCCTCCGAGGAACAGACGCCGGTTGCAGCGCCGCTGCAGTTTGATCGTCCGACGGGTGTGGAATCCGGATCGGCAGCGGATGACGGGGCCGGGGGGGCTGATGAACCGGCAGCACCTGCGAAGGCCGGGTTGCTGGGGCGATTGATCCAGGAAGCCCGCTCGACTGGCACGGCGAAGACCGCCAGCCCGGTCAAGGCCGCGCGGCGGGAACGTCGCGATACCACAACGCCTGCAGAATTTCCGGAGTACCAACCGCGGCTGGCCATTGCCAATCCCAGTCTGAAGCTGATCAACTGCTTCCGCAGCATCAATCCGCTTTACGGTGTATTTCTGGCGGAACACATGCATAAGGCCAGTTATGAAGAGCGTCTGCAGTTGCTGGAAAGTGTTCTGGATCTGCCGTCGTCGGTAGCGGTGATGGTGCGTGTTCCGTCACCAGAGGTCATGCCGCCGGGACCTCTGGCGACAGAGTTCCTGAATCCCCTGCTGCTGTCGCGCGGTCTGATCACGACTCAGGATCTGACAGGTTATTTTGACGAAGCCGCGCGGCGCCGAGTGTATCCCGTTCCGCTGGGAGATCGAATGCGGATGCTGTTTCAGGGGGAATACCCGGGAGTCAGCGACGTGTTTCAGCGCAGCGTCTGGTGCATTGGCGACCTGCTGCGGTTTGGAGGCAACTTTGATCGCTATGTCCGTAGTCGTGAATTAACGAAGCAGGAAGGCATCATCTTTCGACACTGTCTGCGGATGATTCTGCTGTGCGGTGAATTTGCGGAGGTGGAGCCGCCACAGCTGGATCCGGTGGAGTGGCGTCGTGATCTGGCGGATCTGGCAGCGTTGCTGACGGAGAGTTGTCGTGCAGTCGATCCATCCAGTACGGATGAAGTGCTGACAGCATTGCGAAGTCACGCACAGGGAATGGACCCGGCGTTTTGAGGGAGGGTTTCGCCAGGGCGCGGATTTCGGGAGGGCGCGTCTCCTGACAAGCCGTAAACCTGAATTGCGGCTCAGATGGAACTTCGCCCTCCCGGTCGGCGAGTCCCTTCCGATTGGTGGACAGTTTTGGGACACGCCACCGATTTTGGATGACCAACTACTGCAGTGCGGTGGCCGGGGTGGCGTCGATGGCTGCGGCGATGTCTTCGGCGGTCAGGCCGGCTTCCTGAACAAGGCGACAGAGATCAACCGAGGTGTACACGTCGAGTCGGCGAGTCAGCAACGTTCGATAGTGTTTGACGGTGCGTTCGGCCAGTCCGTAAGTTTCTGACATCTGGCGGTTGGATAAGCCCTGGATGACGCCCAGCAGCATCTGCAGTTCGCGTCCGGACAGGCTGTCAATCAGGTCTCGGCTGGCGTTTTGCTGGCTGCGTGCGACGCGTTCCCGCGTGTCGCGATCCAGTGCCCGTTGGATGGCGGCCAGTAATTCCGGCGTATCCGTGCGCTTGGTCAGGAAGTCTTCAGCTCCGGCTCGCATGGCACGCACTGTGGACGGGATATCGCCTTTTCCGGAGATGAAAATCAGCGGAAGTGGATTGCTGGAAGCCGCAAGGTTACGCTGCAGTTCGAAACCGTCGCGTGCCGGCATCTGCAGGTCCGTCAGGACGCATCCGGGCGCATCCTGATCCGGGCGAAGCAGAAATTCGGCAGCGGAATTCCACGTCGCGACGTTCAGGCCGTGGCTGCGGAGTCGGCGAGCCATGCTGCGCAGGAAGGAGTCGTCGTCGTCGATCAGATGAACGGTCTGTTGCTGGGTCACGTTTGCTTTTTCCTGGGTTCTGCCGGGAACAGGAGCCGCACGGTCAGACCGGTTCCCGGCTGGTTCAGCAGCACTATCTGCCCGTCATGCTGTTCCATAATGGACTGAACGATCGAGAGCCCCATGCCGAGGCCCGACGATCGGGTCGTAAAAAATGGTTCCATCACCGAGCTTTCGATACTTGAATCGATTCCTCCGCCGTTGTCAAGAATTTCAAGTTCCACGCAGCTGTCAAACCGGGCGAAATCGAAGGACATGGCCGGGCGAATGTGTATACGAATGCTGCCGACCGACGATCGTTCACGACTGGATTCACCGGTCCTCAGCCCGGACGGAGGATCACTGTTTTGAGCGGCAGCCTGCTGCTGAATGGCCTGCATGGAATTGTTCAGCAGATTCAGCACAGCCTGCTGCACCAGAACTTCGTCACCGATGATTATGGGGTTTGGCAGTTCGCAGGACACTGTGATGTTGATACGCTGCGCGACCATTGTGGGCTGCACCAGCACAAGGACATTCTGCAGCAGATTGGCAAGGTTCAGCGGACGTTGCGACGGTTGCTGACGACGGACCATGGCGCGAATACTGTCGAGCACTCGTCCGGCACGGCGATCGTCTTCACCGATGTCGCGAATAATTTCCCGTAGTTCGTCGAGGTGCTTCTCCGGTTCACGGCTCAGCAGTTGTTCGGCCGCTTCGATGTTGTTCAGAATGGCTCCGAGCGGCTGACCAAGTTCGTGAGCCAGTGTGGCGGCGTACTGACCGAGCGTGGAGAGTCGTGACGCATGCTGCAGTTGCTCCCGTTGCCGTTCCATGGTTTGCTCGGCCGTTCTGCGTCGCCGCATGGCGATCAGCAGGGCCCCGATCAGCCATGCCTGGGAAATGAAAATCACCGTTCCGGCCAGTGTCTGCGGCCAGTAGTGTTCGAGGAATCCGGGTTCCTGAAATCGCACCTCAGCACCGGCTGGAATGCGGGCAGCCGGGACGGCGAATCGATCAAGGCTCCGGGCATCAAGAATCACAGTCTCTGTCATCGTTCGATCGGAAACTCTGCCGGTTATGATGAAGTCTCTGGTCATTTCGGCCATCATCCGGCCAACAGTCTTCCCCTGAATACAGACGCCCCCCACGATACCTCGGCCCACAAAGGTGTCCAGTCCCGCAATGATGGGATGAGGTGTCTCATGACTGAGGTACTCCACCACGTCTGCTGCAATCAGTCGTTGTTTGTTACGTTCCATCTGGACGCCGGCGTAAAAAGTCACCGTGTTTGCCGGAAGCTGCTGCAGTCTCCGCGTCAGTTCACTCATCTCCATGTCGACGAGCGAATCAAATTCGATCCCCTGGCTTTGGCACTGCGTGCGAAAATATTTCACTGCAGCGTTCATGTTCTGCGTATGCGGAAAGGTGGTGCCAACAAAGGCCACGCGTTGCGTTGCGGGGAACAACTGCTGAATCAGCTCGAGGGCTCCGATTGAGGCATCATCACAGCGCAGGATGGCGACATTGGGAATGGCGGAGTTCGGGTTGATTGCTTCGCCAAATCGCTCCATGGTCAGGATCCACGCCTGTGGTGCGATTTGTTCGCGCAGAGCAACAAGCCGTGGAAAGATGCGGGCATTTGAAGCGACAAGGAGATCCAGACGCTTTCCCGCGTACTTTTGTTTCAACCAAGCGGTCGTTTCTAAACTACCAGTTGCGCTCGCTGGCGTGCCCGCGGCCTGCAGACGCGAAAGATCGAGCGATTCGACGAAAACCTCAGGTGAATTTTCCGGATGCTCCAGAAAAAACAAACGGAAACCTTCCATGAGTTCCTGAATGATCGGACGCGTAACGACCTGTTCATCAAGAAACAACAGGTTGACACGATTGTTGGTTCCGGAGGAGGCTGGGGGGGTAGAGACCGGTGACTGACCGCGCGTCACTGACGGCAGACTGGTAAGCAGGACCAGCAACACAGTGACCAGCACGCCGGACCGACATCGACTTGCGACACTGCGCGGGCTTGGGCTGGCATCGCATGGTCGCTTTGCTTTTGCCGTCAACTGCACTGCCCTACCCCTGTCCGAGTCTCTGTTTTTAGAAGCCATCATCTGTGTGTTGGCCGATGCCTTTACGGGCCACGGTTGCTGCTTCAGTGGGGAATTCTATCCTGCGACGCATGTTTTTCGAACGGCTTTGTGACGGATTTTGCCGGGATTCCGCGGGAGTTAGGGGGCTGACAGACTCCGGGCTGGGCTCAGGCCCCGCGAGTTGCGGTGCTGCGTTTTTCCACGAACTCAGGTTGTGCTGCGGTTCCGGTTGACTTCCTAGGGGGGGCTCGCGGGCTTCGAACTGGACAGCGGCGGCATCGTCCAGCACACTGCCATGCCGGTGAGTGACATGGATCGATTTGCTGTCTGTTTTCGGAGTCTCTGCCGATGTCTGCCAGTGAGATTGTGCAGGAACTGGAGTCGCTGGCCAGTCCCGCGATAAAAAAAGTGCTGCTGAAGCATGGCATCACAGAACCGGTGCTGGGGGTCAAGGTTGAGTCGTTGCAGAAGATCAGGAAACGAATTCGCCGTGACTATCAACTGGCACTGGATCTGTATGCGACAGGTATCTACGACGCGATGTACCTTGCTGGCCTGATTGCCGACGACCAGCGAATGACGAAAAAGGACCTGAAGACGTGGGTGAAGCAGGCGACCTGTCATGCGCTGGCTGGATCGACGGTGGCCTGGGTGGCGGCAGAAAGTCGGTTTGGCTGGGAACTGGCGCTGGAGTGGATCGAGTCGAAACACGAGCACGTGGCGGTGGCAGGCTGGACGACACTGGGGTGTCTGGTGGGAATTCGCGAGGATGACCAGCTGGATCTCAGGACACTTCAGGCATTGCTGAGGCGGGTCGTGCAGGAGATTCACGCCGCGCCGAATCGTGTGCGTTATGCCATGAATGGATTTGTGATCGCGGTGGGATGCTATGTGCTGCCTTTGGTTGATCAGGCACTTCAGTCTGCGAATGAGATCGGCGAGGTGTCTGTGGATGTGGGTGAGACGGCCTGTAAGGTCCCCTTCGCCCCGGACTACATTCGCAAAGTGCAGCAACGCGGTGCAACAGGAAAGAAACGCAAAACAGCAAAATGCTGAGACGCCGTTGGCAGGGGATGTTTGAACCACGAAAGACACGAAATAAGGACGTGTTTTTAGGGAGGGCGAAGTTCCATCTGAGCCGCAATCCCGGATCGCGAAGGATGTTTTTTCAACCGCAGATGGACACAGCTCAACACGGATGTTGGATGCTGGTTGTAAGCCACGAGGCGTTAGCCGTGGGGGCACGCGTAAACCATGGATGGACGTGGGTGTTGTTGATCCACGAAATACACGAAATACACGAAAGCGGCTGCGATTTTTTGGGAGGGCGAAGTTCCATCTGAGCCGCAATCCTGGATCGCGATGGATGTTTTTTGAACCACGGATGAACACAGATCCCCACGGATGGAATGGGGATGTTGGTGAACCACGAAATACGCGAAACACACACGTGTTTGTGGGAGGGCGAGGTTCCACCCGGGCCGCAATCACGGGCCTTGCGGCCTGTCAGGAGCCGCGTCTGTCAAAAAGGCGAGCGGTGCGGCGTGAGCCCACCGAGACGAAAACGTTGACGTAAATATCAACAAACACAGGTGTCCCGTGGGGCTGATACTCCTCCGCTCGCCGGTGTGCTGAAGAATGCTGGACTCACGTTGCGTATGTCCGAGGCTGTTGCACGGAATTGCTTCGCAATTCAATCGCAACCGAGGGATATTTCCGCTGGGAATTAAGGTTGCAAGGCTGAGCTTGGGGGACGATGCTGACACTCCGAGCACGAGCACGAGCACGAGCACGAGCACGAGCACGAGCACGAGCACGAGCACGAGCACGAGCACGAGCACGAGTACTAGTACAAGTACAAGCACGAAGTGGGGGTGGATGCTCGGTGTACGTTTCGGCGGAGCGAAACGCGACTTTTTCCGGGACTAACACCTTTTCGCCATCCCAGCCACGACCTCACATCGGCACGCCAAGCGGGAGGGCGAAGTTCCACCTGAGCCAGGGGCCAGGTTTGCGGCTTGTCAGGAGACGCGCCCTCCCGAAATCACGCCAACCGGAAGGGCGCAGCGGAGCCGCCATCCCCCCGGGCCCCTCGTTCCTCGTCCCCTGTTCCTGACCGCTCGTCACTAACCGGGCAAAGACAGAGAGCTCTTGTTTACCTGCCTTACTCCGGCAGTTCGCGTCCGTGAGTTTCCGGGCCCAGCCAGATGACGATGACGCCCAGCAGGTAGATCGCTGCCATTAATGAGCCGGCTTTGGCGAAGCTGTTGTCGAATTCCTTCATCAGATTCACCGTCTGAAGGCCTCCAATGGCGGCCAGAATGCGACCAAAGTTGAATGAAAAGCCCTGCCCTGTGGCACGGACGGAAGTAGGGAACAGTTCCGGAAAGTACAGCGGGAAGAAGCCGTAGAACGAAGCCGTGACGCCTCCGGCAAGAAACGCGGCCAGCAGGAATTGAGTGTCGAAGGTGGAGTGAAACCGATAGAAGTAGACGGCGGAGAGAAACGATCCGAGGCTGAGCACCGCGTATGTCGGACGGCGTCCATAGCGGCCGGCGGCAACCGCAGCCAGAATGGTCGAGACGATGGCGCCAAGGGCGGTGGCTGTTTGCGTGAGCTGTGCAGCGTAGAACTTCTGCGCAGGGGCCTCCGCGGTGGCTGGGATGTCTGGTTTCAGTTCCCCTGCCCAGCGTGGGGCCCACTGCAGTGATCCCCATGTTCCCAGCAGTGCAATTCCCGCCAGACTGGCACCCAGCAGCATTCGTTTCAGGACAGTGGATGAAGCCTGTGGGCTGAGTGTCCCTGCGGCGACCGTACGCTGCAGGTACTGCCGCACCGGGTACAGAAAACCCAGCAGGGCCACCACCAGGCCGACCAGTGTGGCGACAATCGCCACCGATTTGGGGACGGCATTCGCAATGGGTGACCAGATCAGAATGATGCCAATCGCCGCAAGGCAACCAATCATCACTCCGATCAGATCGACGTTATTCCAGTTGGAAGTTTTTCCCGTGGCGCGTTCTTCTTCCCAGCGCGACGATTCCGGGACAAACAGCCGAATGAAAAAGATGAGCAGTGCCGGAAACGCACCAGTGATCATCAGAAATCGCCACGCGGAATTCTGCAGCAGACTGTCAGCGGTGGCTTTGGACACGCCAACACCCAGCAGCACACTTTCAATTCCGCCAATCACCTGCGTCAGACCGATGCTGAGCAGCGCGACCAGCAGGAAACCGACATTGGATGCCGAACCGATCAGGCCGGCAATGAATGCCCGGCTCTTACCCGGCCAGATTTCATTCACCAGGGCAACTCCGAGGGACCATTCGCCGCCCATTCCCAGCGACGCGATGAATCGCAGAACTGCAATGTGCCACGCTTCTGTGGCGAAGCCGCACAGCCCCGTCAGGACCGCATAGGTGAAGATACTGAGCGACATGGCTTTGACGCGGCCAATCTTGTCCCCGAGCCAGCCGAAGAAGACGCCCCCACTGGCCGCTCCGACCAGGAAGACGGCCATGATCACGCCGAACCACTGGTCAGAGATGGCCGGATCGGCCTCGGGCCCCAGCAGGTCCCGCAGGGCGGGCTTCCCGATGAGCGGGAACAGGCCCATTTCAAATCCGTCAAACATCCAGCCCAGCAAAGCTGCGGCCAGAGTGGCAAATTGAGAGCCTCGATGCAACGCGGATGCGGGTTTTGCTGCTGTCATGAATTCACTGCTGTCCGGGATTCGAAATCCTTCGAGTCTCAGAAATGGGAGACGCCGCCACATTCCTGATTCCCTCGCGATTTGAGGAAGGCTACAACAGATTCCTCCCGGAAACTACACTGAACGGGAAAACGTACGGAGCGGGGCCGATTTTTGTTGCTTTCCGTGGCAGAATCCGCACGGGTTGTGCTGGATTGGCGGAGATTGACTCGCGCGGCCCGCTTTCGTTCTCAGAGTTGCTCACTGCACGGCTTCGCTGCGTTCTGTCCAGCCGCATGCGTCGGCGACAGATGTGTTGTGTGTTGCGGTGATGTTCGGCTCACGTGATGGTGGGAAGTGAAGGTTCTTTCGGGTGCACTTCTGCTGTGTTTCCGGGTTGCGAGTCTTGTTTTTGTTTTTCAAAGTGAATTGTTGGCTATGTCAGGCACTGATTACCGGCTGATCATCGGACTTGAAGTTCACGTGCAGCTGAAGACTCGCACGAAGCTTTTCTGCGGCTGCACAATCGAGTTTCGGCCGGATGATCCGAACACGCAGACGTGCCCGGTGTGCCTGGGGCTTCCGGGGGCTCTGCCGGTGATGAATGCTGAGGCCTTTCGGTTATCGATGATGACGGCGCTGGCGCTGAACTGTGAAATCGCCCGGGAAACCCGCTGGGATCGAAAACAGTATTACTACCCTGACCTGCCGAAGGCCTATCAGATCAGTCAGTATGATCAGCCATTCAGCGCGCGTGGCTGGCTGGACATTGCTGCCGATGATCCGGCCGCTGGACTGCGTCGGATCCGGATCACACGGGCGCATCTGGAAGAGGATGCCGGGAAAAATGTACACGACGAATCTGGCCGTGGGGCTGACAGTCGCGTGGATCTGAATCGTACCGGCACACCTCTGCTGGAAATTGTCAGTGAACCGGATCTGCAGTCGGCAGCAGAAGCTCGGCGTTATCTGGAGTCACTGCGGTCCCTGCTGCTGTTTCTGGGGGTGTCGGACTGCAACATGCAGGAAGGCAGTTTGCGCTGTGATGCGAATGTGAATCTGCATCTTCCCGGCCCGGATGGCCAGACAATTGCCACGCCGATTGTCGAGCTCAAGAACATGAACAGTTTTCGCAATGTCGAACTGGCGATCGAATATGAAGTGCGGCGACAGTGGCAGCAATGGCAGAAGACGGGACAGAAAAAAGGGGATCTTCCCAAACAGACGCGGGGCTGGGATGCAGAACGCGGCATCACCTTCAGTCAGCGTGAGAAGGAAGAGTCTTCTGACTACCGCTACTTCCCTGATCCGGATCTGCAGCCAGTCGTGACCACGGCCGAACAGGTGGATTCGCTGCGTCGTTCGCTGCCCGAAACGCCTGCGGCGCGACGCATTCGCTTCTGTACAACGCTGGGCCTGTCGGACTATGACGCCGATGTGATTCTGGACCAGGGGCCGGA
>JBDKIW010000423.1:0-3387 GCA_039796955.1 Planctomycetota bacterium
ATCAGGTTTTCAACGGGAGGGCGAGGTTCCATCCGAGCCGCAAAAATCAGGTTTTCAGCGGGAGGGCGAGGTTCCATCCGAGCCGCAAAAATCAGGTTTTCAACGGGAGGGCGAGGTTCCATCCGAGCCGCAAAAATCAGGTTTTCAATGGGAGGGCGAGGTTCCATCCGAGCCGCAAAATTACGTTTTCAATGGGAGGGCGAGGTTCCATCCGAGCCGCAAAAATCAGGTTTTCAACGGGAGGGCGAGGTTCCACCCGAGCCGCAAAAATCAGGTTTTCAATGGGAGGGCGAGGTTCCACCCGAGCCGCACGACATGGTTTGCGGCTTGGCGGGTGCCGCGCCCTCCCAAAAAGGCGAGCGGCTTGGCGTGAGCCCACCGAGACAAAACCTCTGCCCTGAACATCAACAACCACCGATGTCTGGAACGGCTGCCCCCGCCACGCTCAACCGCAATCCATCAGGTCAGAATGTCCCGCAGCACTTCGCCCCCGACATCGGTCAGTCGAAAATCACGACCATTGAAGCGGTACGTCAACTGCGTGTGCTCAAGCCCCAGCAGGTGTAACAAGGTCGCGTGCAGATCGTTGACGTGGACCTTCTTTTCCACGGCTTTGTATCCAAAGGGGTCCGTGGACCCATAGTGGAAACCTCCACGCACACCCGCACCTGCCATCCAGATGGTAAATCCATTGGGATTGTGGTCACGTCCACGTGCTCCCTGAGAATCCGAGGTGCGACCGAATTCACCGCCCCAGATCACGAGGGTTGAATCCAGTAATCCGCGTGCTTCGAGGTCCTGCAGCAACGCAGCGGCCGGCTGATCCGTGTGCAGACCGCAGGAGCGGTGGTTGGTTTCCACATCTGAATGACAATCCCAGGGCACATCATTCACACTGCCATCCCCGCCAACGCCTTTGCCCGCAAAAATCTGCACAAATCGTACACCGCGTTCCACAAGTCGACGGGCCAGCAGGCACTGTCGGGAAAACGTGGCACATTCCGGCTGATCCATGCCATACAGTTTATGAATCGATTCCGGCTCCGAAGTCAGGTCAAGCGCCTCGGGGGCGGCCATCTGCATGCGATAAGCCAGTTCAAACGAATTAATCCGCGCCGCAAGATCCGCCTGGGTGGGGCGCGAGTCTGCATGAGCCTGATTCAGGTCCCGCAGCAAGTCCAGTTGAGCGCGTTGCTGGCGATCCGAATGACGGCCGTCACGCGACAGGTTCTCAATCGACTCCTTCCGCCGCGCATCCAGCGCCATGGCCTGGTAGGTCTTCGGCAGAAATCCTGCCGACCAGATCTGATCATCACCGCGGGGCCGCGTGTCATGCAGTACGACGCAGGATGGCAGATTCTGATTCTGTGACCCCAGCCCGTAGGTCATCCACGCGCCCAGTGAAGGCAGGCCCGGCCGATTCGTTCCGCACATCAGCTCAATCGACGCGGGTGCATGATTGTTCTGCTTCAGGTACATCGAATGCAGAAAGCACATCTTGTCCACATGGCGGGACAGATGTGGAAACAGGTCTGAAACCCACGAACCCGATTCGCCGTGCTGAGCCCATTTGAACGGGGATTTCAGACACTTGCCGCTGGTGGTGAAAAATCCAGTCTTCGGATCCGACCCCGCCAGCTCCTGCCCGTCCCGCGCCTGCAGTTCCGGCTTGTAATCCCAGGTATCGACCTGAGACGGTGCGCCCGTCATGAATAGCCAGATCACCGAACGTACGCGACCGGGAAAATGAGGTGGTCGCAGCGCCAGCGGGTCCGCCGGACCGCCAGCTGCCGCAGATTCGGAGTGCAGCATGCTGGCCAGGGCCAGAGAGCCAAATCCCATCCCGGCATCCTGCAGAAAACGTCTGCGGGCCGGGAGTGACAGTTCACCAGGTGTGTAGTAGCCAAACATGAAGAACTCCAGAACGCCAAAAAACTCAGAAGATCGGTTCCCCGCGATTCATCCCAGTGGCCCGGAGGCTTCGATCAGGAAGTTTCCAGGTATGGCGATGTCCTGTCACAACAACTACGGGCGACACCATTTCATGAACACGAAGGGCAATACCATTCGACACCAGCTGTTTGTAACACTCGCACATTGACCATCAGTCCACGTACACAAATTCGTTCAGGCACATCAGCACATGACAGAATTCCGTGAATGCCAGCAGGTCCGCATTGGGCGTGTCCGCGGGGACTGCCGCCTGCTGCTGTCGTACAAAATCCGCCATCCGAGTCAGTTCCCCCTCCGTCGGCGAACGCCCCAGTGCTCGTTGAAACGCTTCGGTGATCTGAGCCTCAGGCGAACTCGTGACCGAACTGCGAATTGCGGCCGCGAGCTTTTCTGCCTGCTGCCGCACCATCGATGAATTCATCAGCGTCAGCGCCTGAGTCGGCACGGTGGTGATAATGCGAGTCCCGATACTCTGTGTCGGCTCCGGGGCATCGAACATCGTCATCACCGGCAAAAGTTCGCTGCGTTTCACCCGCAGATAGATGCTTCTGCGTGGTGTGTTGTCCAGAACACTCGGACCATACATGGTGCGATCCAGACTGCCACCCAGCTGCAGAATCGCATCGCGAATGGTTTCTGCTTCCAGGCGGCGAGGCTGGTAGTGCCAGAGCCAGCGATTTTCCGGATCCGCCTGCAGACTGTCCTCGCGAATCTCATGTGACTGCTGATAGACCTGACTCAGCATGATGGCTCGATGCAGTGGTTTCAGCTGCCATCCGTTGCGAATCAATTCGCCAGCCAGATATTCCAGCAGTTCCGGGTGCGTCGGTGGATCGCCCTGAGCACCGAAGTCGTTAGGGGTTCTGACAATTCCCGCACCGAAGTGATGCTGCCACAGACGATTCACCATCACTCGGGCCAGCAACGCGCCGCCACCATGTTCCACATCCGTCATCCAGCGTGCCAGCGCCAGACGCGGATGCTCGGCGGCTGGTGTGGTCTGAGGAGTTGCGGGGGCAGCATCGCGCCAGAGCACCTGCAGGAATCCGGGTTCGGCCTTCCCCGCTTTGTTGTCCACTTCTCCCCGGCGCAGGACAAACACATCCTGACCGCCACCCACCGTGGTATACACCTCACGAAAATCGGGACGCGGTTGCTTTGCGGCATGAGCACGCTCAGCCTGCACCAGAGCCGCTGTTTCCGGATCGAAAGGAGCGAACCAGCGCGGCAGGTGTTCCCGAACATGCTCCGGCAATTCCGCTGGATACGTGGCGGCAAGTGTCCGCAGTTCTCCGACCTGCTGCAGGGTCAGATCCCCGGCCCAGGTCGCCGGGTTGGGCTCCGTCGAAACCGAAACACGCAGTCGCCCCACACCTCCATCGCGGAATCGCAACTCAAGTTGCAGCTGCGTTCCACCGTCAAACCCCGGCAGTG
>JBDKIW010000424.1:0-3946 GCA_039796955.1 Planctomycetota bacterium
CGGTGAACTTCCGCAATGCTTGTTGAGCACGCCTCAGCCAACGCCGGACACATCAATGATGGCCTTCAGGACTCCGTTCTCCGGCTTCGTGAAGGACTCAAATTCATCGATTACACGGTCAAAAGGTGTGCGATGAGTGACCCAGGGCGTGGTGTTGATGGTGCCTTCCTCAATCAGGCGAATGATGCGCGAAAAATCGGCGGGGAGCGCATTTCGGGAGGCCTTCAGAGTGATCTCGGGGCGATGCAGAACGGGATGCGTGAACCCGATTTCCTCGGTCGTGATTCCCACATACACGAGGGTGCCGGTATGAGCACAGTAGCGAAACGCTGTGGACATGGAATGTCGGTTGCCGGTCGCATCGGTGACGACGGCAAACATATCACCGGCAGTGATCTCCTTCAGCGTCTCCAGCTCGCTGCCATCGCCGCGAACCAGCACTGTGTTTTCAATCCCATAAGTCGCCCGCACAAAATCCAGTCGGGACTGAACCATATCCATCACGGTGACAGTCGCACCCGTCAGTCGCGTGAATTCCAGTGTAGCGAGCCCGATCGGGCCGGCACCGATGATCAACGCATGATCACCGGGCCCCGGATTTCCACGATCATTGGCATGGCAGCCAATGGCCAGAGTTTCCACCAGCGCCAACTGTTCGAAATTCAGTTGTGAGGACGCATGCAGCTTGTCGGCCCGGATCAGGAAACGTTCGCAGAGCCCACCATCAATCATCACACCGATCACGTTGAGAGTCGTGCAGCAGTTTCCCTGTCCACGACGGCATGCGTAGCAGGTGCCGCAGTTCATGTAGGGTTCAACACTGCAACGATCACCCGGTCGCACATTGGTGACCCCCTGCCCAACGGCAATCACTTCAACACCCAGTTCATGCCCCGGGATGCGCGGATAGCGAAAAAACGGGAATTTCCCGAGGTAACCGCTGAGGTCTGTTCCGCACACCCCCATGCGATGGGTCTTCACGAGGACCTGACCCGGCCCGGGTGCTGCCGGGTCTTCAATATCCACATAGGCAAACTGGCGGGGCTGTTCGAGTCGGATGGCTTTCATGACGCAGCATTCAGTGAAGATCGCAGAAGGTTCGTCCGGAAAAACCGGGGGTCCCGGGTTTCTGCAGAACTCTAAAGTTTCCCCACGCACCGTAAAAGACCGGACGACGGCCTTTCCTGGAACTCCGGCAGAACCACCTTGCTGATGGACAGATTGATCCGGAACCACCCGCTGAGGACGGGATTATGAACCACGACCGACAAACCCTTTCATGACGCTCCAGGCCCGGCTGATCAGCGAGGGATTCAGCAGCTGCTCCGTCCATGTTTTCCGGGACATCGCCAGATTATTCCAGGCCAGCTCCGCATAGGGCTCAAACGAATCGCGCATCGACTGCAGAATTCCGCGACGGTGCACATCCACGAGTGCCTGCGAGTAGTGTCCGAAAATGTTGCGGTTCACAATTTTCCCGGCGACAAACAGGCCCGTCAGCGTTCCCTGAGTCGCTCCGCGAATGCGTTCCACCGTTTGAATGGCAAGTGCGCCCGAGACCCCCAGCAGACTCACATTCTCACTCACCGCCAGTTCTTTCATGTCCTGCCACAGGCGACGAATTTCACTTTCCGGAATCAACTGCGTGGGGTCGATTTCCTGCAATGCCGCACGCGTCTGACTCAGACTCTGTTTCAGTTCGTCCAGTGAGAGCGGCGGCAGGTCAAAGGTGCTGGCCGCGCGACTGCTGGCCTTGCGAACCGCTTCAAACACATCGTCCACCTGATGAATGGTGGAGCTGCTGTCGATCAGACCTTTGCTTTCCAGTTCCTCAGCCAGTTCCTTCAGATAGACCTTGGTACCGTAGGCGGCATCACTGACGATGGCCAGAATCCAGAGTGGTGAGATGTGCAGCGTGGTCAGTCCGGTGATGTCAATAAAATTACTGATCGCTTTTTTTGCCACAAATCTGCCAGCATCCGTTTCAGGAGACGCCAGGGCTGCTCCGGGCGCACCTGCTGAGGCCGATGGTGGTGTCGACAACGAGCCCTGAGCGGCTGCGGACGACACTCCCTCCGCCGTAGACTTTCCCCCAGGCTGAGGAATCGTCGCCACACTGGACAGCAGAAAATTCAGCGAATTTCTAATGGCCACTTCATAGCTTTTCGAACTCTGAAAGGCCTGCGGGACAATGAACTCCGCCAGCTCCCTGGCTGTCCCGGCAGTCAGCCCCACCGCACTGCGCACCACGCGTTCCGGCAGCGAAACACTGTACAGCAAACCGTCCAGAAAGACTCGCACCGGCGAGGAATCTGTCGATCCGTCGCGACCTGCCGCAACCCCGGAGCTGCTTTCAGGGGACGCAACATCACCGGAACTGTTTGCTGTGCTGCACTCTTCTGACATGGACGATCACTTTCCATCGAGTTTCAGAACGGACAGAAGCCCGGCACTGAACGGTGCCCCCATGGTCGACGTGTTCCGGGATTGAATCGATCATCAGGATCGTGAATGGGTTCAGTCAACCAGTGCAAACAGTATGGCGAAATCCGGAAACTTCTGCATCGGCACAGAGCCTTCGTTTTTCCGACCACCCGAGCCGAACAGGGCAAATCCGGTAATTCAGGAAACTTAAGCACTCTGCGCAAGCGGGTTTCCCCGGTGGTCTCCATTGCTGGAAGCGGGAATTGGACGACAGATTGCCCCGAAAACCGGAGGAGTTCTATGTTGCGCTGTCGCGATGTGACTCTGGGACGCGTAAGATGAATACCCGAAAACGGGAACATCGGCAATCTGGCAACCCTGTGTCGGTCACGCAATTTAACCCTCGTTTTCGGAATGTATGTGGCAGTTGGGAAATGAGCGATACGTAAAGTTCAGGGGACGATACTGAATGGACGGAATCGACTGACTGCAGCGGTCTTGATCGTATGGACAGAAGGAGAAGTGGTGTGGGCAGCACCTGGACGTTGTTAACCAAGCGAATCCCGCGGAGAGCGGGAGTTCTGCTGCTGATGTTGAGTGTGCTGGCCGCTGTCGTGCTGCCGTCTGCAAGTCTGAAAGCTCGCCAGGATGAGCCTGAAGGAACTGCCGGGGCGGTGCAGTCTCTGCCGCGTCCAAAGGATATGAACGCAGAGAACCTTGACCAGTACAGCACAGACCTGCAGGCGAAGATTTCCACCCTCTGGGATACAGCTCAAACGGTCGAAGCCCGTCAGCAGGCGATTTCCGAGGTGCGTCCGCTGATCGAGTCACTGACAGGTGATGCCGCGAAAGACGCCCTGCGAATTCGACTTCAGCGACGCGTCTCCCTCGTGGAAGCAGCCCTGAAGGCGGCCGCCGTGACCGATCTTCAGGCAGCAACAACCGACTACCGTGGACAGGTACGCAGTGCAGCGGATGCCGTCGGCAAAACGCTGAATGCCCTCCCCAATGGTGCACTCTGGACAGAGTACCTGCGGCTGTCGACGCTCACTGCTCCGGACCTGACCACAGAGTCGCTGAAGGGGCTGATTGAACGGACATCCTTGTCAGAGGCACTGAACGCGGACCAGCGGGCGTTTGTTCTGCGTCCGGACATTCAGGAACTGAAGGCTCTCGCCGAATCAACTCAGGCCGCCCTGTTGACATTCGAATCTGACACTGCCGCCCGCACTGAACTGCAACTGCAGATTGATCACCTCATTCGCGGAGTTCTGCAGAATGAAGTCACCCCGGCAGTTTCCACCTCGGATCGGGCACGCACTGCATGGCGAGTGATTCGTGCACGTTTCCCCGCCGCGGCAGCTCATCTGCGTCCCGTCCTCAACGAAGATTATTTCAATAACAACCTGCACATCACGATCTCTGAAGCTCTGATGGCCCGGCTGATCGCCAACCACAAAACCGAAACCGGAAAAGTGGCCGATTGCATTCTTGGTGCATGGGTCACCGGAACTCAAACCAC